>CAZWRQ010000338.1:0-4625 GCA_964636395.1 uncultured Holophagales bacterium
GAGGCGGTCGGAGTCGAAGGGGTCGAAGCGCGCCGGGCCCGCCGCCTCCCGCCTGCCGTAGATGACGTGCCAGGCGGGGGAGGGGTCCTCCGGCACCGCGAGAAGAGTGCCCGAGTCGGCGGTCCCCACGAGGAGGCGCGGGGGTGACTCGCGGGACGCGTCGAGGCTCGTCACCGAGGTCACGGCCAGCCCGTAGCTCGAGGCCGTCGCCGTCGACCAGGCTGCGTCGAGCGTCGAGACTCCCGAGGTGCCCGCCACGAGGACGCCGTCCGAGAGGACCAGTATCCGATGCACACCGGCCACGTCCCCGGACACGGTCCTCCAGGTCTCTCCGGCGTCCGTCGAGACCGAAAGTCCGTCCCCTCCGAGGAGGATCCGCGTGTCGTCGAGCGGGTCGAGGGCGACCGCCAGTGCGAACCCGCAGGAGGTGCAGAACGGGGGGGGCGTGAGCTCCTCGAACGTCTCCCCTCCGTCCCGAGAACGAAGGAGGAGCGCCCGGTCGGTCCGATTGAGGTCACCCAGCACCTGGATCGTCGCGTAGAGGAGCCCCGGAGTCTTCGCGGAAACCGACACGTACGTCGTTCCGACTCCGAACGTGTCGGAGGTCCGGAGAGGCCACGCGGCCGTTCTCACCCATGTGCTCCCCCGGTCGTCGCTCCTGTAGAGGCCTCCGCGGCCCGACGCGAATACCGAACCGGCGCGAAGTGGGTCGCGTACGAGCGCCGACACGGCATCCCCATCGAGGGCCGTCGAGAAGCTCGAACCTCCGTTCGTCGAGAGCTTCACGCCGGTATCGGTGGCGACGAGGATCCGCGAGGGGTCCGCGTCGTCGACGAGGAGGGCCGAGACGTAGACGCCCGCGCCGAGGGCCCCGGCGACCGTCCAGGAGCTCCCGCCGTCCGCGGAGAGGATCAGGCCGATCCCGGGGGAGACCGAGCCCCCGTCCGAAAGCGTCCCGGTCCCGGCGACGAGGACGTTCGAGTCGGCGGGGGAGATGGCGACGGCGCTCAGGGGCGTCGTCGCCAGCCACGGCGCGAGCGTCTGCCAGACCTGTCCGCCGTCGGTGGAGCGCCAGAGGCCGCCGGCCGGTGTCCCGACGACGAGATGGCGGGGGTCGCGAGGGTCCACCGCGAGGGCGGAGACCCTACCGCCGACCGAGCTCGGTCCGAGCTCCTCCCAGCCCGGATTCTGCGCCCGGGCCGCCGGGAAGACGGCGATAAGTCCGGCGAGGGCGAGCCGGCGCCACCGGAGCGAGCGGTACATTGCCGAGATCCTATCTCATCTCGCGGGGCCAGGCCGTCGGGCCGGCCTCGTCGCGGCGGGGCCGCGTTCCCGTCCGCACCTACTTGCGGGGCGGTGCGACCGTGGTCGCTCGAATCGGAGTCCGCGTGGCGACCAGGCTCAGGATCGAGCTCGGCGGGACCTCGATCTCGATGGGGTCTCCGACCGGGCACGGCCACGGCTTCGGCTCGATCTCCTCTCCTCCGGCCCGGGTCGTCGTCGTGAGCCCCGGGCCGTTGATCGATGCCGGGGAGGGGGCCGTCAAGACGAGGCAGTCGGCCGTGCTCGGCGCGAAGCCCTCCAAGGAGACGGTCGTCCGGAGCGGCCGATCGAGGCTCCGGTTCACGAGAAGAGCGGTCAGGCGGCTGCCGTCCTTGCTCAGGCTCGCGCGCGCGAGAAGGTCGGGCAGGCCGCGATGGGCCTTCACGATTCCCTTCTCCTGGGCGTCGAAGGTCGGTGAGGTGACGACGGTCGAGAGGAGACCCGGCTCGAATCGGGACCGGTAGAGCGCATACAGGTGATACGTCGGAGTACGGACGATGCCCGCCTCCGTGTCGGTGAGGAGGCTCCCGTACCAGCGGTGGATCGGGTTCGTGTAGCAGGCGAGGAAGATCCGAGGCTCCCCGAGGAAGACGTCGAGGAGAGACGCAACGTAGAGGGCGGCCGCCAGCGTCCGCGACTGGTCGACGTAGATGGCGTGCTGGTCCCGCCGGGAGCTCACGCCGAAGAGAGGTCCGAACTCCGTCACGGCGAGAGGCACGTTCGCGTTCGCGGGGGAGAGGCGGGCGAGCGTCTCCAGGACCTGGTCCAGGTTCTCCCGGGTCTCCGCCGCGCCCGCGTAGAGGCTCCGGTAGACCTCGCCCCTCGCGCGCTCGTCGGCGAAGGAGGCCGAGTCGTCGAGGATCACGGGCGCGTAGGCGTTGTGGACGGCCAGGAAGTCGACGGGTCCCTCGAGGGACTCCAGCATCCGGACGGTCCAGTCGCGACTTTCCTCGGGGGCCAGGGGGAACGCGCCCGTGTCGAGGTGTCCGATGGCCCCGACGAGCGCGTCCGGAAAGACCGCTCGAAGAGCGGACCGGTAGCGCGGGAAGTCCTTCGCGTACTCCTCCGGCCGACGGTAGATGGCCTTGCCGTTCGGTCCGCCTTCGCGCGGCCCGGTCAGATAGATCTCGTTGCCGACCTCCCAGAGCCGCGCCCGTGCACCGAGAGACCTGAGGTGCTTCGCCCAGGCCGATGCCTGCTCGGCGCTGCCGGTCCCGTAGTTCGCCGTCAGCACCGCCTCGGCGCCGGTCTCCTTCAGCAGGGCGAGGAGCTCGGGCGTACCGAACCGGTGCTCCAGGCTCTGCCCGTTGAAGGCGTTCCGGCTCGAACCCCGATGGCTGGAATCGCCGGCTCCTCGGGTCCAGTCGTAGTAGTCCGCGTGGATACCGCCCGGGAAACGGAAGGCTGGTATGTGAAGCGGCCGGAGGAGCTCGAGGACCTCGGCGCGAAGGGCGGGGCGATCGGCCTCGAGAAGCCCGTTCCCGCTTTCCACCCATTCGATGTGCATTCCGAAGAGAAGCGGGCTCAAGGGCTTGAGAACGCGCGTGGCGTCGATCGTGACGGTGGCACTCTCCGGTGCGGCCGGAGGCGTCTCCGGCGCGTCAGCCGTTATGCCGGGTCCGGACGCGGAGGCCCGGTTCTTCTCGCAGCCCGCGACGAGCACGGTCAGGATCGGAAGGAGAAGGACCGCGCGTTTCACCTCAGAACCTCCCCATAGAGCGACTCGAACCTGCGCGTCATCGTCGCTATGTCGAATGTTCCGTCGAACCGGGACCGGGCGGATTCTCCGAGGCGGCGCGCCGATCCGGGATCGCCGAGGAGGGCGAGAATCGCGTCGGCCATCGACCGGGGGTCGTCCCGGGGAACGATCCGGGCCTCCTTCTCCCCGACCGCGTCGAGGCAGCCCTCGGCGTCCGTCGTGACGATCGGGAGGGAGCGCGCCATGTACTCCAGAAGGACCAGCGGGAGCCCCTCCCAGCGTGAGGAGAGGACGGCGACGGAGAAGAGCGGCATGAAGGGGGCGCTCGGGCGTCCTCCCACCCAGCGGATCGCGTCCTTCAGGCCGAGCCGTCTCCCCAGGTCGTGGAGCTCGGTCTCGAGCTCCCCTTCTCCGACGACGACGATCTGCGCGTCGGGTCGCGCCTCGTGGACGAGGGCGGCCGCCGTCAGGAACACGTCGACCCCCTTCTGGACGTGCAGCCTCCCGACGAGCCCTACGACGGGGCGGCCGGGCTCGAGGCGGGCCGCCCGGCGGGCGTCCTCGATCTCGTCCGCCGTCGCACGCGGCTCCGGGATCCCGTAGTAGACGAGCTCCAGCCGCTCCCGCGGCGCGTAGCCTCCGCCCGAGAGGAGCGCCAGGTCTGCGCTCGAGACCGGGATGACCCGGTCGACGCTCCGGCAGATCGCCCTCTCCGCGGCCCGGCGGAGGCCGATCGTGAGGGGGCCGTAGTTGTGGTGGTGAAAGCCGTGCTGGTGATAGAGGAGCGGCGCGCGGGCCCCGAAGAGTCGCCGGGCCATCCAGCACGTGGTGGCCGCGACGAGACCGTGGGCGTGAACGACGTCGATCCTTTCCGACCGGACGAGGGCTGCGACGCGCCGCGCCGCCGAGGGGCGGAACCGCTTGTCGAACGGGATCGTGTGGACCCTCGTCCCGAGCGCCCGGGCGGCCTCCACGAGAGGCCCCCCGTCGCGGCAGGCGAGGAGCGACTCCACGTCGGTCCCCCGGAACCCCTCGAGGAGGTGCCGGACGACGGTCTGTCCTCCTCCGAGGAAGGACTTGTCGATCACCTGGAGGACTCTCACTTCGGGTCCCTCCTCGTTCCACGGCTGGCCTGGATGACCCTTCGCTGTCGCAGCGCCTCGGGGAGCCCTCGCGCCGCCAGCGCGTATCCGCGGAGGGCGCCGGGCGCGTTCCAGGCCAGGAAGAAGGGCCGCGCGAGCTCGAAGGGGACGAGCCAGGGAAGCGAGCCGAGGAGGTCGCGAACCCGTTCGCACTTGGCCATGACGAGATAGCGGTTCCGGACCGTCAACGCCTGTTCGCTGCCCCGCGAGGAGCGGCCGGCCAGCTTGCGGAGGGAGTTGCGTCCCGCCCGGCGGTGACGCGCGACCAGGGCCGGGACGTATCGGCACCTCCAGCCCCGCAGGCGTGCTCGCCACGAGAGGTCCAGGTCGTCGTAGTAGGCGAAGAGGTTCTCGTCGAGAGCGAGCCCCCCGACGGCGACGTCCTGGAGCATCGTGCGCCGGTGGAGCGCCGCGGCCCCGGTGCAGGCGAGGACGTCCTCCTCGCTCCGGTAATTGTCCGG
>CAZWRQ010000339.1:0-4603 GCA_964636395.1 uncultured Holophagales bacterium
CGCGAAGCTCGCCGCCGCGTTCGAGGCGGCCGACGCCGCGGCGCGCGGGCGCCGCAGCGACGCCTGCCGCGGGCTCCGGCTGATGGTCTCGGGCTCCGCAGCGCTCCCCGTCCCGCTCTTCGACCGCTGGGAGGAGCTCTCGGGTCACCGCCTCCTCGAGCGCTACGGCATGACGGAGATCGGGATGGCGCTCGGCAACCCGCTTCGCGGCGAGAGGGTCCCCGGGACTGTCGGGGCGCCGATGCCGTCCGTCGAGGTCGCTCTCGCGGACGAGGCGGGCGGGGCGTGCGCCGACGGCGCGGCCGGCGAGCTGCGCGTGACGGGGCCGACGCTCTTCCGGGAGTATCACGGGCGCCCGGAGGAGACGGCGAAAGCGTTCGCGGACGGTTGGTTCCTCACGGGCGACGTCGCCGTGCGCGAGTCCGGGAGGTTCCGGATCCTCGGCCGCGCCTCGAGCGACATCCTGAAGACGGGGGGCTACAAGGTCTCGGCGCTCGAGATCGAGGACGTCCTGCGGCTCCACCCCGCCGTGAAGGACGCCGCGGTCGTGGGGCTCCCCGACGAAGAGTGGGGCGAGCGTGTCGCGGCCGCGGTCGTGACGGGCGGCGCGCCGCTCTCCCTCGACGCCGTCCGGGCGTTCGCCCGCGAGCGGCTCGCCCCTTACAAGCTCCCGACGCGCCTGCTCGTCCTGGAAGACCTCCCGCGGAACGCGATGGGGAAGGTGACGAAGACGGTCGTCCGGATGCTCTTCGGCGCTCCGTCGTCCGGCCGCTAGAATCCCTCGGAAAGATGCCCTATCTCGTGCGGTCCTCGAGCGCCGGCGCTCCCGACGAGCGCTTTCCGCTGAAGCCGGGCGGCAACACCGTCGGGCGTTCCCGCGAGAACGACGTCGTCCTCCTCGACGCGAGCCTGTCGCGGGTCCACGCCCGGGTCGACGTCGAGCCGGACGGGTCGAGCGTCCTCGACCTCGGGAGCCGCAACGGCACGTTCGTCGGCGGGCTCCGCGTCCTCCAGTGCCGGCTCAAGCACGGCGACACGCTGCAGCTCGGGGAGCTTCCGCTCCGTTTCGAGGAGGAGACGTCCCAGGCCCGGTCGGGCTACTCCTCCCCGGAGATGACGCTCCACGGCCTGATCGGGGCGGGCGCGGAGATCGACAAGACGTCGGCGATCCAGCTCCGCGGAGCGCTGCCGATGCAGCGCTCCGAAGCGAAGCTGAAGATCCTGCTGACCGTCTCGCAGATCCTCTCCTCGCCCGAGCCGGTCGACGCGGTCCTGCCGCGGATCGTCGAGCTCCTCCTCCAGATCCTCGACGTCCACCGCGTCGCGCTCCTCCTCCAGGAGGACGGGTCGGACGAGCCGGTCGCGAAAGTCGTGCGGTCGCGGAAGACGATGGCGGAGAGCGATTCGTTCTTCAGCCGGAGCATCGTGCGGCACGTCTTCGAGCGGGGGGAGGGGCTCGTCAGCGACGACGCGCTCGTCGACCCGCGTTTCGCCGGCTCGGCGACCGTCGCCGGGGACTCGATCCGCTCCTCCATGGCCGCGCCCCTGAAGGCGGGCGAGCGGGTGATCGGCGTCCTCTACGTCGACCACCGCTCGATCCCGAACCGCTACTCGAGGGAGGACCTCGAGTTCCTCGGCGCGTTCGGCAGCCAGGCCGCGCAGGCGATCGAGAACGCGCGCCTGACGGCGAAGCTCCAGGAGGAGGCCGTTCGGCGCTCGAGCCTCCTCCGCTTCTTCCCGCCGTCCGTCGTCGGACCCCTCATGGGCTCGGCCGACTTCGGCGCCCGGGTGCGCGACGCCGACGTGACCGTCCTCTTCTCGGACATCAGCGGCTTCACGGCGATGTCCTCGGAGCTGGCGCCCCGCGAGGTCGTCGACCTCCTGAACCGCTACTTCCCCGTCATGGCCGACATCGTCTTCCGGCACGAGGGGACGCTGGAGAAGTACATCGGCGACGCGCTGATGGCGATCTGGGGGGTGCCGGCGCCGCACCCGGACGACGCCGACCGGGCCCTCTCGGCCGCGCTCGAGATGCGCCGCGCCCTCGAGAGGCTGAACGCCGCCTGGGGCGAGGGGCGGCGGCTCGAGATCCACGTCGGCCTCAACTCCGGCCCCGTCGCGTTCGGGAACATCGGCTCGCCGCAGTACGTCCAGTTCGCGGCGATCGGCGACACGACGAACGTCTCGGCGCGCGTCTGCACGGCCGCGCAGCCGGGCGAGGTCCTGATCTCGGAAGCGACCCGGCGACGCCTGACGACGCCGAGGTTCGCGCTCGAGCCGTTGCCGCCGGTCGCGGTCAAGGGGAAGACCGAGCCGCTCCTCCTCCACCGGGCCCGCTGGGCGGCGCCGGAGGAGACGCGGGAGATCGAGCGGAGCGCGCCGCGGAGCTGAGCCCGACGAGGCGCGGAAGGAGCGGGTTCAAGACGGAGCCCCGCGCCGCCAGTCGTGCCGCGTCGGAGGCGGCGCCGAGGCGGCCGGAGAAGAAGCCCGCGAGGAGAAGCGCTTCAGCGGAGGTGGGGTCGATCTCGAGCGCCGCTCGGGCGAGGTGGAGACCCTCGCGCGCGTCGCCGGGCCTGGTCGCGGGCGTATCCAGCCGGAAGCGGAGGAAGCGCGCGGAGCGCGAGAGGACGTGCGCGTTCGCGGGAGCGAGGCGGCGCACCTCGGCGAACGCGTCCTCCGCTTCGGCCCACGCAGCCGGTCGGCCCGCGCGTGCGTGAAGCAGGGCGACCTCGGCGCGGACGAGAGCCGCTCCCCGTCCTCCCTCGCTCGCCGCGGAGGCCTCGAGGCCGAGGCGCCGCGCGGCCAGGAGGTCCGACACGGGGTCCAAACCCTCGAGGAGGCGATGCTCGGCGACGGCGAGGTGCGCCGTCGCGGTCTCGAGGAGCCCTGTCACCGCACCGGGGTTCACCCTCCGGAGGAGGCCCAGCCTCCGCGCCGCCTCCTCCGCGGCCGGGACGGGGTCCCGCCCCGAGAGCAGCGACCATTGCGACTCGACCGACGCGGAGACGACCCAGCCGAGCGCGAGGCAGAAGTGCGCGGTGAACGCCTCTCCTCGCGCGAGCGTGCCGCGGGCCTCCGCGAGCAGGGGCGTCGGGTCGCGCCCCCGGGAGAGACCGAACCGCGCCCTCGCGTTGAGCGCCTCGGCGAGGTTGCAGTGGACGGAGAAGAGGCTCGGGAACTCGACCGTGCAGCGCCGGAACGCTTCCTCCGCCTTCGCGAAGGAGGGCGTCGGGTCGATGCCGTTCGCGGCCTCCCATTGAGCCCGGTTGACCCAGGCGATACCGACGTTGTCGAGCGCGTAAGAGAGGTCGAAGCGCGAGGGGATCGTCCGCTCGGCGAGGGCGACCGCCTTCTCGAACCGCGTGCGCGGGTCCCTCCCCTCGTTCGCGAGCTCGACGCCCCACTGCCACTCGACGTCCGAGGCGCGGAGCAGAGCGAGGGCGTTCGAGGGATCGACCTCGACCGCGCCCTCGCACCACCGGGCGGCCCCTTCCAGCTCCTTCGCGGCGGGGCGGCCTCGCACCTGCGCCGCGTCCGCCCGGTCGCGAAAGAGCGAGCAAAGGCCCTGATAGCCGTCCGGAGCGCTGCGAGCGATCTCCACGGCCGCGCGGTACGCCGCCTCGGCGGCGTCCCAGTCGGGGAGAGCCTCCTCGTCCCTCCCCGATTCCATTCGCTCGAGCCCGCGACGCCGGAGCGCGCGACCGAGGAGCAGGCGCGCCTCGTAGAGCCACGGCTTCGATTCGGCCGAGGAGCGTGCGAGCTCGATCGCGCGGTCGAGCTCGCCCTGCAGCTCGGCGACGAGCGCCTCGGCGTACTCGGGAGAGTCCATCCGCGCGCCACGCGCCTTCTCGAGGAAGCCGAGCGCCGGGTCGCGGAGGGCGGAGTCGGCCTCCCTTCGCCGCCGTTCCCGCTCCTCCGGCGTCGGCGCGGCGGAGAACGAGCGGCGCTCCCGTTCATAGAGGTGCGCGAGGGTGACCCCGAGCGCGTAAGCGGCTTCCGGGTTCCGGACGCCGTCGTCCCAGGCGCGCTGGAGGCGTTCCCGCGCCGCGTCGAGCTCGCCGAGGACGAGGTGCCCCCGGCCGAGGGCGTAGGCGCCCGGCGCGGCGGCGGCGGCGCCCATCGTAGGGAGGCGGGCCTCGAGGTCGCGCATCCGGTACCGGACGATCGCCCGCTCGCGGTTCACGTCGTGAAGCGGAAGGAGGTGGGAGATCCAGCGGACGAGGACCTCGGTCTCCCGGACCTCCTCCCCGAGAGACCGGGCGATCTCGGCGCGCCGCGCGGACTGGACGCGCGCGCGGACGGCGAACGTCGCGAAGGAGACGAGGGCGAGCGTCAGCCCCGCCGCGAGGATGGCGAGCGCAGGGTTCCGCCGGATGCGCCGGAAGAGGCGGGAGAGCGGGCCCGTCGGACGGGCCGCGATCGGCTCGCCGTCGAGGAAGCGCCGCAGGTCGTCGGCGAGGGCCCGCGCGGAGTCGTACCGCCGCGCCGGCTCCTTCTCGAGGCATTTCAGGACGATCGTCTCGAGGTCGGCGGGGAGCCCCGGCGCGTGACGGGACGGGGGAGCGGGCTCCTCGGTCAGGACCCGGTTCATGACGTCGAAGGG
>CAZWRQ010000340.1:0-4584 GCA_964636395.1 uncultured Holophagales bacterium
AGGCGGGAGGGCGGCGAGAGGCGGCCCAGGAAAAATCCCTGCCGAAGGGGACGGCTCGAGCGGTGCCGGAAGGCCCGGGAGGGCGCGCGGAACGAGCCCCCTCTCCGACCCGTCGAAAAGCGCGACGCGACGGGAGCCGAGCGCGAAGACGTGGTAGCGGTTCCGGTCCTGCAGGCTCCGAAGTAGCGGCTTGACGTGGAAGCTGTCGGCGACCACCGCCCGCTCGGGCGGGGGCGGCCAGAGCCTGTAGGTCTCGAGGACCCCGTCCGCCCGGAACGCCGCGAGCCCCTCCGGGCCCGGGGTGAAGACGTCGACGGCTTCCGCCAACCCTGCGAGCGGCGCCACCAGCTCGCGTATCCGCTTCGCGTCGTACCGCTCCGCAAGGAGCGCCTCGGCCTGCCGTACGAGGTTCCGGAAACGGACCGGCGCCATCGCCAGGTCGGCGCCGTGCCGGGGCAGCGGAAGGAAGAGAGAGATGCACGGCTCCGTCCTCGGAGCGAGGAGGTTTCGGAGGTCGTCCGGCGTCGGCTTCTTCGGCATGAGCGGTCCTCCCTCGTTCGGGGGACAACGATACGTTCCCCGGCGCCATTCCCGCCACCCGTCCAACGCCCGGGGTCCGGGACAGGTAACATGCGGCCGTGCGGAGGCCCGATCGCGCGCTGGCCGCGTTGCTCGTGGGCGTGTTCCTCGTGGCCGGAGGATGCTCCCGGGGCGGGAGCGACCGAGAGCTGCACGTCCTGTGGGCGATGGACGTCCCGTCGCTCGACCCGAACGAGCGGTTCGACGTCGTGACGGCGACCGTCGCCTCGAACGTTTTCGAGCCTCTCGTCCGCTACGACCGGCAGATGGCGTTCGAGCCGCGCCTAGCGAAGGAATGGGAGATCCGCGACGGCGCGGTGTGGCGTTTCCGGCTTCGCGAGGGGGTCTCGTTCCACGACGGGACGGAGCTTTCCGCCGAGGACGTCGCCTTCTCGATCGAACGCCTCCGAGCCCGGCCCGCCTGGGACATCCACCGCTACGTGTCGGCGATCAAGGAAGTGACGGTCGTGGACCCGCTCACCATCGACATCCGGTCGGAGCGTCCCGCCGGGCTCCTCTCGGTCCTCTCCTACGTCTACATCCTGCCGAAGCGAGCCGTCGAAACGGCCGGAGAGGCGGCGTACTTCGAGGCTCCTGCGGGAACGGGACCGTACCGCATCGCGTCGTGGAAGCCGGGCGAGTCCCTTCGGCTCGAGGCCTACCCGGGCTACCGCGAGGGGCCGCCGGAGATCCCGGCGGCCGTCTTCTGCGTCGAGAAGAACGACGACGCAATCTGGACCGAGGCGAAGCGCCTCGCCCCGGCGATCCTCTTCGCCCCGACGACGACGACCTGGATCAGGCACCGGGACGACCCGGGGTTCCGGCTCGTCGAGCAGCCGAGCCTGGCCGTCCACTACCTCGCCCTGCGCGTCGGCGGAGGGCCGGAGAACCTCCTGTCCGACGTCCGCGTACGCCGCGCGCTTCGGGCCGCGATCGACTACGAGGCGCTCCTCGCGGCGCTGCCCGCGCGCGGGGCCTTTCCCGCGAGCCAGTTCGTCCCTCCCGCGATCGTCGGCTTCGACCCGTCGCTCGCGGTCCCGGCGTTCGTGCCGGGCGCCGCGCGCCGAATGATCGAGGAGACGGGCCTGCGGCAGACCAAGCCTCTCGTCTTCCTCACCACCGGCGGCGGCGGCTCCATCTCCCGATACCTCCTCGAGGCCTTTTCCGACGCGGGCCTCTCGGTCCGGGAAGAGTCCGTCACCCAGGAGGAGTACGACACCCGGCTCGCCGCCTGCGACGCCGACATCTTCATCACGGGCTGGATCTGTACGACCGGGGACGCGGGCGAGCTCTTCGAGGGGAACTTCTACCGGAGAGGCTCGACGCAGAACCCGTGCGGGTACGGAAGCGACGAGATGGACACCGCCATCGAGCAGATCGGCCGGACGCTCGACCCGGCCGTTCGCCGGGACCTTCTGCAGTCCGCGATGCGGACGCTCGTCACAGACCTCCCGTGGGTGCCCCTCCTCGTCAGCTACGAACGACACGCGCTCACCGGCGACGTCGAGTGGAGGACGCGGGCCGACGGCCAGCTCGACCTGCGCGACGTGAGGCTCCGATGACGCCGCTCCGCCGCTCGCTCCGGGGCCGGTTCGCCCTGATCTTCTCGGCCCTGATGGGAGCGCTCCTGCTCGTCGTCTCGGGGACGCTGATCCTCGTCCGAGTCCGAGACCACCGGGACCTCCTGGAGACCTACGCCACCGGGTTCGCGAAGGCGACGAACAACCAGCTCTGCAACGCCTGGCGCCTCTACTACCGCTCCGGGGCCTACAAGTTCCGGGACATCGTGCGAAACACGATGACCCTCAACGAGGATCTCCATCGCCTCTTCATCCTCTCCGTCTCGGGCGAGGTCCTCTTCGACTCGATGGAGAGTCCCGACCTCATGCTCCTCCCGGAGCTCCCCCGGCGGCGCCTCGCCGACCCGGAGCTCGTGACGGTCGCGGGCCTCCAGGACGACTGGGTCGACCGCCGCAACCTCGCCGGCGTCGGCAGAGTCATGATGGTCTCGACCCCCTACTTCGAGGAATGGGGACGCCACCCGTACTCGGTGCTCTACATCTTCAAGTACGACAAGATCTGGCAGCGGGTCGCCTCGGACCTCCGGTCCACGCTTCTCCTCGTCGTCCTCGCGCTCGCCACCGTCGCCGTCTTCGCGTCGTGGATGGCGGGCCGCGTCGCCCGGCCCCTGCTCACGCTGACGGCCGGAGTCCGCTCCTTCTCGGAAGGGAAGCCCGGGTCGCTCCCGCAGGTGCGGACGGGCGACGAGATCGAGACCCTGGCCGAGGCCTTCAACGGGATGGCGGAGCGGATCCAGCAGCAAGTCGAACGGCTCGAGACCGCGAACCGCGAGCTCGCGACCCTCGACCGGATGAAGACCGACCTCCTCGCGAACGTCTCCCACGAGCTCCGGACCCCGCTCGCCGCCATACGCGGCTACGTCGAGTTCATCCAGGAAGGGCAGCTCGGGCCGACGACGGACGCGCAGCGCAAGGGCCTCGAGGTCTGCCTGCGCAACTCCGAGCGGCTGACGAAGACGATCAACATGCTCCTCGACTTCTCGCGAATGGAGCTCGGCCGCGTCCCGATCCGGACGACCCCGTTCCAGATCGGCCGCCTCGTCGCCCAGATCGTCGCCGGGATCGAGTCGGAGGCACGGAAGAAGAGCATTCGCCTCGTCGCCGTCGTCGACCGTAGCCTCAGGCCGGTGGACGGAGACCGCGACCGGCTCACGCAGGTCCTCGAGAACCTGATCACGAACGCGCTCAAGTTCACGCCCGACGGCGGCGAGGTCGAGGTGGGCGCCCGGCCCGCGCGGGCGGCCGGCCGCGTCGAGGTCTGGGTCTCCGACACCGGAATCGGGATCCCGCCCGAGGAGAGGGCGCGCGTCTTCGAGAAGTTCTACCAGACGGACGGCTCCGCCACGCGTAAGTTCGGCGGCATCGGTCTCGGGCTCGCGATCGTCAAGTCGATCCTCGACGCCCACGGCGCCGAGATCGTCGTCGACGGGAGGCCGGGCGGAGGGACCGTCTTCCGGTTCTCGCTCCCCGTCGCCGAGACGCGCACCGAGTCGGGAGTCTTCCACGGGCTCCTGCCCGCCGAGGGCGACGCGGCGCCCGTCCTCGCGATCGACGACGACCCGGACTTCCTCCTCATCCTCAAGGAGACGCTCGAGAAGCACGGCTTCACCGTCCGGACGGCCTCGACCGCCGAGGAAGGGCTGGCCGCGGCGCGAGAGCAGGCTCCGCTCCTCGTCGTCCTCGACATCCGGCTGCCCGATCGCGACGGCCTCGATCTGCTGCACGAGCTGCGCGAGGACGCCGCGATGCGCGAGACTCCGATCCTGATCGCGTCCGTCGTCGACGAACGCCTCGAAGGCCTCCGTCTCGGCGCCGTCGAGTACCTCGTCAAGCCGATCGACCGCGGCAAGCTCGTCGAAGCGGCCGTCCGCGCGCTCCACTCGCGCGGGAGGCGCCTTCCGTCGGGGGAGGTCCCGGCGGCGACCGAGCCGGCCTGAGCGCCCCGCGAGGGCGTCGATTGCTCTAAGATCGAGCCGTTCGCCAGAGCTTCGGACGCGGCGAGGAGGGATCCGATGTCCCAGCAGAAACGGACAATCCTGATCGTCGACGACGAGGAGGACGTCCTCGACCTGCTGCAGCTCGTCTTCGAGACGAGCGGGTTCCTCGTCCGGCGCGCGTCGACGGGCAAGTCCGCCGTGTCGAGCGCCTGGGAGCAGCCGCCGGACGTCGTCCTGCTCGACGTCATGATGCCCGAGATGGACGGCTGGCAGGTGCTGCGCACGCTGAAGGGCGACGAGCGGACCCGAAGCGTCCCGGTCGTGATGCTCTCCGCGCGAGCCGAAAGGCGCGACAAGATGATCGGCCTCCAGGAGGGCGCCGAGGGCTACATCGCGAAGCCCTTCTCCCCGGCCGAGGTCGTCCGGGAGGTCCAGAGCTTTCTCGAGCGGGGATCGTGAGCTCGCCCGAGACGCCCCCGGCCGCGTCG
>CAZWRQ010000341.1:0-4541 GCA_964636395.1 uncultured Holophagales bacterium
CGCCGGCGCCGCCCCCGGGCGAGCGCCTCCGGCGCTTCGTCCGGGGGCGGCGCCGGCGCGGGCCGCGAGAGCCGCGCCGGGTCGATGGGCGCCTCCTCGCCGAGCAGGGCGGCGAGGCGGGCGGCGGCCTCGTCCCGCTCGAGCGTCGCCCGCGAGAGGAGCGTCTCGGCGCGCTCCCGCTCGGCGCGCAGCTTCAGGAGGTCCCCCTCGGCCGACCATCCCTCGGCGACTCGCTTCTCCATCGTCGCGACCATCGTCCCGAGGACGTCGCGGCTCTCCGCGAGGGCCGCGACGAGGTCCCGGCCCCGGAGCGCGGCGAGGTAGAAGCGAGCCGCCTCCAGGAGGAGGGCCTCCCGCTCTCCTCGCGCCACGGCGCCTGCGGCGCGGGCGAGGGCGGACGCCTCGCCCCTTCGTGCGGACCAGGAGCCGAAGACCGGGAGCGGCTGCGCGAGCTCGGCGACGACGTCGAGGTCCGTCCCGGCCTCGAACGGTCGAGCCTCGCTCCCGCGCCTCCAGTTCTCGACGCGGAAGGAGGCCTCCGGGTTCGGGAAGCGGCGGGCTTTCGCGGCGTCGGCCTCGGCGGCGGCGCGCCGCGCATCCGCCTCCACGGCGAGGGGCGAGCGTTCCACGGCTCCCCGCAGGACGTCGGAAAGGGAGAGGGGCGCGGACGGCGGCTCCGCGGCTCGAAGCGGGGCGGAGGCCGACGCGGCGACGAGGAGGATGCGGGCGAGCCGGCTCATCGGTCGGCCAGAGTAGCGCCGCCGGGGGAACGGGGCCAGAACGAAACGGGAGAGCTCGGGATCGGAGCCGCGCCGGACGGCCCCGGGGGCGCCGTCCTTCGGCTCAGGGAAGGCGTCGCGACGCCGGTATACGATCCGGCCACCCCCGGGACGGCCCCGCCGTCCGACATCCCAGGAGGACCCGAATGAATCGCTCCGTCGACTACCGGAAGCGGGGCCAGGCCGTCTGGCTCGACAGCATCTCGGCCCGGATGATCGCCGCGGGAGAGCTCGCGGGCCGCATCGCGGCCGGCTCCGTCTACGGCGTCACCTCGAACCCGACGATCTTCGGCCAGGCGATCGGCAAGGGAGACGGCGACTACGAGGACCGGATCGCGAACCTCGCCGACGAAGGGAAGGACGCGTTCGGCGTCTACGACGAGCTGACCCGCGGCGACATCGCCGCCGGCGCCGACCTCTTCGCCGCGCAGCACGCCGCGAACCCCGACGACGGCTGGATCTCGCTCGAGGTCCTCCCGAGCCTCGCGTTCGACATCGAGGGGACGATCGCCGAAGCGAAGCGCCTCCACCGCCTCCTCGGGCGCCCGAACGTCTTCATCAAGGTCCCGGCGACGCCCGCCGGCTGCGTCGCCGTCCGCCAGCTCATCGGCGCGGGCGTCTCCGTGAACGTGACGCTCATGTTCAACCGGAAGCACTACCGCGACGTCGCGCACGCCTACCAGGCGGGGATCGAGGCGCTCGTCGCCGCCGGCGGCGACCCTTCGAAGGTCGCCTCCGTCGCGTCGTTCTTCGTCTCCCGCGTCGACACGCTCGTCGACAAGCTCCTCGGCGAGCGGGCGGCGATCGCCTCCGGTGCCCTGAAGCAGAGGCTCGAGGGGCTGACGGGGAAGGCCGCGCTCGCGAACGCGAAGGTCGTCTACCAGGACTACCTCGCCTCCTTCGGGACCGACGCCTGGAAGGCGCTCGCGGCGAAGGGGGCCCGCGTCCAGCGCCCGCTCTGGGCCTCCACCGGGACGAAGAACCCGGCCTACTCCGACCTCCTCTACGTCGAGAACCTCGTCGGCCCCGACACCGTGAACACCCTCCCCGAGAAGACCCTCCTCGCGCTCCTCGACCACGGCCGCGACCTCGGCGACACCGTCCTCGAAGGGGTCGACGCGGCGCGCCGGACGCTCGACGAGCTCGCGGAGCTCGGGCTCGACGTCGAGGCGCTCGGCGAGAAGCTCCAGGGAGAAGGGGTCGTCCTCTTCGAGCGTTCGTACGACGAGCTCCTCGCCGTCGTCGAGGAGCGGCGGCTCGCCGCCCTCCGCGAATCGGCCAAGACGGTGAGGATCCGGCCGCTGTGACGGAAGGCACGTGAGCCCCGCCCCGGCCCCCGCGGCGACGATCGTCATCTTCGGAGGCTCGGGCGACCTCGCGCGCCGAAAGCTCGTCCCGGCCCTCCTCGAGCTCCACCGCCAGGGGCTCCTCGCCCCGGAGACGGCGATCGTCGGCTTCGCCCGCTCGGTCGGGTCCGACGAGGCGTGGCGCGACGACCTCGCCGCCGCCCTCGACGAGCACGGACGGGGCGCCGTCGACGACGAGGAGCGGCGGACGTTCGCGGCCCGGCTCCACGCCGTCCGGGGCGACCTGCGGAGCGACGCGAGCTACGCGGAGCTGAAGAGCCGCCTCGAGGCGATCGAGGCGGAGCGCGGCCTGCCGGGGAACCGGCTCTACTACCTCGCGATCCCGCCGTCCGGGATCGGCGACGCGGTCCGGCGCCTCGGTGCGGCAGGACTCGTCCACCCGGTCGAGGGGGACGGACCCTTCTCGCGCCTCGTCGTCGAGAAACCGTTCGGCCACGACCTCGCGTCGGCGCACGCCCTCAACGAGGCGGTCCACGCCTCCTTCCGCGAGCGGCAGGTCTTCCGGATCGACCACTACCTCGGCAAGGAGACGACGCAGAACATCCTCGTCTTCCGCCTCGGCAACGGCATCTTCGAGCCGCTCTGGAACCGGCGGTACGTCGACCACGTCCAGATCACGGTCGCCGAGACGATCGGCGTCGAGGGGCGCGGGAAGTTCTTCGAGGAGGCGGGGATCTTCCGGGACGTCGTGCAGAACCACCTCCTCCAGCTCCTCTGCCTCGTGGCGATGGAGCCGCCCGTCGCATTCGAGGCGAACGTCGTCCGCGACGAGAAGGTGAAGGTCCTCCGCTCCGTCCGGCCGCCGTCGCCGCAGGAGGTGCTGCGCGACACGGTGCGCGGGCAGTACGCTGCGGGTGCGATCGCGGGACGGGCCGTCGCGGGATACCGCGAGGAGCCCGACGTCGCGGCCTCGTCGACGCGGGAGACCTACGCCGCCTGGAAGCTCCAGATCGAGAACTGGCGCTGGGCCGGCGTCCCGTTCTACCTGCGGGCCGGCAAGCGGCTGCCGAAGCGGGTCACCGAGATCGCGATCACGTTCAAGACGCCGCCCATCGCCCTCTTCCGGCACGCGGGGTGCGCCGTCGGCGAGCCGAACGTCCTCGTCCTCCGGATCCAGCCAGACGAAGGGCTCGCGCTCCGGATCGGCGCCAAGCGCCCCGGGCCGACGATGCGCGTCGAGACCGTGAAGATGGACTTCCGCTACGTGGAGCAATTCGGCGAGGCGACGCCCGACGCCTACGAGCGCCTCCTGCTCGACGCCCTGAACGGCGACGGAACCCTCTTCGCGCGCCGCGACGAAGTGGAGGCGGCGTGGGAGCTCGTCGAGGGGGTCCTCGACGTCTGGGCCGAGAGCCCGCCGCCCGACCTGCCGAACTACGAGGCGGGGACGTGGGGCCCGGAGGCGGCCACCGAGCTCCTCGCGCGGGACGGCCGGCGCTGGCGGCGGCCGTAACGGGAGCGAGCGCGTGACGACGACGCAGGTCACCGTCTTCCCGTCGGCCTCGGCCCTCGCGGAGGGGGTCGCCGAGCTCTTCGCCGTCCGCGCCTCCGAGGCCGTCGCCGAGCGCGGGCGCTTCCGCGCCGCGCTCGCGGGCGGGACGACGCCCCTCTCCGCGTACCAGCGCCTCGCGGCCGCCCCCTGGGCCGAGCTCGTCCCGTGGGGCTCCGTCGAGCTCTTCTTCGGCGACGAGCGCGCCGTCGGCGAGTGCGACGGGGAGCGGAACGACGCAGCCGCGCGCGACGCGCTCCTCCTCCGCGTCCCGATCCCGCCCGAGAACGTCCATCCGGTCCCGGCCCTCGCGCCGGACGGCGCGGAGCGCTACGAGGCGCTCCTCCGCGCGCGGCTCGGTGCGCCTGCGCCCGCGCTCCCGGTCCTCGACCTCGTCCTCCTCGGCCTCGGCGAGGACGGCCACACGGCCTCGCTCTTCCCCGGGCACCCGGCGGCCGACGAGACCGAGCGGCTCGTCGTGAGGGTCGACGGCGCTCCGAAGCCGCCGCCGTCGCGCGTCACGATGACCCTCCCGCTTCTGAACGCGGCGCGGGCCGTCGCCTTCGTCGTCTCCGGGGCGGAGAAGAGCGCGGCCCTCGCCCGGGTCCTCGCGGGAGACGCCGCGCTCCCCGCCGCTCGCGTCGAGCCTCTCGACGGCGAGAGGCTCTTCCTGCTCGACCGCGCCGCCGCCGGGGAGGTGTGACGATGCTGCTCGCGGGAGACGTCGGCGGAACGAACCTCCGCCTCGCCCTCTACGACCTCGCGGACGGCGCGCTCGTCGAGCGCCGCCGCGCCCGCGTGCCGACGCGCGACGTGACGAGCCTCGTCGAGGCGGCCGCCGCATTCGTCGCCGGCGAGCCGGGCCTCGAGGCGGCGGCGTTCGGGGTGGCCGGCCCGGTTCGCCGG
>CAZWRQ010000342.1:0-4529 GCA_964636395.1 uncultured Holophagales bacterium
GGTGGCGCCGCCCCGCCCCGGGAGAGATGCGTCAGCCCTTCGGCTTGACGACGAGGTAGCCCTGCATCTCCTGGTGGAGCGCGGAGCAGAAGTTCGTGCAGTAGTAGGCGAAGACGCCCGGCTTGTCGGCCTTGAACGTGACGACCTTCGTCTCGCCCGGGTCGGCGACGATGTTGATGTTGTAGTCGAGGAGGCCGAAGCCGTGGAGCTCGTCGGTCGTCTGCTCGATGTTCGTCATCGCGATCTTGACGGTGTCCCCCTGGTTCACCTCGATGTACTCGGGCGTGATGGTCGACCGGACGAGGACGACCTTCGCGAGGACCTCGGTCCCGGTGCGGGTGACGCCTGCGTCCTTGACGTCCCAGATCGCGAGCGGGTGCTCGTTCTCTTCCTTGGGGTAGACCTCGATCGGCTTGAGCTTGTCGGCCTTGATCATCACGGCGTAGTGAGGCTCGGGCTCGGTGAAGGCGTCGTAGAGGAGCTTCATCTTCTCCTCGGAGATGTCGACGAGCTGGGACGACTCGGGCTGCGAGGGGCCGACGTTCAGGTGCCGGCCGTGCGAGAGCTTGTTGAGGCCGACGAGGTACCTCCCGTCCGGGCTCACCGTGTCGCCCTCGGCGGCGCAGAGGTGGCCGATGGAGTAGGACATCGGGATCTTGTCGACGACCTCCCAGGTCCCGAGCTTCCACTTCGCGATCGCCGAGTCGACGAAGAGCGACGTGTAGGCGTAGCCGTCGCCGTCGAACTGCGTGTGGAGCGGGCCGAGGCCGACCTCGACCTCGGCGTCCTTGATCGACTCGTACTTCAGGACGGGGATCCCGTCCTCCTCGCCCGAGAAGTCCTTGTTCCGGATGGCGGTCTGGACCTTCTCGAAGTTGAAGGCGGTCGTGACGCCCTGGAGCTTGCCGGAGCCGATGATGTACTTGCCGTCGGGCGAGACGTCCACTCCGTGGGGGGACTTGCCGCACGGCATCAGGTACATGAGGCCGGGGACCTTCCTCGGGTCGAGGACCTTGACGCCGCCCATCATCTCGCCCTTGCCCTCGGCGACGGCCTTCTCGGCGGCCTTCCAGTCGACGGCGGCGATGTAGTCGCGGTCTGCCTGCGAGGCGGTGACCTCGAGCTTGCCGGTGGCCCGCTCGGAGTTGTAGCAGGTCCAGAACATCCACCCCTCGGAGACCTTCTTTCCGGCGTCGCCGAGGTCCCAGTTGAACGGCGGGGTGACGATCTCCCAGCCGAGCGACATCTCGCCGCTTTTCGGGTCGATCCTGATGGCGGCCAGGATCCCCTTGTACTCGGAGGCGTACTTGTCGATCGCGACCGCGGTCGTCTTCGGGATGGGCGCCGAGAAGCGCGACCCCATCATGGCGTACTCGGTGTTCGGCGTTACGTACGCGCCGGAGTGGTTTCCGGAGACGTTCGCGACGGGCCCGAGGATCTGCTTCGTCTTGAAGTCGCGCAGGTCGATCCGGGCGATCCGGCCGTTCATGTCGTTGATGAAGAGCCAGCGGCCGTCGTAGTCGCCGGCCGTCTCGGACGGCGCGGGGTGGTGCGCGTCGCCCCACGTCAGGCCGTTCAGCATCGCCTTCGACTCGTCGTCGAAGCCGTAGCCCGTGGCCGGGTAGGGGGTGAAGACCGGGATCGTGGAGAGGTGCCGCATCGACGGCACGCCGTAGACGTACATCTGCCCGGAGTGGCCGCCCGAGGCGAAGAAGTAGTACTCGTCGAGGTCGCCGGGGGCGACGTAGGTCTTTTGCGCCGCGACGGCGATGTCCGAGGCGGCCGCCGGGGCCTTCTTCCCCTTCGGCCCGGACGGCGCGCAGCGTCCCGCCAGGACGCCCGCCACGACGATCGCTCCGAGGACTCCCCACGTCAGGACGCTCTTCTTCTTTTCCGTCATCTGGTCCCCTCCTTCTCCCTTCGAGGCCCGCGGCCGCGGCCGGGGGCGAATCGGTCGAGGTGCGGTGAACGGAGGACGCGCGGGATCGGCGCGCGCCCTCCGGAGTCGATCAGCGCGGCGCAGGGCCGGCGGCTTTCTGCTTCTGGTGCTCGGCGAAGGCTTCGCGCAGCTTCTGGATCGCGACCTCCTTCTCGGCGTCGGTCAGGACGATCTGGCGCGACAGGACGACGGACATCGTGCCGGTCGGGTTCCGGATGAAGTCGTCCACGGTCTTGCCGAACCGGCTCTGCGTGTCCTCGACGGCCGTCGAGAGGTCGGGCCCGACCTGCGCGGCGCTCCTCACCCCGAGCGAGGAGACCGAGTGGCAGACGAAGCAGCCGGTCGAGACGAACCAGGCCCCCGGCCCGTGCTTCATCCGCTCCTCCTCGGCGATCTCCTCGGACGTCTGCGGGTCGGTCCGCGGGACGCCGGGGCGGTACGTCGCCGGGACGGGCGCGCGGCGCCAGGAGAGGACGAGGGCCGCGAGCGCCTGGGACTCCTTCGTCCCGAAGCCGAAGCTCGGCATGACGGTGTCGGGGACGAGCTCCTTCGGGTTCTTCAGGTGCGCGACGTGCCAGGCGAACGCCGTCTTCTGGCCGCCCAGGCGGCTCATGTCGTACTGCTCGGCGGCCTTGTCGCCGACGTAGGTCAGGTCGGGGCCGATGGTGCCACCGCGCCCGTTGACGACGTGGCAGGCCCGGCAGCCCTTCTCGTTGACGAGCTTCTTGCCGAGGTTGATGAGGTCCGCCCCCTTCGTCTCCCGGTCGTAGCGGTGGCATACGTTGCAGTTCATCTGCATCAGGGCGCCCTTGTCGCCCCCCTGGAGCGAATAGGCCTCGCCCATCGCCTTCCCGAGGACGGGCTCCTCCCAGAAGTGGATCGGCCCGTGGGCCTTCTCGCTCTCGACGGCCCAGCCCTGCCCGCCGTGACAGGCGGTGCAGCCGTAGTCCTCGACGGGGTGGATCTTCAGCGGCTCTTCGGGATGGGTCCTCCAGGGGTGCTCGGCGGTCTCGAAGCCCTTCCAGAGGATCCCCTGGTGGCAGGTGATGCACCGATCCGCGCGGCCGAGGTCCTTCACCCAGATCTGCTTCATCCCGGCCGGGACCGTCGCAGCCTTCTCGGCGCCGAACTTCTCGGCGACCATCTTCCGGAACTCCGCCTGGTACCAGCGCCAGTCCTTCCTGTGGTCGGTGACGGCGAAGACGACCGTCGAGACGACGAGGAGGACGCCGATGACGGCGAGGACGGGACGGTCCTTGCCGGGGTAGGGCGAGCTCGTGCGCTGCTCCATCGTCAGATCCTCGTCGGGAGCTCGGGCCAGGCTTCCCAGGGCCAGTAGAAGTTCCAGTAGGGACCCCGGAGGAAGGTCCCGACGATCGTGAACGCGAGGACGAGGAGGACGACGAGGAGGAAGACGAGGTTCTGCCTCTTCCTCGACGCGTGGAACCAGACTCCCGCCGCGCCGGCGGGGCTCCGGTCGAGCCAGGGCCAGATCGTGAGGAGGCCGAGGAGGATCGTCGGCAGGATGACGCCGCCGAGGAACGCTCCGTTGATCGTGAACGACCCGATCTTGAGCGTCGTGTCGGTGACGATCTCCTGGAGCCAGAGGAAGTACCACGGCGCCTTCGCCGGGTTCGGGGTGATCATCGGGTTGGCCGGCTCCTCGAGGGGCGAGGGGATGAAGCAGGCCAGGATGCTGACGACGGCGAACGTCCCGAGGACGACGATGGAGATCCGGCGGACGAGGTCGTTGACAGAGTTCACCGTCGTGTCCCGCGCCTCGAGCGTCACGGCGCGGATCGCCGGGGCCTGTCCGCGGGCGACGCCGAGGAGGGAGTACGTCTTCGTCCTCGCGGGCGGCGTCTCGGACTTCTCCTGCGAGAGCGTCCAGCGGTCGGCCTTCGCGAGGCCGCCGTCCTTGCGGATGCGCCACATGTGGTAGGCGAGGAGGGCTCCGAGCCCGGCCGGCAGGAAGATGACGTGGAGGACGTAGAAGCGGATGAGCGTCGCCTGGTCGATCGTCCGCCCGCCGATGAGCAGCTCGCGCATCTGGGGGCCGACGAACGGCACCGAGCTCGCGATGTTCGTCCCGACCGTGACGGCCCAGTAGGCGAGCTGGTCCCACGGGAGGAGGTAGCCCGTGAAGGAGAGGAACAGCGTCGTGACGATCATGACGACGCCGAGGACCCAGTTCCACTCGCGCCGCTGGCCGCGCCCCGTCCCGTTCTTGTAGGCGCCCGTGAGGAAGACGCGGACCAGGTGGAGGAAGACGGCCGCCACCATCAGATGCGCGGCGATCCGGTGGACGGCGCGGATCCAGGAGCCGAACGTGACGACGAACTCGATGTCCTTCACCGATCCGTAGGCCCGCTCGACCGAGGGGACGTAGAGGAGGAGGAGCGGGAGACCCGAGAGGACGAGGAGGAAGAAGAGGGCGGCCGAGGCCGTGCCGAGCCAGAACGAGTAGCCCCAGTCGAGCGACGGCTTGTAAGTCTTGGCCGGGAACCAGTGGAGGAGGAAGTTGGAGACGACGGCGTCGCCCGCCTCGCGGTCGGAGCGGGGGCGGAAGCTCCAGAAGGGCTTCGGGTGG
>CAZWRQ010000343.1:0-4515 GCA_964636395.1 uncultured Holophagales bacterium
GAGGTGCTCCTGCATGCGTTCGATCTGGGCGCTCATCGGGCACCTCCTTCGGGGCGGGCGTGGGCGAGGACACCGTCGACGACCGTCGTCGCGTCGAGCGGGAGCCCGTCGTACTGGAGGACGGAGACGAGGCGCGCGGCGCAGGAGGGGACCGCCTCGCGGAGGAGCCCCGCGAGCTGGGCGTCGCGGTTCTGCTCGACGACGTAGACGACCTCGTGCCGCTCGAGGAAGGCCCGGGCCTCGTCGCCGAGCGGGAGCGCCCGGAGCCTCAGGTAGTCGAGCGGCAACGCGTGCTCCCGCTCGAGCCGGTCGAGCCCCTCCGTCGCGCCGTAGTGCGACGTGCCGAACGCGAGGAGGCCCGCCTTCGCGCCGGGGCGCGCCTCGACGACGGGCTTCGGGAGGAGCGCGCGACCGGTCTCGAGCTTTCGCGCGAGGCGCTCCATGTTCCTCACGTAGTCGTCCGGCTTCTCGGTGTAGGCGGCCCGCTCGTCGTGGCCGGAGCCGCGAGTGAAGAAGGCGGCGCGAGGGTGGTCTGTGCCGGGGAGCGTCCGCCACGGGATCCCGTCGCCGTCGAGGTCGCGGTAGCGGCCCCAGGTCTCCTTCAGGCGCTCGACCCCGTCCGCGTCGAGGACCTTGCCCCGGTCGTACGGCCGGTCCGAGTAGGGGAACGGGTCGGCCATCCAGTTGTTCATCCCGAGGTCGAGGTCCGTCAGGACGAAGACCGGGGTCTGGAGCCGCTCGGCGAGGTCGAAGGCGTCCTGCGCCATCGTGAAGCACTCTTCGGGCGAGGCCGGGAAGAGGACGGGGTGCCGGCCGTCGCCGTGGGAGTTCGTGTGGCAGAGGAGGACGTCCCCCTGCATCGTCCGCGTCGGGAGGCCCGTCGAAGGGCCGACGCGCTGGACGTCGAAGATCACGGCCGGGATCTCGGCGTAGTAGCCGTAGCCGATCAGCTCCGACATGAGCGAGATGCCGGGGCCGGACGTCGCCGTGAACGCACGGGCCCCCGCCCAGCCCGCGCCGAGGACCATTCCGATCGAGGCGATCTCGTCCTCGGCCTGGACGATCGCGGCCGCGGTGTGTCCCGTGCCCGGGTCGGTCCGGTGTCGGTCGCAGAGCTCGATGAACGTCTCGCAGAGCGAAGATGACGGCGTGATCGGGTACCAGGTGCAAACCGTCGCCCCGCCGAAGAGGCAGCCGAGGGCCGACGCGGAGTTGCCGTCGATGATCAGCTTGCCGGCGGTCGCGGCCATCCGCTCGACGCGGTGGGGGAGCTTCTCGGGGAACGTCGCCGCCGAGTACTCGAGCCCCACCCGAAGGGCCGAGAGGTTCAGGTCGATCGCCTTCGTCTTTTCGCCGAGCTGCTTGCGTAGGGATGCCTCGATCTCGACCGGGTCGATCCCCATCAGGTCCGAGAGGACGCCGACGTAGATCATGTTCACGAGGAGGCGCCGGAGCTTCGCCTGCTCGGACGGGAGCGGGAGCTTCGCGGCGAGCTCGGCGAACGGCACCGGGAAGAGGCGGAGGTCCTCGCGGAGGTTCTGGACGGCGAGCTTCTTCTCGTAGACGACGGACGTCCCGGGGGCGGCGGCCAGGGCGTCGGCGGCGGCCGTCTCCGGGTTCATCAGGACGAGGACGTCGAGCTCCCGCTTTCGTCCGATGTAGCCGTGGCGGCTCGCCCGGATCGTGAACCAGGTCGGGAGCCCCTGGATGTTCGACGGGAAGAGGTTCTTCCCCGAGACGGGGACCCCCATCCGGAAGAGGGAGCGGAGGAGGACGTTGTTCGCCGTCTGCGAGCCGGAGCCGTTCGCCGTGGCGACCTGGAGAGAGAAGTCGTTGACGGTCACGGCGGACGGGGCGCTCGTGGCGGGCGATGGAGCGGTCGACATTCGGAAACACCTCCCCCCGACGGCCGCTGGCCTCGAGTGCGCGCGGGTCCGGGTGAACACGAGAATGTACACCGAACCGGCGATCGGCCCCGCCGGGCCGGAGGTATCCTTCGATTTCGGAGGTCACGCGAAGATGGCGCAGAAGAAACCGAAGAAGCCGGGTCGGCCGGCGCCGGCGAAGAAGCGCGCCGCCGCCCGCAAGCCCGCTCCCGCGAAACGGTCCGCGGCCCCGCCGGCGAAGAGGGCTCCGAAGGCGGCCGTCCGGAACGTCGCCCGGCCCGCCCCGGCGCCGAGGAAGGCCCCGACGGCGGATCCGTTCGGCGAGAAGGCCCTCGTCGCGACGTTCACCGAGCTGATCCGACGGGCCGCGACGACGATGCCTCCCGACGTCCTCGACGCCCTCGCGGTCGCGCGCGACCGGGAGGACGAGGGCTCCGTGGCCCGGGAGACGCTCGGGGTCCTCCTCGAGAATTCCCGGCTCGCCAACGAGACGTCGCGCCCGGTCTGCCAGGACACCGGGATGCCCTACTTCGAGGTCGCGGCTCCGCGCGGCGTCTCGATCGGGGCGATCGAGCGCGCGGCGTCGAAGGCGGTCGGGATCGCGACGGAGAAGGGCTTCCTCCGCCCGAACTCGGTCGACACGCTCTCGGGGAAGAACACCGGGAACATGCCGGGACGGGGGATGCCGATCGTCCACGTCCACGAGCGCGGTCGCGCCGGCCTCCGCGCCGACCTGATCCTCAAGGGGGGCGGCTGCGAGAACGTCGGGACGCAGTACTCGCTGCCGAACACCGAGCTCGGGGCCGACCGCGACCTCGAAGGGGTCAAGCGGGTCGTCCTCGACGCGATTTTCCAGGCCCAGGGGAAGGGCTGCGCGCCGGGCATCCTCGGCGTCTGCATGGGGGGCGACCGGTCGAACGGGCTGGCCGAGGCGAAGCGCCAGCTCTTCCGGAAGCTCGGCGACCGGAGCCCCGAGCCGGCCCTCGCGGCGGCGGAGGAGGAGCTCCTGGAGAAGGGGAACCTCCTCGGCGTCGGACCGATGGGCTACGGCGGGAAGACGACGCTCCTCGGCGTGAAGATGTCCCACCTCGCCCGCCTCCCGGCCTCCTACTTCGTCTCCGTCAGCTACATGTGCTGGGCCACGCGGCGGGCCTCCGTCGAGGTCTCGCCGTCCGGAAAGGCGGTGTACGCGCAATGAGCCAGGCGAGGAAGCTCACGACGCCCCTCACCCCCGAGGTCGTCCGGTCGCTGAAGCGCGGCGACGCCGTCGAGGTCTCGGGCCTGATGGTCACCGGGCGCGACGCCCTCCACAAGCTCTGGACGAAGAGCTGGCCCGAGTACCCCGATCTCGACCTGCGCGGCTCGATCCTCTACCACTGCGGGCCGGTCATGCGGAAGGAGAAGGACGGCTCCTGGAGCGTCCTCGCCGCCGGGCCGACGACCTCGATCCGCGAGGAGCCCTACCAGGCCGCCGTCATCGGGAAGTACGGCTTCGCCGGCGTCGTCGGCAAGGGAGGCATGGGACTGAAGACGCTCGCCGGGCTGAAGGAGCACGGCGCCGTCTACCTTCACGCCCACGGCGGCGCGGCGCAGGTCCTCGCGCGGCGGGTCGTCCGCGTCCTCGGCGTGAAGCACCTCGAGGAGCTCGGCGTCCCCGAGGCGATGTGGATCTACGAGGTGAAGGACTTCCCGCTCATCGTCACGATGGACGCCCACGGCGACTCGCTCCACGAGGACGTGAAAAGGTCCTCGAAGGAGGTCCTCGACGGGCTTCTCGGGAGGAAGAAGCCGGCCGCCTGATGCGGATCGTCTCCCTCTGCCCTTCGACGACCGAGACGCTCGTCGCCTTCGGCCTCGGAGGGAGCCTCGCGGGGGTGACGCGCTACTGCGTCCACCCCCGCGAGGCGCTCGCGGGGATCCCGCGCGTCGGCGGGACGAAGGACCCCGACCACGCCGCGATCGCGGCGCTCGCGCCCGACCTCGTCCTCTGCAACGCCGAGGAGAACCGCGCGGCCGACGTCGCCGCGCTGGCCGTGCGTTACCGCGTCGACGTCAGCCACCCCACACGCGTCGCGGACGTCCCTCCGCTGCTTCGCCACCTCGGCGCCCTGACGGGGAGCGAGTCGCCGGCGGAAGGGTGGGCGCGGCGGGTGGAGGAGAAGCTCGAGGCCGCCCGCCCCGCGGCGCACCCGGTCCGCTTCGTTTACCTGATCTGGAAAGGGCCGTGGATGGCCGCCGCCGCCGGGACCTACATTTCCGACCTCCTCGAGACGTTCGGGGGCGTGGACGTCTTCCCGAGCGAGCGGGGCCCGTGGCCGCGGACGGACGAGGCGGAGCTCGCCGCGCTCGCGCCGGAGCTCGTCGTCCTTCCCGACGAGCCGTACCGATTCGGGGAGAAGGAGCAGGCGCTCTTCCGCGGGCTTCTCCCGGGAGCGCGTGTCGAGCTGGTCTCCGGCGACGACTTCTGCTGGCACGGCGTAAGGACGCTCCGCGGCCTCGAGGCGGCCGGAGCGCTCCTCTGCGGAGGCGCTTCGTGAAGAGCGCCGGGTTCTCCGCCGCTCTCGTCCTCGGCCTGGGCCTCCTCGCCGGAGGTACGCAGCTTCACGAGGTCTCCGAGCGGGGGTGTCTC
>CAZWRQ010000344.1:0-4497 GCA_964636395.1 uncultured Holophagales bacterium
GGACGGCGGGGCGACCGAGGGTGACGAGGGCGAGGAAGAGGGCCCCGACGACCGCCGTGCGGCCGAGCTTCCGGTCCCGTCCGGACGAGGCGACGAACGAGACGAAGACGGCCGTCGCGAGGAGGCCGCTCGCCCCGAGGCCCCAGAGGCCGCCCGTGCGCCACACCATCGGAAGAGCGACGTTGACGGTCGCGAACGTGATGAACGCGAGAAGGGTCCCGTGCAGGGGACGCCGGGGCGTCACGAGGTCGTCGTAGACGACGTCGATGGTCGCGGCGAGAGCAGCCGCGGCGAGGAGCGCCATGAAGGCCGTCTGCCCCGGCGTGTAGGTCGCGCTCCGGTGGTAGAGAGGCAGGAGGAAGAACGCGAGCCCCTGAAGGAGCCACTTCTGGACCCAGAGGACGAGCCGGCGCGCCGGCTCCTTCCGTTCCGCGGCGAGCCACCGTGCCGAGAGGAACGCGGGGAGCGCGAGGCTGCTCCCCCAGACGGCGCCGATCGAGACGATCCCCCAGCGAAGCAGCTCCGGCCGCTCCCGCCCCACGATCACGAAGGCGACGCCCCAGCCGAGGGCCCAGAGGGAATGCAGCGTCCAGAAGACGGCCTGATGGCGCGCCGCGAATCGCGCGAACCTCCCGAGCCTCTCTTCCCAGCGCCGGCGCAACGGGCCGCCTCCCTCTCCCGCGGCGCACCGCAGGCGCGAGAGGATACCCGCGTTCCGCGTGCGCGGGCCGGAGGCAGCGACTCGCGCGAGGTCAGGCCCCTCGGCTCCCTCGCAGCGCCTCGAGCGACACGAGCCGCTCGATGGCGTCGAGCTCGAGGTCGTCCTTGCCGAGCTCGCGCAGGCGCGCCCACTCCCGGCGGAGCTCGCGGGCGAGCGCCTCCGGGAGCGCTCGGAGCCATCCCTCGATCCGGAGGTCGACGAACTCCCGCTTCTCCTCGAGCGTCAGCTCGCGGGCGAGGAGGAGCCGCGTCGCGTCCTCGGCGTCGACGAGGCCCTGGAGGACGGGCCAGCGGTCGCCCGGACGCTCGGCGCAAAGGGCGGAGAAGGCGGCGCTCGACGTCTCGCGGATCAGCTCCTCCTCGCGCGTCGTCCGGCTTTCGTGCTCCTTCGTCTCGTCCCAGCTCTCCGAGTCCTCGGCGAGCCAGCGGAGGTACTCCATCGCGAAGAGACAGGTCGGGAGGACGAAGTCCTCGCGCGTCCGGGCGTCGACCCAGAGCGCCGCCGCGGCACGGAGGCACCGGCGCGCGGTCGTCTCCGCGAGCTTCTTCCCGAACACCAGGGCCACGGCCTCCTTCACGAAGGCGGGGAGCTCCGAGGCGACGATCTCCCGGTAGCCGGGGACGTGCCGCTCGAGGAGGACGGCGCCGCGCCGGTCGAGGACGGCGAGGTCGCTCGTGACGGCGGGGAGGCCGAGCGTCGTGCCGCCGAGGTTGTAGACGATGGCGCGCGGGAGCGTGACCCCCTCGGGCCAGGCGTCGCGCAGGTCGCGGTTGTCGGGGAGCGTCGTCCCGCCGCCCCACTCCTCGGGGTAGGTCGGGATCGAGCGCCCGTAGTTGACCGAGCCGGTCGCGCGGATCCTCACGCGCGTCTGCGGGACGAGGCCGCCGAACGGCGCGAGGAGCGGCGCGATGCGGAGGAGGGTCTCGGTGTGGGCCTTCACGCCCGCCTCGAGGAGCTTTCCGAGGGCGTCGCGGTCCGCGGCGGTCATCGCGGGCGACGGAGCCGGCGAGGCGACGGCGGCGCGGAAAGCGGCGGCGAGCCGCTCGGCGGCGGCGGGGTCGTCGGCGCGGATCCCCTGCATCGTCACGCCGTCGGCGCGCGCGAACTGCCGGATCACCCCCGGGTGGTCGGGGTCGAAGCCGCCGCGGAAGCCGGCCCGCCCGGCACCGATGAGGAACGTGACGCGAGGCGCCGGCTCGCCGGCCTTCTTCGCGACCGCGGCGAGGACCCTCTCGGTCTCCTCGCGCCCCGAGAGGGCGAGGGTGACGGCCGCGTCGGTCGCCACTTTGCCGCTCTGCTCGGCGGTGTCGGACATCGCGACGAAGACGCGGACGACCGCCTCGTCGCGGTCGAACCGGGTCCGGAAGGCGGCGGCCGTCGGGACGTCGGGAAGCCCGCGGCCCCTTTCGAGGGCGACGTAGAACGCCTCGAGGAACTCGGGGAGGCGCGCGAGGGCGCCGACGTTCTCGCAGAGCGGGACGAGGCGGACGCGCTCGAGCTTCGCGATCATCTCTGCCCGGCGGGCCTCCGGGATCCGGGCGCGGAGGAAGGCGTCGCCGTGCGCGCCGTCGGCGAAGAGGGACGCGATCGCGGCGCGGTAGAGCGCCCCGATCTTCACGACGGCGCCGATCTCGGCGCCCGAGTTCACCTGCGGGACGGTCAGCTCGGGGAGCGCGTTCTGCGCGGGGGCGTGGCCGACCTTCTCGCAGGCGAGGTGGAAGAGGGCGTTCGCCCGCGCGACCGAGGCGAGGATCCGGACGATCTTCTCCTCGTCCTGCTCGATGAACGGGTTCGGGATCCGGAAGAGGAGGTGGCGATCCTCGCCCGGCACGACGCCGTGGCGGAGGAGGGCGAGGACGACCTTCTCGGGGAGGTCGAGCCACTCGGGGCTGATCTGGCGCCCTTCGAAGTCGAGGAGGACCTCGCTGCACGGGCCGAGGAGGTCGGCGACCGTCTCCTCGTACTCGAGGCGCGCGTCGACGAGCGGGTTCCACTCGAGGTGCTTGAGCGCGAGCCTGGCGCGGTCGGGGCCGGCGGGCGCGGCCCGGAGCGCGCGGTCGAGCTGCTCGGCGCGGTGGGTCGTCGAGTCGGGGTGCTTCGTCCCGGTGAGGCGGAGCTCCTCGTGACGCGGCGCCTTCAGGAACTCCGTCCGCGCCTTCGCGAACGCCTTCGAGTCGAGGCCGTCGAGCGCCGCGTAGCCCTCGGCCGTGCAGGCGCTCTCCCAGACGGCGGCCAGCGGGGAGGCGGGAGCGGGGGCCGGCGCGCCCGACCCGAGCTTCCCCTGCGCCTCGATCCGCGCCTTCACGCGGTCGATGAAGACCGTCAGCTCCTTGACGTCCTTCGAGCCGTAGGAGAGCCGCTGCCAGGTGCCGTAGCGGGCGGCGTCGGAGCCGGCGAAGGCGACGAACGGGATCCCGCCGACCCCGCCCGAGAGGAGGAGCTCGAAGGCGTCGACCGAGTCCTTCACGACGGCCCTCTCGCGGACGCCGTTCCGGAGGCGGTCGAACGGCTCGCCGACGAGGCCGGGGAAGGCGAGCGGGGCGTAGAACGTCCCGCCGAAATCGGTCCTCTCGACACCGAGCGGCGCGAGGTCGTCGGCGGCCTTCACCATGTAGTCGCGCCGTTCGCGCATGTAGGGCGAGGGGCGCCGGAGCGCCGCGAGCGGGCTCTGGAGCGCGGCGAGCGCCCAGTCCTGGGCGAGCGTCGAGGGGGTGGCGACGAGCCAGGCGGAGAGGTTCGCGAGGATCTCGCGGGCGCGGATGCCGTTCGCGCGGATCTGGTCGGAGATCACCATCCAGCAGGCGCGCGCGCCGGTCGAGGCCCCAAACATGTCCATCTTCGAGAGGCCTGAGAGCGAGACGACCCAGTCGCGCCACTCGGGGTCGGCGAAGGCAGGGTTCACGAACCAGCCGACGTAGTCGAGCCGCTGGTAGACCGAGTCGTAGAGGACGTAGCAGCGGTGCTTCACCGCGACGCGGACGATCGCCTCGACGAGCTCCCTCGGGTAGACGCGCCCCGTCGGGTTGTGCGGGTTGTTCAGGATGACGGACGAGATCCCGCCCTTCGCGAGGAGGTGGTCGAGGTCCTTCGGGTCGGGGAGGAAGTCGGGGGGCGTCGTCGGGAGCTCGACGAGCTTCTTGCCGGCGCGCTCGACGTACCAGTCGTACTCCCAGCTCGGCCGCGGGACGACGACGCCGGAGCCGTCGGCCCCGAGGACCTCGAGGACCATCGCGAGGCCCGAGCGGGTCCCCGGCGTAAAGAGGACCTCGTCGGGGAGGAAGCGCACCTGGGAGGAGGGGTAGTCGAGGAGGCCGTCGCGGTTGAAGAAGTCGACGACCTCGCCGCGGACGTCCATCCGCCCGACGGCCGGCCCGTAGCTGTGGACGGTGTTCCGCGTGATCCGCTGCGCGGCCCTCACGACCTCCGGGTGGGGCGCGAAGTCGGCGTTCTTGTAGTCGCCCTGGGTCAGGTCGAGGGCCCCTTCCTGCTGGACGCGTCGCGAGAAGAGCCGCACGTACGGCTCGGGCGTCGCGAGGGCGCGCCTCGAGAGGCCGGAGACGGCATTCTCCGCCGCGGACGTCGGACGGTCGTTCCTCATGGCGTGCCCTCCCTGTGCCCCGCACGGAGCCGGGATCGCTCCCCGGCCGGATCGTCTGCCTCGCTTCGGTACGGCGGGAGTCTGCCTGAAACGCCCGTCCCGGCGCAGCGAGCCTCGCAGAGTGTAGAAGGTAGACCTGACCCCGGGGTCAGGTCTACCTTCTACGCTCTGCGGTCGT
>CAZWRQ010000345.1:0-4478 GCA_964636395.1 uncultured Holophagales bacterium
ACTCACCACCCCTCGCGGTGCGCGCGCCCGGGGCGCGAGGGGGATGGGGGGAGAGATGGGGTCAGGTCCGTTTTCCGTTGGAGATGCGGGGCGCCTGCGTCCTCACTTCACACGAAGACCCGTCGCCCTCGGGGTTGATCCGAGCTCAACCGCGTTCGCGCGGAGATGCCATGACCGCATCCCTCAGCTCGTCGAGCTCATGCCGTAGGCGCGCATCACCGGCGAGCGCGGCGCGAACCGCCGTAACTGCGGTTCGCGCACCTTCGGCCGTCAGCCCGATCGCCCGTCCCACCTCCGCCCACGTGGCGAGCGACTCGTCTCGGAGAAGCAGCCCAACGAGGTTTCGGCGGCGCGGGTCGTTCGGGCGGAGAACGCGCACGCCCAGCAAGCGCTCTCGAAAGACGTCAGGGTCCGCCGCAAGCCCACGCACTTGCTTCGCGGCGATCCCGCTCTTCTCCCGTTCCTTCCGCGCCTGGCCGAGCCGTTCTTCGCAGAACTCCTCTCCGCCGAGATAGACCTGATGCCGGACGCGCGACCATGGCTCGTAGTCGTTCGGCCGTTCGACGAACTCTGCGAAGGCCTGCGTTGCGGCCTGCCTCCGGCTTCGGAACGTCTCTCCGAGCCACCGCGTCGCGAGGAACGGCGGCGCTGCCTCCAGGCCCGCCAGCGCGCGGTAGCTTCCCCATCGCCACTCCGCCGCGCGCGTGGCCAGCCCGGCCCGGACCGGATTCAGGGAGATGTACCGTGCCAGTTCGAGCAGATGCGACTCACGCTCCACGTGCAGCGAGAAGAACCGTCCCTGAAAGAGGTGCCCGCACCTCGACCATCTCCGGTTGAACCGCTGCGTATGGACGCCACAGAGCTGTCGCATCCCACGCGAAAGCGTCGCGACCGGTGTCTCGACGAGGAGATGGAAGTGATTCGGCATGAGGACGAAAGAGAGGAGCTGCCAGCGGTACCGCGCCACAGTTTTCCCGAGGACGTCCACGAACGACGCGCAGTCCTCGGCATCCCAGAAAACGGGCTTTCGCTCGTTCCCTCTCGCGGTCACATGCCAGAGTGCTCCCGCGTAGTCGAGCCGGAGCGGGCGGGCCATGCGCCATCTTCCCACGGAAAACGGACCTGACCCCCATTCCATGACCCCAATTTGGGTTTCCAACGGAAAACGGACCTGACCCCAATTTGGACGATGGACGAAGTGCGCCGTCGGCCCGGGCCGACGGCGCACTCTGAATTCGCAGGGGACCGCGAGGAGCGCGGCTTCAGGCCTGGCGCTTTCCGTATTCCTTGTCGAGGTAGAGGACGGAGCCGGGGCGGTCCGAGACCATCCGGATCTTGTCGACGATCTCGGTGACGCGTGCCTCTTCCTCGACCTGCTCCGTCACGAACCACTGCAGGAAGACCTGCGTGGCGGTGTCGCCCTCGGCCGCGGCGAGGTGGTAGAGCTTGTGGATCCGGGCCGTGACGTCCTTCTCGTGCGCGAGGGTCTTCTCGAACGTCTCGAGCGGCGACCCGAACGTGCTCGCCGGCGCCTTCGCGTCCTTCCAGCCGATCGTCGCGCCGCGCGAAAGCATGTAGTCGACGAACTTCAGCGCGTGCGCCATCTCCTCCTGGAACTGGACGCGCATCCACCGCGCGAAACCCTTGAAGGACTTCGACTCGAAGTCGGCCGACATGGCGAGATAGAGGTAGGCGGCGCCGACCTCCGCGGAGACGTGCTCGTCGAGGGCGGCCTTCAGCTTCTCGGGGATCATGGTCAACCTCCGGCCGCGCGCCTTCGGGCGCGGGCGCACGAGGATGTTAGCCGACGCCCGGCCGGACGCAGCCGTTCCGCCGGGCGCCTCCCTTCAGTCCGCGGAGCGATCCTCCAGCGCGAGCTTCGGATCGCCGTCGAGGAGCTCGGCCAGGACGGGCCACGCCACGTCCGGCTGCTCGACGAAGGCATGGAGGAAGAGCGCCACGTCCCGCGCGCCGTACTTCCCGGCGAGGTCCGTCACGGCCTTCACGAGGCGCTCGCGCGGCGGCTCCGCCACCGGCTCGTCGGCCGTCAGGTTCGGGCCGTCGTGCGGCAAGTCGAGCGAGGCGAGGAAGGCCTCGATCATCTCGCCTCGCGCCCGGACGAGCCCGGCCGAGAGGACGAAGAGGGCGAGGTCTTCGGCCCGCTTGTCGCGGAGCGTCTTCCTCACGAGGCCTCGCCGGACCTCGTCCGTCATCCGCTCGAATCGCTTGAGCGGCACGCGCTGGAGCGTCAGGACGCTCCCGGCGACCTTGTCGGGAATCTCGTCGTCCTCGCAGGCGGAAAGGACGAGGGCGTCGGTTTCGGCGGTCGAGAGGCGGCGGAAGATCTCGTACGGCTTCATCGTTGCAGGGGCGGAGGATAACCGGTCGCGCCGCCCGAGTCGAAATGCGCGAGAATGGGCGGCTTGCTCGTACTCCACGGAAACCCGCTGCCCCCGACGGGGCCACTCCCCGGAACGGGATTCTTCCTCTGGGGAGAAGGTCCTTTCGTCGGCGCTCGGCAGCGTCCCGAGCACCCCCGGCACGTCGACCCGTCCCTCCTCGTCACGGCGCTCCGGTCGGCCGGCCTCGCGGTCGCGACCGGGGCCGCCCGGCCGCTGCGACTCGTCCTGACGGTCCCGACGCTCCGCTCGCGCCCCGTCCCCACGCGCTCTTCCCTGCGCGAGGACGGCGACTACGCGGCGGGCGAGACGGTCCTGAAGCCCCTCGAGGTCGAGGGGCTTCACGTCCCGGCCGAACGCGCCTTCGAGGCCCTGCTCTCGCTCGCCGAGGAGCCCGAACGCTCCGGCGTCGTCCTCGGCGACGACGTCGAGTACTGGTCGGCCGTCGCCGGCTGGGTCCTCGACCTCCTCCACCGCAGGCGGTTCGTTCCGGCCGTCGAGGACGGGCACGCCCGCTGGCGCCCGGTCCTGACCGACCCCCACGAGAAGGAGCGCGTCGAGGTCTTCGCCCAGGCGATGCCCGCCGCGAGCCGGGCGATCGCGTGGCCCGGCTCCGCCTCCGAGGGCCTCTACCCGGCCGCGACGTTCCTCCTGCGCGGCGTCGTCGACGACCTGACCGATGCCGCGGCGCGGGCCCTCCTCGCTGAGATGCTGCCGGAGTCGCGCCGCCGCGGTCTCCCCTCTCCCGAGGGGCTCGCTCTCGCGCGGCTCGCCGTCCGCCGCGACGGGCGCGAGGACGAGACCGCTGCCGATGCCGTCCCGGCCGACGTCGCCGAGCGCTTCGGCGCCTGGAGCGTCCCTCTCCTCGAGGCGCTGCCCGAGGGCGAGCTGCGCCTCGGAGTCCGCCTCCTCCCGCCCGAGCCGGAAGCCGAGGGAGCCCCCTCCTGGCGTCTCGGCTACCACCTCGAGGCCGCAGACGACCCCAGCCTGAAGCTCTACGCCGAGGAGATCTGGAACGAGACGGCCTCGAGCCTCAGACGGCTCGGCAGGCGGTTCGTGAACCCGCAGGAGACGCTCCTCGCCCGCCTCGGCGGTGTCGCGAAGCTCTGCGAGCCGATCCGGCGCAGCCTCGAGGAGCGCCACCCGGTCGGAGCCCCTCTCGCGCTCGAGGAGGCCTGGCGCTTCCTCGCTTCCGACGCGCCGCTCCTCTCCGAGGCGGGCGTCCAGCTCCTCCTCCCGGCCGAGGGCCGGACGACGAAGCCCTCGCTCCGCCTAAACGCCGCGGAGAGCCGCTGGAAGAGCGGCGTCGCCGTCACGCGGTTCGGCCTCGGCACGCTCGTCGACTTCGACTGGAAGGTCGCCGTCGGCGACCTCCTCCTTTCGCCCGAGGAGTTCGAGCAGCTCGCCAGCCGCAAGGTGCCGCTCGTCGAGGTACGCGGAGAGTGGGTCCTCCTCGACCCGCAGAGCGTCCAGCGAACGCTCGCCCTCTTCGAGAAGAAGCCCTCCGGGCGCGCCACGCTCGCCGACTTCCTGCGGATGGCGAGCGGCCTCGACGAGGACGACGACGCGGCCCCGGGCGTCGACGTCCTGACGGCCGACGGCTGGCTGGCCGACTTCCTCCAGGCCGACGCCGAGAAGGACGCCCCCTTCGTCACGCCGAAGGAGCTCGAGGGCCGCCTCCGTCCCTACCAGGAGAAGGGGGTCACCTGGCTGCGGTTCCTCCTCTCCCGCGGGCTCGGCAGCTGCCTCGCCGACGACATGGGGCTCGGCAAGACGATCCAGCTCCTGGCGACGCTCCTCACCGCCCGCGAGGCGGGCGAGGCGATCCGCCCCTCTCTCCTCGTCTGCCCCACCTCCGTCGTCGAGAACTGGGTCCAGGAGGCGCACCGCTTCGCCCCGACCCTCACCGTCGCAGTCCACCACGGGCCGGAGCGGGCCGCCGGCGACGACTTCTTCGACCTCGTGAAGAAGACCGACCTCCTCGTTACGACCTACTCCCTCGCCCACCGCGACCGCGCCCTCCTCACGGAGGTCACCTGGGAGTACCTCGCCCTCGACGAGGCGCAGAACATCAAGAAC
>CAZWRQ010000346.1:0-4464 GCA_964636395.1 uncultured Holophagales bacterium
GAGCGGCAGGCCGCCCCACGCGAGGTCGGCCGGGCCGATCTCCTCCACGGCCTTCGACGCCCCGAGGCGCGCGAGGACCTCCGCGGCGGCCCCCGGCGCGATCGGCGAGAGGAGGACGGCGGCGACGCGCAGCCCCTCGAGTGCGTTGTGGTGGATCCGGTGGAGGGCCGGGGTGACCCCTTCGGCCTTCACCTTCTTCCACGGCTCCTTCGCCGTGATGTAGCCGTCGATCGCGCCGAGGAGGACGCGGACCGCCTCGGCCGCCTCGTGGAGGCGGCAGGCGCGGAAGGCGGCGTCCCACGCCGCGACGGCCGCCTCGGCCGCGCGCTTCACCTCGTTGTCGTCGCAGCGCTCCGAGGGCGTCTTCCCCGAGAAGGCGTCGGCGGCCATCCTCACGGCGCGCGAGAGGGTGTTGCCGAGGCCGTTCGCGAGGTCGCTGTTGTAGCGGACGAGGAACGCCTCGTCCGAGAACGACGCATCCTGCCCGAAGCTCATCTCCGAGATCAGGTGCCAGCGAAGGGCGTCGACGCCGAACGCCTCGACGAGGGCGTCGGGCCTCACGACGTTCCCGACCGACTTCGACATCTTCCGCGCGTCCTTCAGCCAGAAGCCGTGGGAGACGACCTGCGTCGGCAGGGGGAGACCGGCCGACATCAGGAACGCGGGCCAGTAGACGGCGTGGAAGCGGAGGATGTCCTTGCCGACGAGGTGGACGACGCGCCGCCCGTCCCCCTCGGGCCAGTAGCGCGCGACGAGGCTCTCGTCGCCGCTCCCGAAGCCGAGCGCGGTGAGGTAGTTCGTCAGCGCGTCGAGCCAGACGTAGACGACGTGGCCGGGCCGGCCGGGGAACGGGATCCCCCACTGGATCGCGGTGCGCGAGACGGAGAGGTCCTTGAGCCCCGAGGCGACGAACGAGCGGACCTCGTTGAGCCGCGTCTCGGGGAAGACGAACGGGATTCCCGGGACGCTCCCCTTCTCGTACAGCTCGAGGAGGCGGTCCTGGTACTTGCCGAGGCGGAAGAAGACGTTCTCCTCCTTCTGCCACTCTGGCGCCGTCCCGTGCGTCGGGCACTTGCCGTCCTCGAGGTCCTTCTCGGGGTAGAACGCCTCGCAGCCGACGCAGTACCACCCTTCGTGCCCGGCGACGTAGAGGTCGCCCGCCGCCTCGAGGCGCCGGATGAGCTCCGTCACGCCGACTCGGTGGCGCGGCTCGGTCGTCCGGATGAAATCGTCGTTGGCGACGCCGAAGCGCTTCCAGAGGTCGCGGAAGGTCGGGGCGTGCCGGTCGGCGACGTCGATCGGCGCAACGCCCTCCTTCTTCGCCACCTTCTCGATCTTCTGCCCGTGCTCGTCCGTCCCCGTCAGGAAACGGACGTCTTCCTGCTGGAGCCTGTAGAACCGGGTCAGGGTGTCGGTGACGAGGGTCGTGTAGAGGTGGCCGATGTGGGGGCGGTCGTTGACGTAGTAGATCGGGGTCGTGAAGTACCGGGACATGGGCCGGCGAGGATATCAGGCGGGCCCGTGCCGCCGGCCTCCGACACGGCCTCGACGGACCTACATCAGGCCTTCCCGGCGGAACGAGAACCAGCACCCCCGCCCGACGACGACGTGGTCGCGGACCGGCACGCCGACCGCCTCCCCCGCCGCGACGAAGCGGGCCGTCGTCGCCCGGTCCTCGGGCGACGGCGTCGGGTCGCCGGACGGGTGGTTGTGATAGAGGACGAGCGCGGCCGCGCCTTCCAGGACGGCGATCCGGAGGAGCGGTCCCGGCTGGACCGACGCGGAGGTCACGCCCCCGCGAAACACGACCGCGTCGTGGATCAGCCGGTTCTTCGCGTCGAGAAGAAGCCCCCCCATCACCTCCCGCAGCTCTGCGGCGAGGGCCGCTGCGAGGTACGCCCCGGCGGCCTCAGGCGCGTCGATGAGCGGACGCTCCGCCACCTCGGCGCGGGCGAGGCGGCGCGCCAGCTCGGCCGCCGCCGCAATCCGGCACGCCTTCGCGACCCCGATCCCCCGCGCGAGCTCGCGCACCCGGCCCCGTTCGCTTCGGGCGAGCAATCCGCGAAGACCGCCTCCGCGAAGGACCTCCCGCGCCGTCTCGAGGACCCCGGCGCCCGCCCGACCGGTGCCGAGGAGAATCGCGACGAGCTCCTCGTCGGTCAGCGCCTCGGCGCCGCGCGCGACGAGCTTCTCCCTCGGCCGGTCTTCCGGCGCGAGCCCGGCGAGAAGGCCGCCTGCCGCGCCGGGCTGCGTCAACGAAGCGTCTCGCGCGGTGTGACGAGGCGTTCGATCCCGACGACACGCGTCCTCTCCGGAAGCGTGAAGGCCGGGCTCGCCTCCCCCACGGGGCCGAGGACGAGGGCCGAGACCGTCCGGACGGCCTCGACCCGCGTCTTCAGGGGTCTTCGACCTTCGGGCGGCGCCGCCTGGATTCCAGGGAGCTCCGAGGAGTGCTCCGATTCCGTCTCCACGACGACCGAGACCGGCCACCCGGGGATCGCGCCGAGCGCGGCCGCGATCTCCTCCCGCACGGGGCCGGGCAGGTCGAGCAGCCGATCGAGGCCGTCGAGCGGCGAGCGGACCTCGTCGCCGACGTCCTCGACGGCGACGACCGTGGCGACGAGCCGGGTGCGGGCCGTCGAGACGCGCCCGGGCGTCGAGGTCTCCAGGCTCCAGTCCGCCGTCAGCCGATGGCGTTTCGTCGGGCGCCCCTCGAAGACGGGCCCGGGGGCAGCCGTCGGAGGCTCGATCGCGAGGCCCCGGACGGAGCTCCGGAACGGCCCTTCCTCTCCGGCCGGGGCGGGCACCCAGAGCGCCGTGAGGTCCTCCGCGGTCGCCCGGGCGGCCACGCTCTCGTCCCGCTCGAGAAGCCAGCCGCCCCGATCGCCGAGGAGGATCGTGCTCGCCGTCGAGCGCGGGAAGGTCCCGCTCTCGAGGTCCCACCGCGCCGTTCCTTCGCGGACGACGACCGTGCCGCGGACGGCGCTCGCCCGCTCGCCCGCGGGCGAGACGACGGTCCTCCCTTCGGAGAGGACGTACGAGGCCTCGCGTCGCGGCCCCTCCGCGAAGGCTCCGGACGCGACCAGGGAAGCGAGAAGGAGGGCCGACATTCGGAGCATGCCCGATCTTCGCATGTGGACCCGGAGGCGTGCGGGGGACGAGAATGACGGGATGTTCGCCGTCCCAGCGCCGATGCCGTACTCCCCGACCGCCGCGTCGGGGCATTTCGTCGTCCGCCTCGTCGGCGACGCCGACGCCGTCGGTTGGGTGACGACGAACCTGCGAGGACCCGGCTTCGGCGTGGAGCCGATGCCGTTCGAATCGGCCCCGGGCCTCTCCGAGCTGCCCGGCCCGATCGTCTGGGTGGCCCGCCCGGGCGAGCCCGAGCCGGGGCGAACGCTCGTCGACGACGCCGCCGTCTGGAGCTTCCCGTGCCTCGTCGTCATCCCGCCCGGAGGCGCGCCGCCCGACATCATCGCCGGGCACCCTTCCGTCGAGTCGTTCGAGGTGGTCCGGGAGCCGGAGGACGCCCCGGTGCTCCGAATGCGCCTCGAGCGGCTCCTGCTCCTTCACAGGCGGCGCGCCCAGACCGAGGCGATCCTCCACGACCTCCCGGTCATCGTCTACACGCGGACGCTCGACGGCGTCGTGACGAGCCTGAATGCCGAGGCCGAGACGTTCGTCGGACGGAGCCGGGCCGAAGTCGTCGGTCGCCCCCTTTACGAGATCCTCCCCGACGGGCTCTTCGCCGAGAAGAGCGTCACAGAGATGAACGAGGGGCTCCTGGCCCGGGGCCGACACAGGGTTCGGATCGTCGCGGAGTCCCCGCAGGGCCGGCGCGCGGCCCTCGACGCCCGCGCGCTCCTCCTCCGCGACGGACACGGAATCCCGTGGGGCGCGCAGGTCGTCATGTCGGACCTGACGGACGAGGAGGAGACGCAGGAGAGGCTGCGGGTCGAAGCCGACCGAAACGAGGTCCTCGCGACGATCGCAACGGCGACCCGCGACGTCACGAACCTCGACCAGATCCTCGAGTCCGCCCTCTCGATCGTCGGCCTTCGCTCCGGCGCGCGGACGACGGCGCTCTTCCTCCCGGACGACGCGCGGTCGGCGTTCGCCCTCCGCCACTCGTGGCGCTCCCGGCCCGAGATCCCGTCGCCCGTCGGCGCCGCGTGGATGACGCAGGAGACCGCCGTCTACAGGGTCGTCGAATCCGCGCGGGAGCCGTTCGTCGTCCGCGACGCGACGACCGACTCCGGTAGCGTCGAGTCCGGGGCGCTGCGGCGGCTCGGAGCCTCGAGCGGGATCGTCCTCCCGGTCGTCGTCGACGACGAGGTCGTCGCGTGCCTCGGGCTCACGTTCACCGATCCCCGGCCGTTCCCGCCCGACGAGGTCCGCTTCCTGGCGCTCGTCGCCGACCAGCTCGCTCTCGCGATCCGCGCCGCCCGCCTCTACCAGAGCCTC
>CAZWRQ010000347.1:0-4460 GCA_964636395.1 uncultured Holophagales bacterium
CCCCGGTCCCGGTCGCCGAGCCCGCTCCGGCGCCCGAATCGGCCCCCGAGTCCGCCGCCCCCGAGGCGCCGGCCCAGCCCGAGAGCTGAGTCAGGAGAGATCGATGGCTGCTCCGTCCGGTCCCGCCGCCCGCCGCCCCGCGAAGAAGAAGTTCTTCGTCCGCCGCAAGCGCGTCTGCAAGTTCACCGTCGAGAAGATCGGCTACATCGACTTCAAGGACGTGAAGCTCCTCCAGAGCTTCGTCCCCGAACGGGCCAAGATCCTCCCGCGCCGCATCAGCGGGACCTCGGCCTTCTACCAGCGCAAGCTCGCCGTCGCGATCAAGCGCGCGCGCTATCTGGCGCTCCTGCCCTACGTCGCCGATTAGAGAAGATCCGTCCGGCTCCGCCCCTCCGGCTCCGCGCCGGAGGGGCTTGCCGTTTCTGGCCCCGCCTTTGGCAGGGCTCTCTGCGGCGCTGGGCGTGGTCCTTCCGCCGCTCGCCCCGTGGCTCCTGCCGTCGGCTGCGGCGCGGCTGGCGCGAGCCGGCCGCGAGCTGGGGACCCCGTCGGCCGCCGTTCCGCTCGCAGTCGCCGCCGTGCCTTTCGCGACGTTCTTTGGTCTCGTCGGAGGTGGCGTCGGATCGACCCTCTCGGCCGCGACGGCTCTCGCCTTCGTCGTCCTTCCCGCCCTCGGACTCCTCGCCGGGGCGACCGCCGGCCGGCGGCGGGAGGAGCTCGCCTGGCTCGCGGCCGCGCTCGCCGGCATCGGGGCGCTCGGGACGGTCCTGGCCTTTACGCTCGTCGATGGAGCCGACCCCGGCGCGCTTCTCGCCCGGAGGCTCGACGCCGCCCGGCCGGAGCTCCTCGGCTTCTACCGGGCCGCAGGGTGGTCCGAGGAGACGCTCGCGGCGACGGGAGCCGCGTTCGACAGGCTCCGCGACCTCGTGGCGTGGCAGCTGCCGGGGCTCCTCCTCTCCGCCTGCGTCCTGCATGGGGCGCTCCTCGTCTACGCCTTCGGCCGTCGCGCGGGGCTCGACGCGGCGCCGCTCGCCGACGGCTCGTTCGCGACGTTCCGGACCCCGACCGCCGCCGCCGCGGCCTTCGTTCCGGCCGGAGCTCTTGCCGCCCTCGCCGACGGGGCCGCCGCCCGGGCCGCGACGACGGTCCTGATTCCCATGGGCGTCTTGTTTTTCCTCCGGGGGATGGCGATAATCCGCGCTCTGCTCGACAGGGGGCGTGTCGGCCTCCTGATCCGAGCGCCGGTGTACGTTCTCGCCGTCCAGATGCCGATACCGGTCCTCGTGGCCATCGGCGGGCTCCTCGACGAGTTCCTCGACTTTCGCGGGAGGTTCCCCCGGAAGGAAGAGAGCGGCGGCGGAACGGGAAGAAGGGAGTAAGCGGAACATGTCCGACGTGAAAGTGATCCTGACCGACGAGGTGCGCGGCCTCGGCAACCGGGGCGAGGTCGTCTCGGTGGCGGCCGGCTACGCCCGCAACTTCCTCCTTCCGAAGGAGCTCGCCTATCTCGCCACGCCCGGCAACGTGAAGCGCCTCGAGCAGGAGCGGAAGCGCTACGACGTGGCCCAGGCGAAGGAGAAGGAGTTCGCGGCGACCATCGCGAAGGCCTTCGAGGGGCTGACGGTCACCATCCGCAAGAAGGCGGGTGAGAACGACGCCCTCTACGGCTCCGTCACCTCCGCCGAGCTGGCCGAGGCGCTCGAAGCGAAGGGGATCACGGTCGACCGCCGCCGCATCGAGCTCGACGAGCCGATCAAGCGGCTCGGCGCGCACACCGTCCACGTCCGTCTACACCGTGAGGTGATCGCTGCGATGAACGTCGAGGTCGTCGCGGCCTAGGCTTTCTCGCGGACCGTTCCGAAGTCGAAAGCCCCGCGAGCGCGGGGCTTTCGTGCGTCTTCGGGGGGGCGCCGTGCGGGGCTTCTGGACGCACGTCAGCCCGGCGGGCCGCTCTCCCCGAGGGAGCGTGGCAGGCCCCCTTTTCCGGCCGGCGGCGCGTCGTCGACACGTACCTCGTCGCCGGCCGTCTCCCCCCGCTTCGGGGAATAGACCGCCTTCTGGAGGTAGTGGGGCAGGGTCGACACGGAGTGCGGCCGCTCGCCGCAGAGCTCTGTCGGCTGCGTGCCGTTCGCGAACGCTCCGAGGACGACGCGACGGCACTCGGGCGTCGCCCGGTAGCCGGTCGCGAGGTCGAACGGGACGAAGACGACGCCCTGGGGGACGTCGAAGTCGTCGGTGGGTTTCACCAGGCCCGCTTCCTTCATCCGGGAGACGATCCCCATCCAGATCGGGAGTGCCGTGTCGCCCCCGGTCGACCTCGCGCCGAGGCTCTTCTTCGCATCGTGGCCGACCCAGACGCCGATCGTGTGCCGCGGCGTCACGCCGACGAACCACGCGTCGGTGTGGTCGTTCGTCGTCCCGGTCTTCCCGCCTACCTTCAGGCCGAGGGCGCGTGCCCGAGCCGCAGTCCCGCGCTCGGTGACCCCCGTGAGCATGCTCAGGAGGACGTATGAGGAGGCGGGGGAGGCGGCCTCGGTCGGGTCGGGTGGGTTCTCCTCGAGGAGGACACCCTCGGAGTCGCGGACCCTCTCGACGAGGCGCGGGGGGAACAGGAGGCCCTGGTTCGCGAAGACGGAGAACGCGGCCGTCATCTCGAGCGGCGTCACCTCGAACGAGCCGAGGGCGAGGGACGGGTAGGCGAGGAGGTTCTGCCGGATGCCGAGCCGGCGCGCCGTCTCGATCACCTTCCGCGTGCCGACGAGGAGGTCGACGCGGACCGCGGGGACGTTGATCGAGTTCTCGAGGGCGTACTGGTAGGTCAGGATCCCGCCGTAGCTCCGGGTGTAGTTCTGCGGCCGCCATGGGGGCTGCCGCGGGTCGATCGTGATCGAGATCGGCGAGTCGAGGACGGTGTCCGCCGGGGTGAAGCCGGCCTCGACGGCGGTCATGTAGACGATCGGCTTGAACGCCGAGCCGACCTGCCGGAGAGCCTGGACGGCGCGGTTGAACTTCGACCGCGAGAAGTCGTAGCCGCCAACGAGGGCGCGGACCGCGCCCGTGCCGTTCTCCAGGACGACGACGGCCCCCTCGACGGCCGGCTCCTGCCAGACGATCGTTTCTTCGCGCCCCTTCTCGTCCTCGATCCGCTCTACGAGGACGACGTCGCCGCGCTTCACCGCCTTCGCCGGGCTCTCGGCCCGGATGAAGCGGAATGCGCGCGCGGGAAGAGTGAAGCGGCGGTCCTTCACGCGAAGCTCCGCGCCGGTCCGCGTCGCCGAGAGGACGACGGCCCGTTCCGCACGCGGGTCCCGTCCCGGCGCGTCCGGCTCGTCCCACTCGGGGTCCCGGTACCTCTCCGGGTCGATCCCTTCCGCGACGAGGTTCCGGGGCTTTCGAAACGCGAAGCGCTTCTCGTGGCGCCGGAGCCCGCGCCGGAGCTCCTCCTCGGCCCAGGCCTGGATGCGGGGATCGACGGTCGAGTCGACGCGCAGGCCTTGCCGGTAGAGCCCCCGGTCGCCGTAAGTCTTCTCGAGGTACTGCCGGACCTCTTCGCAGAAGTACGGGCCGATCGTCGCCTCGCGCGCGGAACGGGACAGGACGACCGGCTCCGCTTTCGCGGCGGCGGCCGTCGCGGCGTCGATATACCCGACCTCGGCCATCCGGCGCAGGACGAGGTCGCGGCGCGACTTCGCTCCCGCGGGGTTTCGGACCGGCGAGAACGCCTCTGGCCGCTGGATGAGCCCGGCCAGGAGCGCCGCCTCCGTCAGCGTGAGCTCCCGGGCCGGGTGGTTGAAGAGCCAGGTCGACGCCGCCTCGACGCCGTAGTTGCCGTGGCCGAGGTAGACCTGGTTGAGGTACATCGTCAGGATCTGGTCCTTCGAGAAACGCTTCTCGATCTCGACGGTCAGGAAGACCTCGTTGAGCTTCCGGGCGAACGACTTCTGCGGCGTCAGGAAGACCGACCGCGCGAGCTGCTGCGTAATCGTCGAAGCGCCCTCGGCGAGCCGGCGTGTCGCGAGGTCGCGGAGCGCTGCGCCACCGATCCGGATGATGTCGACGCCGCCGTGGTCGTAGAACCGCGCGTCTTCGGCGGCGAGGACCGCCTGGACGAGGACCTCGGGGAGCTGGTCCCGCGTGACGAGGAACCTCCGCTCGATGGCGAAGCGCGCGACGATCGACCCGTCGGCCCCCCGGATCTCGGTGACGATGTCGGGCCGGTAGCTCGCGAGCTGCTCGACCTTCGGGACCCGGATGAGCCGCGACGCCGCCCAGCCGGCACCGATCCCGAGCCCCGCCGCGAGGAGGACCGGGAGGAGGAGGACGAGGAGCGCGGCGGCGCGACGCCCGATCACGGGGGTATTCTCACATGCACCTCCGGCCCGTTCCCCGGGGCGGAGACACCGCGAGGAGGCAGAGGATGAGCAGCACCCCGCCCCCCCCGATCTCTCCGGGTGGACCGGCAA
>CAZWRQ010000348.1:0-4439 GCA_964636395.1 uncultured Holophagales bacterium
CTCTCTTCCGTCGGCCGCGCCCGGGCGGGTCGACCTCGCCGCGCTCCTCGCCCGGCTCGCCGGGGAGGAGGCGCGCTCGCTCCTCCTCGAAGGGGGCGGGGAGACCGCGTTCGCCTTCCTCGAAGCGGGCCTCGTGGATCGCGTCACGGGCTACTACGCGCCGCTCCTCCTCGGAGGGCGGGAGGCGCCCTCGGCCCTCGCGGGCGCCGGGTTCCCGGGCCTGTCGAGCGCGCCACGGCTCTCGCACCTCGAGGTCGAGCCTCTCGGTGACGGTTTCCGCGTGACCGGGCGCGTCGACCGTCCGGCGGCGTAGGATCGGCCCGTGTTCACGGGACTCGTGGAGGCCGCGGCGGAGGTCCGAGCCATCGGGAGAAGGGCGGGCGGTGCCCTGCTGGACGTCGAGAGGCCGGAGACTTTCGGGGACGTCGCCCGCGGAGAGAGCATCTCCGTTTCCGGCGTCTGCCTCACGGCCGTCCCCGGCGCCGAGGCCGGTCTCCTCCGGTTCGACGTCTCCGCCGAGACGCTCGAGCGGTCGACGCTCGGCGCGCTCCGACCGGGCGATTCCGTGAACCTCGAGCGCGCCCTCGTGGCCGGCGGCCGGATGGGCGGGCACGTCGTCCAGGGGCACGTCGACGCGACGGCGACGGTGACGAGGCTCGAGAGGAGCGGCGACTTCTGGACCCTCGGAGTCCGGCTCGACCCCTCATTCGCGCGGTACGTCGTCGAGAAGGGCTCGATCGCGCTCGATGGCGTCTCCCTGACGGTCGCCGCGCTCGGGGATCAGGAGCTCTCGGTCGCCGTCATCCCGGAGACCTTCCGCGCGACGACGCTCGGGCGGCGCCGTCCCGGCGACCTGCTGAACGTCGAGGTCGACGTCCTCGCGAAGTACGTGGAACGGCTCCTCGGGCGCGCCGTCCCGGCCGCTTCGGCGGACGAGAGGCTCCGCGCGCTGCTCGGCTCGTGACGGCCCGGCCCGGCGCCTACGTCCACGTCCCCTACTGTGCGCACCGCTGCTCCTACTGCAGCTTCGTGACGGTGACGGACCGGGAAACGGAGCGGGAGTACTTCGACGCCGTCGTCGCGGAGATCGGCGCACGGGCCGGCGAGGTCCCCGGCCCGCTCGAGACCGTCTACTTCGGCGGCGGCACGCCGTCTTTCGCCGACCCCGGGAGCCTCGCGAGGGTCCTCGAGGCGCTCGAGCGGACGTGGGGTCTCGTCGCGGACGCCGAGGTGACCGCCGAGGCGAACCCGGACGACCTCGTCCCGGAGCGCTTCGACGCCCTCGTCCGCCTCGGGATCAACCGGCTATCCGTCGGCGTCCAGTCGCTCCGCGACTCCGAGCTCGTCCCGCTCGAGCGGCGGCACGACGCCGCCTCCGCGCGGGACGCTGTCCGCCGTGCTCTCGACCGTGGCCTCCGGGTCTCCGCGGACCTGATGATCGGCATCCCGGGCCAGACGCGCGAGAGCCTCCTCGATGGCCTGTCGGAGCTCCTCTCGACCGGCGTCGGCCACGTCTCGGTCTACCTCCTCGAGATCGACAAGGCACCGCGCCTCGTCGCCCTCCGGGAGTCGGCCCCGAGCCTCTTCGCGACGGACGACGAGATGGCAGAGCGATGGGAGCGCGTCGACGACGCCTGCCGTTCCGCGGGCCTCCCGCGCTACGAGACCTCGAACTGGGCGAGGCCGGGGGATGAGAGCCGTCACAACCTGAAGTACTGGAGGAGAGAGCCGGTCGTGGCATTCGGGGTCGCCGCGGCCTCCTTCGACGGCGCCGTCCGGCGAACGAACGGCGGGTCCATTCCGTCTTACGTCGCGGCGATCCGCGCGAAGGGGACGGCGTTCGTGGCCGAGGAGCGGCTGCCTCCCGAGACGGCTCTCCGGGAGGAGGTCCTGCTCGGTCTCCGTACCGCCGACGGGGTCGCGGCCGAGCGGTTCGCCGAGGCGGTCGGCACGCTGCCCGCAGCCGACCGCGCCCGGCTCGCGGAGGCGGCGGAGGCGGGCCTCCTGGAGACGGAGTCGGGCCGGGTCCGGCTGACACGCGCAGGCGTTCTCCTCTCGAACGAGGTCTTCGCGCTCCTCCTCTGAAGGCCGCGTCCGGGGCGCACGAGGCGCTCGGCGGATCGGCCCGCGGACCGCTTGGCCTGCCGGGCCGGGCGTGAGACCATCCGCCGGCTCGGGACCAGAAGGACCCGGATTCCTACGTTCCGGAGCGGAGGCGCATGAACGCAGAGACTCTGGTCTATGTCATCCCCGTGTTCGGTCTCGCGGGGCTTCTCTACACCTGGCTGAAGTCGTCCTGGGTCGCCCGGCAAGACGTCGGCACGGAGCGGATGGCGAAGATCGCCGGCGCGATCCAGCAGGGCGCCATGGCGTTCCTCCGCGCCGAGTACCGCGTCCTCGCGGTCTTCGTCGCCGTCGTGGCGGTGCTGCTCGGGCTCTCCGGAGCGCTGCGTGAGGGCTCGAGCCCGCTCATCGCGGCCGCCTTCGTCGCCGGGGCCCTCTGCTCGGCGCTGGCGGGGCTGATCGGGATGAAGGTCGCCACGAAGGCGAACGTCAGGACGACCCAGGCGGCGCGCCGAGGGCTCGGACCGGCCCTCGAGATCGCCTTCGCGGGCGGGTCGGTGATGGGCCTCGGGGTGGTCGGGCTCGGCGTCCTCGGCCTCGGCGGCTGCTTCCTCGTCTTCTCGAAGCTCTTCGCGGGCGACGTCCACAAGACGATCGCCGTCGTCACCGGCTTCTCCTTCGGGGCCAGCTCGATCGCCCTTTTCGCCCGGGTCGGAGGCGGCATTTACACGAAGGCGGCCGACGTCGGCGCGGACCTCGTCGGGAAGGTCGAGGCGGGGATCCCCGAGGACCACCCGCTCAACCCCGCGACGATCGCCGACAACGTCGGCGACAACGTCGGAGACGTCGCCGGGATGGGCGCCGACCTCTTCGAGTCGTACGTCGGGTCGATCGTCGGGGCGATGGTCCTGGGCGCGGCCTTCATGACCGGACGGCTCGTCACGGGCGAGCCCTTCACGGCGGACGGGTTCCAGGGCCTCTCGGCCGTCCTCCTTCCGCTCGTCCTCGCGGGCGTCGGCATCCTCACCTCCATCGCCGGCACGTTCTTCGTACGGGTGAGGGAAGGGGGGTCGCCCCAGCGAGCCCTCAACACCGGCGAGTTCGGCTCGTCGATCGTGATGGTCGTCCTCTCCTACTTCATCATCCGCGGGATGCTCCCCGGGAGCTTCGTCTTCGACGACGTGCTCTACGGCGCGGAGCGGACCATCACGTCGCTCGGGGTCTTCTTCTCGACCGTCATCGGCCTCGCGGCCGGCCTCGCCATCGGCGTGCTCACGGAGCACTACACCGGCACCGGGACCGGCCCGGTCACCTCGATCGCGAGGCAGTCCGTCACGGGCTCGGCGACGAACATCATCGCGGGCCTCGGCGTCGGAATGCGCTCGACGGCCTGGCCGATCCTGATCCTCGCCGCCTCGATCATCGGAGCCTTCCACTTCGGCGGCCTCTACGGGATCGCGATCGCGGCCGTCGGGATGCTCTCGAACACCGGCATCCAGCTCGCCGTCGACGCATACGGCCCGATCTCCGACAACGCGGGGGGCATCGCCGAGATGGCGGAGCTCCCGAAGGACGTCCGGAGCCGGACCGACAAGCTCGACGCCGTGGGGAACACGACCGCGGCGATCGGGAAGGGATTCGCGATCGGCTCGGCCGCGCTGACGGCCCTCGCGCTGTTCGGCGCCTTCATGACGGCCGCGCACCTGAGGACGATCGACGTCTCGAAGGCGGAGGTCATGGCGGGCCTCCTCGTCGGCGCCATGCTGCCGTTCCTCTTCTCCTCGATGGCGATGGCCGCCGTGGGCCGTGCGGCGATGTCGATGATCCAGGAGGTGCGGCGCCAGTTCACCGAGATCCCTGCGCTCAAGGCCGCGATCTTCGCGATGGACGCCCACTCCGGGAAGGACTTCAGGGACTGGCCCGTGGAGGACCAAAAAGTCTTCGAGGACGCGCTCGGGAAGGCCGAATACGGCAAGTGCGTGGAAATCTCGACGACGGCCGCCATCAAGGAGATGGTCGTGCCGGGGCGTCATCGTCCCGGTCGTCGTCGGCTTCGGCCCGCGACTGCTCGGGCTCGGCTCCGGCGCGGAGATGCTCGGCGGGCTCCTCGCCGGCGTCACGGCCACGGGCGTCCTCCTCGCGATCTTCCAGTCGAACTCGGGCGGCGCCTGGGACAACGCGAAGAAGATGTTCGAGGAAGGCGTCGAGATCGACGGGCACCGCTACTACAAGGGCTCGGACCCCCATAAGGCCGCGGTCGTGGGCGACACCGTCGGCGACCCCTTCAAGGACACCTCAGGGCCTTCTCTCAACATCCTCCTGAAGCTGATGTCCGTCATCGCCCTCGTCATCGCGACGCTGCTCTGACCTTCGGG
>CAZWRQ010000349.1:0-4432 GCA_964636395.1 uncultured Holophagales bacterium
GCGGCCGTCGCGACGGCCGCGAGAGGTGCGTACTTCATGGAGGCCTCCGCCCGCGACGATAGCCGGGAAACGAACGGTCGTCGAGACGGCTTCGCTCCGGCGAGGCGTCGATCAGAGGTCGGTCCGGGAGAGCCTCCGCGCCGCGAGCGCGAACGGAACCGCCGTCCAGGCGACGAGCGATCCGGAGAGGAGGACGAACGCCCAGGTCGTCCCGCCCGTGAAGCGGAGGAACGCGAGCGAGGCCGAGCCGAACGCCGTCGTCCCTTGGAGCGCGAGGAGGGCCCCGGTCCGCAGCGCCCCGACGGGGTTCACGATCACGCTGAGGATCAGGAGCCGTGAGGCCGTTCCCGAGCGGAGGAGCGAGGCGACGCCGAGCGCGACGACGTCGAGGAGGACCACGGCTACGAACCAGACGACGAGGGCGAGAGCGAGGGCGCGCGTCCGTCGCCGCCCGATCGCCCCGGCCGCGAGGAGCGCGGCGAAGCCGAGGAAGACGGCCGTCAGGAGGGACGACCCGGCGAACAGGAGGGCGAACCCGCCGAGTCCGTCGCTGCCGCGGTGGGAGAAGACGACCGTGCCGGCCGCTCCGAACCCGATCGCCTGGGCCGCGGTCAGGGCGGCCCAGAGGCCGGTCGACTGTCCGAGGAGGATCGAGGTCCGCGAGACGGGCTGCGAGAAGAGGAGCTCGGCCGCGCCCCGCTCCGGCGCGAGGGAGAGGACGCCGAGGAGGAGCGACGAGAGCGGGACGAGGAGAAGGACGAGCTGCACGAGCGAGGCCGACGTCCGGGAGAAGTCCTGAACGCCGTGCCCTCCCGAGAGCGCATAGCCGGCGACGGCCACGGCGAGCGCGAGGCCGGCGAAGACGACGGCGAAGATCTGGGTCCAACGGGAGCGGACCGCGAGGAGGAGCTCCTGCCTGGCGCAGAGGACGAAGGAAGAGTCGCTCACTTCGCTCCCGCCGGGAAGGGGCCGACGACCTCGGCGACCGGCACGGGCGTCCCGCTCCTTCCCGCCAGGTCCTGCTCGCGCGAGGCGGCGTTCGCCCAGGCGACGAGGCCGGAGCTCATCGGTGTCTGGATCGCCGGGTCGTGGACGAGGACGGCGTCCGTCGCCTTCACCCACTCCTTCGTCCGGTGGTCGGAGACCCAGGCGGTCCACCTCGCGGCCTCCCGCGGCTCCTTCAGCCAGTCGCGGAGGCATCCGGCGTCGTCGAAGACCTTCGGCTCGTGGCCGGGAGCTGTCAGCTGGGCGGCGAATCGGAGGTCGGAGACCGACATCCGGCACCAGGCGCAGGCGTCGTTCTTCGTGTCGACGGGGGCGGGACCTTCGGCGCCGCCCCCGCAGGCGGCGAGGACGGCGGCCGCCAGGACGGCGACGACGCGGAGCGGGGATCTCATCGCGGACCTCCCACGAGCTCGGTGTAGAGGGCGTCGAGGCGCCCCTCGTCGGACGAGAGCGCGAGGACCGTCGCGCCGGTCGCGCGAACGGACTCGAGGAAGGCGGGACGGGCGGAGGCGGGGCCGGGGAGGAGGAGCTCGTCCGCCGACACGGAGGCGCCCGGGCAGGCGGCCCGAATCGCCTCGAGCAGCTCCCCGGGAGCCCGGTCGAGGCGGAGGCGGAGGACGCCGCGGTCGGCCAGCCGGTCCGCGAGCTGGGCCGCCGAGAGGAGCGCGACGAGACGCCCCTCCACGAGGACGGCGAAACGGTCGGCGAGGCGCTCGACGTCGCCGAGGTGGTGCGACGTGAAGAGGATCGTTCTCCCCTCGCGGCGGCGCCCCTCGACGAGGGCGTAGAACGCCGAGAGCCCCTCGGGGTCGAGGGCGGCGGTCGGCTCGTCGAGGAGGAGGAGCGGCGTGTCGGGGAGCGCGGCGACGGCGAGGCCGAGGCGCTGGACCATCCCGCCCGAGTAGGTCGACACGGCGCGGGCGGCGGCGCCGTTCAGGCTCGCGAAGCGGAGGACCTCGGCCGTCCGCGGCGGGGGGACGCCCCGGAGGCGCCTGTAGAACTCCACGACCTCGCGCCCCGTCAGGGCGTCGGGGAAAGCGACCTTCTGCGGGAGGAACGAGAGGCCCCGGCGGGCGGCGGGCTCCGAGGCCGGGCGCCCGTCGACGAAGACCCGTCCCGAGGTGGCGTGGATGAGCCCCGCGACCGCCTTGAGGCACGTCGTCTTGCCCGAGCCGTTCGGTCCGAGGAGGGCGACGACCTCGCCGGCGCCGACCTCGAGCGAGACGTCGCGGACGGCGACTTGCGGACCATACGACTTGCCGAAGGCGTCGAAACGGATCATCGCTTCCACTCTCTCATGCCGCCGGGAGACGGCGCCCCAGGACGAGGAGCGCCGAACCGAGGAGGAACGTGAGGGCGGAGGCGGCGACGGCGGGCACGTGCGCGGCTCGCGCCACCCGCTTCGCGCGCGGGACGTCGGGGAGGGCGGGCGGACGGGCGAGAGGAGATTTGTCCATCGCCATCTGCTGGCGCAGGACGGGGAAGGTCTCCTCCGCGACGCCGATCGCCCCGGCCGCGAAGCTCTGGGCGAAGAGGTCCGCCGCGAGGAGGTTCCCGCGGAAGTGGTCGAAGACGTTCCCGAGGCGATGAGGCCGGTCCGACCGTCCGTCGCCGTCGAGGTCGGGCTCGCGGTTCTCGGACCAGTAGTTGCCGTCGAAGACGGTGTCGGTCGTCTTCCCGACGAGCGTCAGCGGCGTGAGGTTCCCGACGAAGGAGTTCCCCGTGATCCGGTTCTGCCCGCACCCGGCGAAGAGGACGATCGCCGTGTCGGACGACGCCACGACGTTCCCGCGGAAGACGTTCCGGTACGAGTCCTCGAAGAAGACGCCGCGCGCGTTGTCCGCGAGGAGGTTTCCCTCGGCGACGACGTCGTCGCACGTCTTGAAGAGGAGGCCGACGGAGGCGAAGCCCCGGTTCCTGAGGAACTGGTTCCGCCGGAACGTGATCCGCTTGGAGTACATGAGGGCGCTGCCGGCGGCCCCGTTCTCGAAGACGTTGTCCGTAAAGACGTTGTCGTCCGAAAACATGTAGTGGATCCCGTAACGGAGGTCCGACGCGCGATTGCCGGCGACGAGCCCGCGGCTCGAGGACTGGACGTAGAAGCCGTCCCTCACGTCGACGATGACGTTCTTCGAGAATCGGAAGCCGGCCGTGTTCCAGATGTGGATGCCGGAGCCCTTCTCGCCGGGCGCCTTCCCGGGGATGCCCCGGATCTCGCACTCCTCGACGACGACGTCGTTCGCCTCCCGGACGTAGACGCCGAAGAGCGTCCCCCGGATCCGGCAGGACCGGACGGTCGTTCCCGGTGCGGACGTGTGGACCCCGGCGGAGTCCTTGCCGAGGTCGCCCCCCTCCCGTCCGTCGATGTCGAAACCCTCGATCGTCACGTTCGGGGCCCTCACGCGGAGGACGCTCCCGGAGCGGGAGCCGAGGATGAGGGGGCGTCCACGGCCGACGAGCTTCACCGGCCGGTCGAGGACGAGGTCGCCCTCGTACGTTCCCGCCGGGACCTCGACCGTCGCCCCCGGGGCCGCGGCGTCGACGAGCTTCTGTATCGGCGAGGTGTCGCTCGGCGCGGGGCGCCCCTCGAGGGCGCCCGGAAGGACCGGGGCCATCTCTTCGGCGCGCGCCGGAAGGGCGAGCGCGAGGAGGAGCGCGGCGGCCGCCGGAATTCCCACGTCAAGCCTCGCGCACGTCAGGCGGGCTTCCGCGACTCGCGCCACCCGAAGTAGAACGCGAGGGCGAGGAAGACCATCGCCACGGCCAGGGTGTAGGAGCCGGCCTGGGGGAACGAGAAGACCTCGAAGTTCGCGAGCTGCTTGCCGCCGAAGAGCGGGGGCATGAACGGGTCGACGTTCATGGCCGCCTTCGGGTCGAGGTCGTGCCCGTAGCGGTACATCTTGTAGCCGAACGACCAGAGCGAGAAGAGCCCGAACCAGGTGTAGAGGACGAGCACGTCGAGCACGTGGGCCATGTGGCCGAAGACCGCGGCGCGGAGGAAGAGGAGCCCGATGATCCCCACGACGAACGGGATCCACTTGAACTCGGTGAAGTTCTCGGGCTCGAGGTCCCTCATGCCGATGTAGTGGTTCAGGACGTTGATCTCCTTGAGGTCCTGCCCGCCGTTCCCCGCCTCGAACTTGTAGCTGTAGATGTCGAGGCGGAGGCCGTCCTGGTACTGCGGCGCGAACATCGTCAGGTTCCAGAGCGGGAAGAGGTACGCCCCGAGGAGGCAGATCGTCGCGGCGACGAGGAGGAGCCGGGGTCTCAGGCCGATCGGCTGCTCGAGGAGACGGTTGCTTCTTTCCAGGAGCGATCGCATGTCGGTGCCCTCGATCGGGGGTCCGGAAAGCGGCCCGGGCCGCACCCCCGGGGACGGCCGCGGACGAAGGGGCGAGGAGCGGGACGGCGCCCCGCGGCGCCGCCC
>CAZWRQ010000350.1:0-4403 GCA_964636395.1 uncultured Holophagales bacterium
CCCGAGAGCCCGTGGAAGAGGGCGTCCGTACGGGCCTCGTCCCGACGGAGGACGGGGAGGAGCGTCCCGTTGCCCGGGCTCTCGGGGTTCACCGTCACGACCCGGGCCGAGAAGTGCATCGGCCCGCCCCCGGGATCGAAGGAGAGCTGGACGGCGCCCGCGACGTCGCGCTGGCCGAGGCCGCTCAGGAGGACGTCGGAGAGGTGCCTCGTCTGCTTTGCGCCGACGCGGAGGACGACGGGCGTCGTCGGCCGGCCGTCCCGCCAGAGTCGCAGCGTGAACATCCGCTCGGCGGGTGCCGGGTTGTAGACCCAGAGGTCGGTCTCGAAGCGCTCGCCCTTCGCGCCGCGGACGGAGGCGGCCGTCGGGAGGAAGACGTCCTCCTCCTCGACGGAGCGCCGGAGGACGACGTCGTCGACGAAGATCGGGTAGGGCTCCTCACCCGCGGCGCGGGCCACGACGACGACGAGCGCGCTGGCGGCCTCCTGCGGCGCCGGGATCCGCCGCTTCTCCTTCACCTGCCACCCGGCGGGCTCGGTGTAGGAGAAGTCGAGCGACGGGGCGCCACGGAGGGAGGGCCCCTGGCAGTTCGGGAGGGCGTGCCAGCGGAGACGGACGGAGACGCCGCCGGAATGCTCCGGCCACTCGGGGAGGCGAACGGCGGCCCCGAGGTCGTAGAGGCGGAAGCCCTCGACCGCGACGCACTGGAGCAACGCGTCGCTCCCTTCCGGATGGCTCGGGAGCGTGATGCGGGCCGAACCCGGCGTCGCCGCTCCTCCGGCGCTGTACGACACGAGGTCGAGGCGCGACCAGGAGGAGATCCCCTCGCGGAACGCGCCGTTCGCGACGAGGTTCTCGACGTCCGCCGCGGACGCCGGAAGGGCGGCGGCGAGAAGGACGGTGAGGGCGGTGGAGAATCCGGCGGGAGGTCTCATGGCAGGAAGCTCTCCGTGGGCTCGAGGAACGTCGGGTCGCCCGAGCGGTTGTCGATGGAGATGAGGAACGGGAGGACGGGGGCTTCGGACTGGAACGTCACGTAGGAGCCCGGGGCGGCCGGCCCGAAACCGGCCCGGGAGAAGAGGTCGTCGATCTGGGCCCATTCCCGGCCTTCGATCCACCGGTAGACCGTGTTCCTCACGTCGCCGTTCTCGTCGTGGACCGAGAAGCCGACGAAGACGGTGGCGTCCGACGGGTTGTAGACGCCGGCGTTCACGCGCGTCCCTCCCGCTCCGGCGCGGCCGTCGGTCAGGCCGAAGAAGGTCGCCGTGCTCCGGGTCGCCGAGGCCGGAAGGACCGGCAGGGCCATGCCGTTGCCGGGCCGCTCCGCGTGGACGGTCGCCGCCCGCGCCGATACGACGATCGGACCGGGCGTCGCCTCGTAGGTCACCTCGATCGCGCCGGCTCCGTTCCGCTTTCCGAAGACCTCGAGGAGGAGGTCGGCGTAGGCGCGCGTCTCCCCCGGCGCCAGGTGGAGGCTCACCGCCGAGGTCCCGCAGGGCTGGTTCGACGCGCAGCGAAGGGCGACGTCGACGCGCCGCGTGTAGAGCGCGACGTTCGTCAGGACGAGCGTCGTCTGGAACCGCTCGCCCTTCGCTCCGTCCACCGAGGCCGCCGTCGGGAGCGTCAACGTGACGAACCTCGAAGAGGGGGAGAGCTCCACGTCGTCGACGAACGCGGAGAACGCGGACGCCGGGCCGGAGGACCAGGGGATGACGAGGACCGAAGCGCTCGCAGCGCCGGCCGGGGAGCGGAGCCTCCCGTGACTCCTGCGAGTCCAGACGGCCGGGGCCACGTGCGGGAAGTCGAGGGCCGGGGCGAGGCCGAGGGGCGTCCCTTCGCAACCTGGCCACGAATGCCAGACGAGGCGGATCGATACGCCGCCCTGCGCTTCCGGCGAATAGGGGAGGAGCGCCGTCGCCCCGAAGTCGTAGTCGGTGCCGGGCGTGACGGCGATGCATTGGGAGAGCGAGAGCGCGCCGACGACGCCGGGGTCCCCCCCCAGGCGGGCGGACCCCGTGCCGGGTCCGGCAGCTCCCTCCGCTTCCCAGGACGCCGGGGAGGTCATCGTCCAGCCGCTGAGTCCGGACGCGAAGGAGCCGTTCTGAAGGATGTTGGCGGCGGCCGACGGCAGAGCGACGGCGAGGGCCGCTCCCGCGAGGATCGCGCCGAGAAAGGTCGGTCTCGTTCTGAGTGTTCGTCTCATGGCGCCCGAACGTACGGCCGGGGTGCGCACGAGTTCCTCGGGGGCCGATCAATTTTCGGCTAGGATCGCCTCACAGGATTCTGTGATGTCGTCTAACCCCAGCGAAAACAGATGGTTATGGGAGTTCGGAGGGTTTCGCCTGGATGCGCGCGCCCGCCTCCTCCTGAAGGACGGCCTGCCCGTTCCGCTCACGCCGAAGGCGTTCGACGTCCTCGTCCACCTCGCCCGGAACGAGGGCCGCGCCATCCCGCGGGAGGAGGTGCTCGCCGCGGTCTGGCCAAACACCGTGGTCACGGACGCCTCTCTGACGCAGGCCGTCTTTCTCGTCCGAAAAGCTCTGGGCGAGGCAGAGGGGACGGGGATGCTCGAGACGGTCCCGAGATTCGGATACCGGCTGAACCTGCCGGTCTCGCCGGCCGAAGCCGGAGGAATGAAGGCGCCGCCGGTCACGGACCCGGGGCCGCCGGCCAGGGTGGAGGAGGCGGACGGGGCCACGCGGCCGGCCTCGGCGCCCGCTCCCGACCCTCCGGTCGCGTCCGCGAGGCGCCCTTCGGCGGCCCTTCTCGGCGTCCTCGTGGCCGGGACCCTCGCGGCGGCCGCGATCGCGTCCATTCTCCTCCGGAGCCCGGCGCGCGGGGGACCGGTGGGCGTCGCCGCCGGAGTCGAGCCCCTTCTCTCGCTCACGCGAGAGATCGCCGTCCCTCCCGATGCACAAGCCGTTCTCGGGTCGTTGGATGGAACGGTGGTCCTCGCGGCGCCGACGGCCTATTACCTCCTGCCCGCGGACGGCGCGCACTCGGCCGTCCGCGTCGCGCTCGAAAGGGAGGAGTCCCTCGCGGAGCCGCTCGGCGGCGGACGGATACTCCTGGTGAGGAAAGGCCGCGTCGTCGCGCGGCACCCGACGAAGGCCGAGGAGACGGACCTCGGTCCGCTGCCGCCGGACGCGCCTCCTGCGCGATCCGGCAGTCTCCGCTGCTCGCGCTCCGGGCGGTTCCTCGCCGTCCGCGGCGACGAGACGCTCGAGGTCTTCGAGCGGGAGCCCGGGGGCTGGGGGAGGCGGCTTCGCGCGAGCGTGCCGTTCGTGGAGGGAGAGGTCCTCGACGTCGGCGAGCGGCTCGTCGCCCTGGCCCAGGGAGGAGGCCGGGCGGTTCGAGCGTTCGGCCTGCCGGAGGGGACCAGCCTCCTCGAGGCCCCGTTCGCGGAGAGGAAGGTCTCGGCCGTGGCGGTCGACGACGCGCTCGGACGGGTCGCCGTCGGCGGGCCGTTCGACTCCGTGGCCGTCTTCACGCCCGGCGATCGCTCGTCCCCGCGGCTCCTGCCGCGCCGAGGATGGACGTACGGTCTCGCCTGGATTGCCGACGCGCCGACCCTCCTCGCTTCCGGCCTCGACGGGATCACGGCCTTTCGCCAGGGAGCGGAAGATGCGGCGATCCTCTCGACGGCGTCGCCGGGGGGGCCGCTCTGCGTCGACTCGGATGCGCTTCTCGCCCTGGTGCCGCGTCGGCAGCGGCTCGCCGTCGTCTCCTATGCCGGGATCTCGCCGACGGCCCGGGTTCCGGCGGGCGGCCGGCCGCTCTGGGCGGCCGAGCACGACGCCGAGGGAAAGACCGTCTTCGCGGGCGGCCGGGACGGCGAGCTCTGGTCCCTCGACACCGCGAGCCTCGCGATTCGTCGATCGGCAGCTCACACGGACGGCATTCCGTCGATGGTGCGCGACGACCGGCTCCTCGCCACGTCGTCCGACGACAAGACCGTCGCCCTCTGGAGACTTCCCGGGCCGGAGCTGAAGCTCCGGACCCGGGCCCACGACTTCCTGGTGAACGACCTCACGGTCATTGACGGAGCGGATGGGCCCGAGCTCGTCACCGCCTCCTCGGACGGCACCGTGCGGCGCTGGAGCTGGCCCGGAGTCGAGCCGGTGGAGACGATCGACGTCGCGGCGCTCCTCGGACGGGAGGTCTCTCTCCACGCGATCGCCCCGCTGCCCGGGGCGCGACGGGTCCTCGCGGGGACCTGGAGCTCGAGCCTCCTCGAGCTGGTCGCGCGCGAGAGCGGCTGGAGCGTGAGGGAGCACTCGGTGCCTTCGAAGGCGGTCTATCGCCTCGCTCCCGTCCCCCGGCTCGGGCTTTGGGTCGCGGTGGGGATCGAGCCGGCGAGCCTGCACCTCTTCGACCTCGCCACGGGCGTCCTGCACCCGCTC
>CAZWRQ010000351.1:0-4369 GCA_964636395.1 uncultured Holophagales bacterium
GTCCTGAACCTGCCGGAGAAGCTCTGCCACGAGCGGAACGCGTCGAGGGCCGACCGGGCGTTCGGCCCGCACGTGGTCCGCGGCCAGGTCCGGACGCTTCGGCAGTCGCTCCGCGGGCTGGGGCGAGAGGGGTTCCGGCACGTCTTCGTCCTCTCGACTCCCGAGGAGGTCGAGGAGGCGTCGGTCGAGAGGGTCCCTCTCTAGAACGACCGCCGGGGGGAGATGGGCCCGTTCGACGTCATCGGCGACGTCCACGGCTGCTCCACCGAGCTTCGCGCGCTCCTGGCGCGGCTCGGGTACGGCGAAGGTGGCCATCCGGACGGCCGGAAGGCGGTCTTCCTCGGCGACCTCGTCGACCGCGGCCCCGACACGCCGGGCGTCCTTCGCCTCGTCATGGGGATGGTCGAGGCGGGCACCGCGCTCTGCGTGCCGGGCAACCACGACATGAAGCTGATGCGGAAGCTGAAGGGGAAGGACGTGCGCCTCACGCACGGGCTGGCCGAATCGGTTTCGCAGCTCGAGAAGGAGCCGCCCGAGTTCGTCGAGGAGGTCACGGCGTTCCTCGACTCGCTCGTCAGCCACTACGTTCTCGACGGCGGCCGGCTCGTCGTGGCGCACGCCGGGATGCGCGCCGACATGCAGGGGCGCGGCTCGGGGCGCGTGCGCGACTTCGCGCTCTATGGCGAGACGACGGGCGAGACGGACGAGTACGGCCTGCCGGTCCGCTTCAACTGGGCGTCGGAGTACCGCGGCGCCGCGACGGTCGTCTACGGACACACGCCGGTGGCCGAGCCGGAGTGGCTGAACCGGACGATCAACATCGACACCGGCTGCGTCTTCGGAGGGAGCCTCACGGCGCTGCGCTACCCGGAGAAGGAGCTCTGCTCGGTCAAAGCGGAGCGGACCTGGTACGAGCCGGCACGCCCCTTCCTGCCCGAGGAGGCGAAGGCTCCGGCGCTGAGCCTCTCCGGGGGGTGCTACTCGCGACCCCCCGGACCCCCCAGTCCGCGCCAGGACGTTCGCTCGATTCCTCCTCTTGGACTCAGCATGCAGCACGAGCTCGACGACGTTCTCGACCTCGAGGACGTCACCGGGAAGCGGCTCGTGACGACGCGTCTCCACCGGAACGTGACGATCCGAGAGGAGAACGCCGCGGCGGCGCTCGAGGTGATGAGCCGGTTCGGCGCGAACCCGAAGTGGCTCGTCTACCTGCCGCCCACGATGTCTCCGAGCGAGACGAGCTCGCGCGAGGGCCTGCTCGAGCACCCGGCCGAGGCGTTCGCGTACTTCCGCCGCGAGGGAGTCCCGCGCGTGGTGTGCCAGGAGAAGCACATGGGCTCGCGGGCCGTCGTCGTCCTCTGCCGTGACGAAGAGGTCGCGCGGAGGCGATTCGGCGTGGTCGGCGAGGGGAGCGGCGCCTGCGTGACCCGGACGGGACGGCGCTTCTTCGAGGACCGGGCTCTCGAGCGGGAGCTGCTGGCCAGCGTGGGCGAGGCGATCACGAGGTCCGGGCTCTGGGACGAGCTGAAGACCGACTGGATGGTCCTCGACTGCGAGCTGATGCCCTGGTCGGTCAAGGCGCAGCAGCTCCTCCGGACCCAGTACGCCCCGGTGGGCGCCGCGGCGAACGCCGCGCTGCCGCTCGCCGCGTCGCTTCTCGAACGGGCCATCGGGCGCGACGAGGTGTACGCGGAAGTGGTCGAACGCGTCGCGGCGAGGACCGGGATGGCGCGGCGTTTCGTGTCCGCCTACCGGCAGTACTGCTGGAGGGTCGTCGGGATCGACGACCTGAAGCTCGCTCCGTTCCATCTCCTCGCGACCGAGGGGGGCGTTCACGTCGACAGGGACCACCTCTGGCACATGGAGACCCTGCGGCGGATCGCCGAGGCGGACGGGAGCGTCGTCACCGCGACGCCGTACCGCGTGGTGGAAGTGACCGACCCCGCCTCGGAGGCCGAGGGAGTCGCGTGGTGGGAGGAGCTGACCGGGCGCGGGGGCGAGGGGATGGTCGTGAAGCCGCTCGACTTCGTGGCCAAGGGCTCTCGCGGCCTGATCCAGCCGGCGCTGAAGTGCCGCGGGCCGGAGTACCTCCGGATCATCTACGGCCCGGAGTACACGCTCCCCTCGAACCTCGAACGCCTCCGCAAGCGCGGCCTCTCGGCGAAGCGCTCCCTGGCGCTCCGGGAGTTTGCCCTCGGCATCGAGGGCCTCGAGCGCTTCGTCCGGCGCGAGCCGCTTCGGCGCGTCCACGAGTGCGCCTTCGCCGTCCTCGCGCTCGAAAGCGAGCCGGTGGACCCGAGGCTGTAGTCAGGAGGCGGGCGTGACGCCGGGCGTCACCGGGCAGGACTGGACGCCGGGAAGGAAGTCCCCGCTCGATGGGTCCGGGTCGGGCAGCGGCGTCGAGAGGAAGACGCCGTCCGAGAAGACGAGCTCGTCCGAATCGACGCTTCCGCCCTCGACTTCGGCAGGACCGGGCCCGGCTTCCGCGAGATGACGCACGAGAGACTCCGGGAGGCGCGAGAGCTCGCGCTCGCCCGCGGAGGAGAGGACGTAGTGCTCCCGGCTGGGGCCGGTTTCGTACCGGTACGGCCGTCCCCAGGGGTCCTCGACCGGGAACCTCCGCAGGTACACCGGGACGACGCGTGACCAGAGGCGCCCTCCCGAGGGCGGGTAGAGGCCGTAGTCGACGGCGTAGGCCTCGACGGCGGTCGCGATCGTCCGGATCTCCTGCATCGCCTTTCGGAGCCGGCGCACGGTCTCCTTCGTCCGCGCGTGGCTCGGGCCGGCCCGCGAGGCGATCCGCCATTCGCCCCTCGGCTCGCCGTCGGGCTCCGCCGCGGGACCCTCGCCGAAGTCCATGCTCCACGTCCAGTCGAACTTCACCTCGAGGTCGTCCGGGACGAGCCCCGGAACGCGGAAGACGACCGTCCGCGAGCCGGGCTCATCGTCCGGATCCTCGGCCACGACGGAGAGAACGAGGAGGTCGACAGGACACCCGATCCGACCGACCAGCGCCGCCGCGGCCGTGTCGACGGTGAGGGGCGGGAAGTCGTCCGCAGACTGGCCGTGCAACGCCGAAGCCGGGACGACGGAGAAGGAAAGGGCCAGGACCGCCGCGGCTCTTCGCATAGTCGACCTCCTCGTTCTCGACGTCAGACCTCCGGGAGAGCCGGGAGGTTCCCGGGCGGCGAGAGATCACCCGTTTCGGGCTCGACCCCGCCGTTCGCGCGCGCCTGAGAGACGAGGGACGAGGAATGCCTGCTCCTTCTCCCGCGTCGGGACCGCTCCTGGACTCGACGGCGTCAGTCCCCAACCCTCACGACGCAATTCCCCTTCTCGTCCGTCTCGACGTCGAACCGGACCGGCAGGAACGCCCGGATGACCTCGATGTTCGTCGTGGCGTGGCGGGAAAGAGCCGCCGTACGGAAGGCGCCGGACCCAGCGAGGGCCATCGGGAGGAGGAGCTGGTCGGCGAGGTGCTCGCCGACGGGAACGCCGGAGGCGAGGTAGGCCCTCGCCTCGCGCGCGACCTTCTCGGCCACCGCCTCCGCGGAAACCCCCTTCTCGCCGAAGCCGGTGAAGACCTCGGTGAGGCCCTCGCTCTCGATCTCGAGCGTGACGACGTTGCCGGGGCCGGAGGAGTCGACGGAAACGGCCTCGAGCTTCTCGGCCTCCCACCCGAGGAGGCGCGAGACGACGGCGAGCTCGCGCGCCGCGATCTCTCGCGAGAGCTTCGACACCACGGCGCGCGCCGCACGCCGCTTCACCTCGCCGCGCTCGAGGAGCTCGAGCGGCCGGAGACGCCGCGCCGGCGCGACCGTGACGATGCACTCGCCCCCGCCGGCCGGGTAGAAGCCCGGCTGGACGAGAACGGCGTCGACCGCCGCACCCATGCGCCCGAGCAGCGGGAGGAACACCCTCTCGAGGAAGTCGAAGGGCGGGGCCATCGGGTTGTGAGTCCCGCCGCGGAGGCGGACGGTGCTGGGGCCGCCCGCCAGGGCGAGCGCGGGAAGGATCGTCTGGAGGACCAGGGTCGTGGAGCCGGCTGTCCCGACCGAGAAATCGAAGCTCCCGTGGCGGAGCGCGCCCGGCTCGAATCGCAGCTCCCGCGAGCCGATCTCCGCGCCCTTCACGTGCGCCGAGCCGACGGCCGCGGCCGCCTGGACGGCCGTCAGGTGCTGCCGCATGAGGCCCGGCTTCTGACGCCCCGCGCGGATGCGCGTGATCTCCACCGGGCGGCGCGTCGTGAGAGAGAGGGCGAGGGCGGTCCGGAGGACCTGCCCGCCCCCTTCTCCCATGGAGCCGTCGATCCTTACGAGGCCCGTCATCCCTTCACGCAGACGACCTGGCGGAGCGTGTGGAGCACCTC
>CAZWRQ010000352.1:0-4356 GCA_964636395.1 uncultured Holophagales bacterium
AGAACGGCATGCGCCGCGTCGTCGTGGAGGCGAACGTGCGGGGGCGCGACCTCGGCGGGTTCGTCACGGAGGTGCGGGGCGCCCTCGCGCCCGCCCTGAAGGACCTGCCGCCGGGCTACTTCGTCGAGCTCGGCGGGCAGTTCGAGAACCAGCGGCGTGCGATGCGGCAGCTCGCGATCGTCGTCCCGATGGTGCTGCTGCTGATCCTCTTCCTCCTCTACTCGGCGCTCGGCAGCGCCCGGGACGCGGCCCTCGTCCTCCTGAACCTGCCGTTCGCCCTCGTCGGCGGCGTCGTCGCCGCGGTGGCCTTCCGGATGACGCTCTCGGTCTCGGCCGCGGTCGCGTTCATCGTCCTCCTCGGCATCGCCGTGCAGAACGGCGTCGTCCTCGTCGCGTTCTTCACGCAGCTCCGCGCGCGCGGCCGGGAGGCCGGCTCCGCGGTCGCCGAGGGCTGCCGGCTCCGGTTCAAGCCGCTCGTGATGACCGCCCTCACGAGCTTCATCGGCCACCTTCCGATGGTCTGGGCCTCAGGCTCCGGCGCCGACATCCAGAAGCCGCTCGCGGTCGTCGTCATGGGAGGGATCATCACGTCGACGCTGCTGACGCTGCTGGTGCTCCCCGTTCTCTGGCACGCCCTCGAGAAGCGGGCGGACGCCGCGCCCGCAGCCTCGTGAGGCCGCGCCCCGTACCGCCCCCGGGAGACGTCAGTTCAGCGGCGGCGGAACCCGGCGGCGCGTCGCCTGCTCGAAGGCGTAGGCGAGGCGGAGGAGGGTCGGCTCGCTGCAGGCGCGGCCCGCGAAGCTGACGCCGTACGGCGCGGGCTTCGCCTCGAAGCCGTCGGGGAACGGCGGCTTCGGGGCGTTCGGGACCGCCCCGAACGGGACGATGACGGTCGGGTAGCCGGGCCGCGCGGCGATCGAGGCGCCGGAGGGGCCCGGGAAGAGGATCGCGTCGAGGCGCTCTGCCGTCATCACCTCGTCGAGGCCGTGCGTCGCCGTCAGGAGGAGGTCCTTCGCCCGGTCGGCCTCGTAGCGCGCACGGTCCGCCTCGAGGTCGAGGGAGTCGGAGAAGTCGAGGATCGACTGGCCGTACCGGATCGCCCCGGCCTTCTCGTGCGCGACGTTCCACTCCCGGAGGGCGCGGAGCGACTTCACCGGCGCGCGCTCCCCGAGCGAGGCGAGCCAGGCGTTGAAGTCGCGCTCCATCCCGTAGGCGAGGACGATGGAGCACTCCTTCTCCTTCATCTCGTCCCGGTCGGTGCAGACGCCCCAGCGGAGGTAGTTCCGGGAGGGGTCCGCGTCGACGACGCTCGGGACGTCGGCCGGGTCGACGATCACGGCGCCTTCCTTCTTCAGGACCTCGATCGCCTCGGCCATCACGTTCGCCTGCTCCGGGCTCAGGCCGCCGCGCGGCTTCTCCGCCCCGGGCGGCGTCGTCTCGTCGTAGTAGTAGGCCCGCGGGATGCCGATGCGCGCGCCCTTCAGCCCGTCCCGCTTGAGATACGGCGTGTAGTCGTTCCCGGGCGGAGGCGCGCAGGCCGACGTGGCCGGGTCGGCCGGGTCGGGCGCCGTCCCCTCGAGGACGCCGAGGAGGATCGCCGCGTCCGTCACCGTGCGGGCCATCGGGCCCGGCGTGTCCTGGTCGGCCGTGATCGGGATGACACCGTGCCGGCTGATCCGCCCGACGGTCGGCTTGACCCCGACGAGCATGCTCTGGTTCGAGGGGGAGAGGATCGAGCCCGAGGTCTCGGTGCCGACGCTCGCGGCCCAGAAGCTCGCGGCCGTCCCCGCGCCGGAGCTCGAGCCTCCGGTGTTCAGCGCGGGCCGGCCGTCGAACGTCGCCTCGCGCGGGTCGCGCCGCGCGTCGTACGGGTTGAAGCCCCAGCCGTTCAGGCCGTTGTAGTTGTTCGGCATCGGCTGCGGCGAGGCCGCGACCCAGTTCGCAAGCTCGGTGAGCTGCGTCTTGGCGAGGATCACCGCTCCGGCGGCCCGGAGGTTCTTCACGAGCGTGGCGTCCGCCGGCGGCACCCAGCCGTCGAAGACGAGCGCTCCGCCCGTCGTCGGAAGGTCGGCGGTCTGAATGTTGTCCTTCACGGCGACGGGAATGCCGTGGAGAGGCCCGCGCACTCTCCCCGCCTTCCGCTCGCGGTCGAGGGCGTCGGCCTCGGCGAGGGCCCGCGGGTTGACGGTGATCGCGGCGTGGAGCCGGTCCTCCCACGTCGCGATCCGCGCGAGCGAGAGGAGGACGAGGTCGCGCGAGGTGACACGCCCCTCCTTCATCGCGGCCTGCATCGCCGGGATCGTGCTCTCGACCACGATGAACGGCTCGGCCGCGCCCAGGCGCAGGGAAGCGAAGAGGAGGAGAGCGAGGAGCAGGCGTCTCGTCGTCATCGAGTCGACTCCTTTCGGGCGCGTTCGGTCCGCGGCACGGGAGGCGAGTTGATCACGTTCCGCGCGCTCGCGGCCGTCGAATCTCCCGCGGCGCCCGACGCGGACCTCTCGCCTTCCGCGCTCCTCGCGTACGCCCTCGTCCGCGCGACGGGGCACGCCGGGGGGACGATGATTCACGGCCCCCGGGCGCCTTCCGCAGGCGGCGAGCCCTCCCGTTGACTCCCCCCGGGCCCGCGCATACGGTGTCCGACCGGAGGAACCGCATGAGCCACCCGCGCGCCGGGCAGCCCGCCGAGGCCCGAGACCTCGTCCACGTCCCCCGCCTCCTCGCCGCCTACTACACCGAGCGGCCCGACCCGGCCGAGCGCGCCCAGCAGGTCGCGTTCGGGACCTCGGGGCACCGCGGCTCCTCCCTGCGCGCGAGCTTCAACGAGGCGCACATCCTCGCGACGACGCAGGCGATCTGCGAGGTCCGCGCCGCGCAGGGGGCGACCGGGCCGCTCTTCCTCGGCCAGGACACGCACGCCCTCTCCGAGCCGGCCTTCCGGACGGCGCTCGAGGTCCTCGCGGCGAACGGCGTCACGGTGCGCGTCGACGCGGCCGACGGCTTCACGCCGACGCCCGTCGTCTCGCACGCGATCCTCGCCTGGAACCGGGACCACGGCGGCCCGCGCGCCGACGGCATCGTCATCTCGCCGTCGCACAACCCGCCGGAGGACGGCGGCTTCAAGTACAACCCGCCGCACGGCGGGCCGGCCGACACCGACGCGACGAAGGCGATCGAGAGCCGGGCGAACGCCCTCCTCGCCGCCGGGCTCGAGGGGGTGAAGCGGGTTCCCTTCCCGCGGGCGCGAAAGGCGTCGACGACAGTCGCGCACGACTACCTGACCGCGTACGTCGACGACCTCGCGTCGGTCGTCGACCTCGAGGCGATCCGCGCGGCCGGCGTGCGGATCGGCGTCGACCCGCTCGGCGGCGCCTCGGTCGACTTCTGGCAGAGGATCGGCGAGCGATGGCGCCTCGACCTGACCGTCGTCAACCCGTGCGTCGACCCGGCGTTCGCGTTCATGACGCTCGACTGGGATGGACGAATCCGGATGGACTGCTCTTCGCCGTCGGCGATGGCCTCGCTCATCGCGATCCGCGACCGCTTCCAGGTCGCGGTCGGCAACGACGCCGACTCCGACCGCCACGGGATCGTGACGCCCTCGGGCCTCATGAACCCGAACCACTACCTCGCCGCCGCGATCCGCTACCTCTTCGGCGCGCGCGACGGCTGGCGGAAGGACGCAGGGGTCGGCAAGACGCTCGTCTCCTCGAGCCTCATAGACCGCGTCGCCGAGGGGCTCGGCCGGAGGCTCGTCGAGGTGCCGGTCGGCTTCAAGTGGTTCGTCCCGGGGCTCCTCTCGGGAGACCTCGGCTTCGGCGGCGAGGAGAGCGCGGGCGCCTCGTTCCTCCGGCGCGACGGGAGGACCTGGACGACCGACAAGGACGGGATGATCCTCGGCCTCCTCGCCGCGGAGATGACCGCCGTCCTCGGAAAGGACCCCGGCGAGCTCTACCGCGAGCTCACGGCGCTCTACGGCGAGCCGGTCTACGAGCGGGTCGACGCGGCGGCGACGCCCGACCAGAAGGCGCGGCTCGGGAAGCTCTCTCCGTCGGACGTGACGGCGAAGGAGCTCGCCGGAGCGCCGATCACGGCGATCCTGACGAAGGCGCCGGGCAACGGCGCCCCGATCGGCGGACTGAAGGTCGCCACGAAGGACGGGTGGTTCGCGGCACGCCCCTCCGGGACGGAGGACGTCTACAAGATCTACGCCGAGAGCTTCCTCGGCCGCGAGCACCTCCGGCGGATCCAGGAGGAGGCGCGGGCGCTCGTGGCGGCGGCGCTCGGGAGCGCGTAGAGCCGGACGGTCTTCCGGGATGCCTCCCGAAAGCCGAAGGGCCCCGGCGCCGCGAGGCGTCC
>CAZWRQ010000353.1:0-4299 GCA_964636395.1 uncultured Holophagales bacterium
CCGTGCAGTAGAGGACGACCGGCAGCGCCTGGTCGCGTCCCTCGGCGACGAGGGCCTCGACCCGTTCCTTCACGATCGCGGCCTCCCAGACCGGGAACGAGCGCGCGCCTGAGACGTGCCCTTCGGCGAAGTCCTTCGAGCGGCGTGCGTCGAGGAAGAGCGCGCCGCGGGCGTGGAGCCAGGCCGCCGCGTCGCCGGTGATCTCGACGTTCGGCTGGCCGTGCGGCGGGAACCGGGCGAGGAGCTCCGCGGCGCGGTCCGTGGCCGAGGGGGACGCCGGCGCGGCGGACGGGCGCTCCTGCGGAGCCGGGGCGGGCGCGGGGCCGGCGTCCGGCCGCTTCGGCGCGGTCCCGGCGGCCGGCGCGGTGGCCGCCGGGTCTGCCGCAGGCGCCGGGGACGCCGGCTCGGCCGCCTCGGGCGCCGGTGCCGCTTCGAACGGGACCGGTGCCGGAGGCTTCGGTACGGAGAAAGCGGCCGGGTAGTCGCCCGGGAGCTCGAGACGCCGCTCCTTCGCGGCGAACGCGTTCGAGACGAGGGCGCAGGCGATCGCGAGGACGGCGAGGGCACCGGCCTCGGCGAGGAAGCGGCGGAGGTTCATCTGGCGGCTCCGATCCGGGCGCGAGGCCCGCTCGATGATTCTATGCAAGGGCTTCGCCCTGGCTTCCCGTGCCGTTCCTGCGCTCCCGCACCCCATTCCTGCCGTGGAATCCGACCCTCGCGGGGCTAGAATTCCCTTTCCACTCGAGCGCGGCAAGGAAGGGGAAGACGATGAGCGAGAACACCCTCACCATCCGGGACAACCGCACCGGCAAGGAGTACGTCGTTCCGGTCGAGAACGACACCATCAAGGCCATGGACCTCCGGAAGATCAAGGTGAACCCGGAGGACTTCGGGCTCATGACGTACGACCCCGCGTTCCTGAACACGGCGTCGTGCAAGTCGAAGATCACGTTCATCGACGGCGACAAGGGGATCCTCGAATACCGCGGCTACCCGATCGAGCAGCTCGCCGAGAAGTCGAGCTTCCTCGAGGTGGCCTGGCTCCTCTGGAACGGGGAGCTGCCGACGAAGTCCGAGCTCGACGAGTTCACCCGCCACGTCACGCACCACACCTACCTCCACGAGAACATCAAGAAGCTCATGGAGGGCTTCCGGCACGACGCGCACCCGATGGGGATGCTCCAGTCGACGGTCGGCGCGCTCTCGACGTTCTACCCCTCCGCCAAGCAGGTGAACGACCCGCGCCAGCGCGCCCACCACACGATCCGGCTCATCGCGAAGATGCCGACGATCGCCGCCTTCGCCTACCGGCATTCCATCGGCTTCCCCTACGTCTACCCCGACAACGAGCTCTCCTACGTCGGCAACTTCCTCTCGATGCTCCGGAAGATGTCGGAGCCGAAGTACAAGGTGAACCCGGTCCTCGAGAGGGCGCTCGACGTCCTCTTCATCCTCCACGCGGACCACGAGCAGAACTGCTCGACGAACGCGATGCGGGCGATCAGCTCCGCGCAGACCGATCCCTATTCGAGCCTCTCCGGCGCCATCTCCGCCCTCTACGGCCCGCTCCACGGCGGCGCGAACGAAGCCGTCCTCACCATGCTTCGCGAGATCGGGACCATCAACAACGTCCCGGCTTTCGTCAAGGAGGTCAAGGAGGGGCAGGGCGAGAAGAAGCTGATGGGCTTCGGGCACCGGGTCTACAAGAACTACGACCCGCGCGCGAAGGTCATCAAGGGGCTCGCCGACCAGGTCTTCGAGGTCACCGGGAAGAACCCTCTCCTGACGATCGCCGTCGAGCTCGAGCGGATCGCGCTCCAGGACGACTACTTCGTCAAGAGGAAGCTCTATCCGAACGTCGACTTCTACTCGGGCCTCATCTACGAGGCGATGGGCTTCCCGCCCGACTACTTCACCGTCCTCTTCGCGATCGGCCGGACCGCCGGCTGGCTCGCGCAGTGGCACGAGATGGTCAACGACCCCGACCAGAAGATCGCCCGGCCGCGCCAGGTCTTCCTCGGTTCGGCGCGCCGCGACTACGTTCCCGTCGAGAAGCGCTGAGAGTCCCCGGGTCGCCGGGAAGGGAGGGGGGAGGCGGGCTCGCCTCTCCCCTCCTCCTTTTCGCAACAGCCCGTGCAGAGCCCGTCGAGCGTCAGGAAGAGAGTGCGCACCGCGCGGCCGTCGGGCAGGACGCCGCGCTCGGCCACCGCGAAGTCCTTCCACTCGACGTCCTCGACCCGGCCGCAGCCCCGGCAGACGAGGTGGTGGTGCGGCCCGAGGTGGGCGTCGTAGCGGACCGGCCCGTCCTTCACGCTGAGGCCCGTCACGAGCCCGACGTCCACGAGCGCATGGAGGACGTTGTAGACCGAGGCGCGCGAGAGGACCGGCCCCGCCACGTTCACGGCGTTCTCCACCTCTTCGGCGGTCGGGTGACGGTCCGTCCCGGCCAGGTAGGCGAGCACCGCCAGCCGCGGTTCGGTCACCCGAAGCCCCCGAGCGCGGAGCAGGCATTCCAAGGCGGGTGGCGCCGTCTTCACGCTATTTAGAATAGATCCAAACGACGTCGAAGACAAGCGGCTCCGCCCCGAGCCCGACGCCGGGCCTACTCCCGGGCGGCGGGAGCGGATGTGATGAAGGCCCGGCCGAAGCGCGAGAACCGGGGCCGGCCGAGGCGGGAGAGAGCCGATCCGTCGGCCCGGGCGGGGCTCCAGCTCCACATGACGCCGACGGCCCGCCCGAGGAGGTCGATGACCGGCCGCGTCCCGAAGAAGCGGGCGTCGCGGCTCTCGTCGCGGTTGTCTCCCATGAGGAAGACCTCCCCCTCCGGCACCGTGATCGGACCGAAGTTCCGAAGGGCGGGGCGTTCCGGCAGGATCCGGATCGGGTGCGTGCGGCCGTCGATCCGCTCGGTACCGAGGATCTCGATGTCGCCGTCCGGCAGCGTGAGCGGCTCGAGGTACTCCACCTTCTGGGGCTTTCCGTTCACGAGGAGCGCCTCGTTCCGCAGCTCGACGACGTCGCCCGGGAGCCCGATCAGTCTCTTGACGAAGGGCACGGTCCCGCCGTCCGGGTTGCGGACGACGACGACGTCTCCCCTTCGCGGCTCGCCGGTCGTCATGAGCCGGATCTTCGAGAACGGGACGCGGATCTGGTAGGCGGACTTCCAGACGAAGACGCGGTCCCCCTCCAGGATCGTCGGCTTCATCGACCCGGTCGGGACGACGTACCAGTCGGCGAGGACCGAACGCCCCGTGAGGATGATCGCCGCCATGAGGACGAGCTGCCGGACGTCCTTCAGGATCTGCTTGCGCTTCTCGGGCGAAATGGCCATCGGCCGCGGAGTGTCGCACATTCCGTGCCGCGGGACGGCCGGGCTATCCTTCCGCCATGACGACCGGCTACACGGACGACCACGCTGCCTCGGGGACGCAGGCGGAGCTCCCGTCCCTCGAGACGTGGCCCTCGCAGTACGAGGACGACTACGAGGTCACGATCACGATCCCGGAGTTCACCTCGATCTGTCCGAAGACCGGCCTTCCCGACTTCGCGACGCTCATCGTCACCTACGTCCCCGACACGGCGTGCGTGGAGCTGAAGTCCTTCAAGGAGTACCTCCTCGCCTACCGGAACCTCGGCATCTTCAACGAGAACGTCGTGAACCGCGTCCTCGCCGACCTCGTCGCCGCGACGCGGCCGCGGAAGATGTCCGTGCGCGGCGTCTTCACGCCGCGCGGCGGCATCCAGACGACCGTCGAAGCGCGCTGGCCGAAGCCCGGGCGCCCTTGACAGAGAGCGTTCCGGAGCCCACCTTTTCCTCGGGACACGAAGGCTCTTTCCAGCGGTAACGAGGTTCTTTCCGGGGCGACACCGGATCGGCCCCGCGAAGGAAAGACGGGCCGCGGACGCGGCTCAAAAGGAAGAGGGCGACCGTGAGTTCGGAGGACCCGACGCCCTCCCGTCCCGTCCCGGCCGGCATGATCAACCGGCCGGGATTCTCGTTTTCGTGCCTTCCGTCTCAGCGCGGAGCCGGGGCGGCGGGACGCGCGGGAGCGGCCGCGCCCGGGAACCGGAAGCTGCCGTCGGCCTGCATGCGCCGGTAGAGCGCCATGACGTTCGCGTTGTCGCCGGTGAGCGGGCAGTAGTCGCCGATCTTCCTGAGTGAGAGCTCCGCGGCCACGCGCGCCTCGGGGGAGTCCTTCACCTTCTGCTCGGCGACGAAGCGGAGGACCCGCTCGATGTAGGCTCGGCTCTTCTCGATCTCGTCGGCGACGGCCTTCGTCGCGTCGCCGCGCGTGGGGA
>CAZWRQ010000354.1:0-4295 GCA_964636395.1 uncultured Holophagales bacterium
CCGGCCGCGTCGCCGTCGACCTGCACCTCGAGCTCGTAGCCCACGAGGGAACGTACCGTGAAGCTCCGGACCGCGAGCCGCGAGACGCCGCGGACCCCGAGCTGCGCCGCGCGGCCGCCGGGGAGGAGGCGGTAGAACTGGAAGAGGTCGCCCCGGTCCTCGGACGTGAAGAGGACGAGGTCGAGGAGGTCGTCGTCGGGGTCGGCGAACGGGGAGAGGATCGCGTCACCCGCGTACTTTCGCGTGTTCGCCGAAAGGACGAAGGTCGCGCGCCTCTCGAACGGCCGCCCCTCGGCGTCGAGGCCCGTCACCTCGATCGGCGGGAACTCGTACCGGTACCACTCGAGCGTCGAGGTGAGGGCGAAGCCGGGACGACCGAAGAGCCTCTTGAGCATCGGGTTCACGTTCGCCATGACCCGCGCGTCGAACCCGACTCCCGTCCCGATGAGGGAGGTCCTCCCCGCCGAGGGCCACGTCGTCAGCGTCCGCGTCGTCGTCGACCCGAGCGCCGCTTCCGCCTCTTCTGGCGTGATCCCGACCCCGTACTCGCGGGCGACGACGTTCGCCGTTCCGGCGGGGAGGATCGCGAGCGGGACGTCGCTCCCGGCGAGGGCCGCGGCCGCCTCGCAGACCGTTCCGTCCCCGCCGGCGACCGCGACGAGGTCGGGACGCTCCGCGAGGCGCTCCCGGACGAGCTCGGTGGCGTGACCCGGCCGCTCCGTCGCGAGGAGGGCGATCTCGACTCCGTTCGTCCGCGCGCGCTGGGCGATCGCGGCCATCTGCGCCGTCCGGTCGCGCCCTCCCGCCGCGGGGTTGTAGACGAGGAAGCCGCGCCTCACGGGGTCCCGTCGAAGAGCGGCCCGGTCGACGACGCTCCCTGCGGGAGGCCGAGGTGCCGGTAGGCGAGCGCGGTGGCGACGCGCCCCTTCGGCGTGCGGGTCAGGAATCCCGACTGGAGAAGGTACGGCTCGTAGAGGTCCTCGAGCGTCCCCTTGTCCTCGCCGAGGGAGTGCGCGAGCGCGGAGAGGCCGACCGGTCCTCCGCCGAAGCGCTCCACGATCGTCCCGAGGATCCGGCGGTCGAGCTCGTCGAGGCCGAAGTGGTCCACCTCGAGCCGGTCGAGAGAGGAGCGAGCCCCCGCCGCCGAGATCCGGCTCTCTCCGGCGACCTCGACGAAGTCGCGCACGCGGCGGAGGAGCCGGTTCGCGATGCGCGGCGTCCCGCGGCTGCGCCGGGCGATCTCGCCCGCGCCGTCCTCGTCGATCGGGCAGCCGAGGATCTCGGCCGAGCGCAGGACGATCGACCTGAGGCTGGCCGTGTCGTAGTAGTCGAGACGGTGCGTGATGCCGAACCGCCCGGTGAGCGGCTGCGAGAGGAGCCCCGCGCGCGTGGTGGCGCCGACGAGCGTGAACGGCTGCAGGCGCAGCTCCACGGTCCGCGCCGCGGGCCCGGTGCCGATGACGAGGTCCAGCTTCCCGTCCTCGAGGGCCGGGTAGAGGATCTCCTCGACGGCGGGCGGGACGCGGTGGATCTCGTCGATGAAGAGGACGTCGCCCGGTCCGAGGTTCGTGAGGATCGCCGCGAGGTCCCCGGCCTTCTCGAGGACGGGGCCCGCCGTGACGCGGAGCTGGGCCCCCATCTCTCTCGCGATGATGTGGGCGAGGGTCGTCTTCCCGAGGCCGGGCGGGCCGAACAGGAGGACGTGGTCGAGCGGCTCGTTCCGTCTCCGCGCGGCCGCCAGGAAGACGCCCAGCGTCTCCCTCAGCTTCGGCTGGCCGGTGAAATCCGAGAGCGCCTTCGGCCGGAGCGTCGCCTCCGGCTCGCGCTCGTCGGGTACCGGAGCGCCGGCGATGAGCCGTTCGTCCATCGTCCCTTCGTCTCCCTCAGCGCGAGAGGAGGCGGAGCGCGGCCGACAGGAGCGTCGGCAGGTCCGCCGATCCGGCCGCCTCGCTCGCCGCCTTCACGGCCGCCTCGGCCTGCGGCCTCCGGTAGCCGAGGTTCAGGAGGGCGCCGACGGCGTCCTCGGCGAGCCCGACCGCGCCCGTGGCGCCGCCCGGGGAGCCCCCGGCTGCCCCGGGGACGATCCCGGCGACCTTGTCCTTCAGCTCGAGGCCCAGCCTCTCGGCCAGCTTCTTCCCGACCCCGGGGATCGAGGAGAGCCGCTTCGCGTCCTGCGCGGCGATCGCTCCCACGAGCTCGGGCAGCGGAAGGCCCGAGAGGACGACGAGCGCCAGGCGCGGGCCGATCCCGGAGACCGTGACGAGGCGCTCGAAGAGGGCCTTCTCCTCGGCCGTCGCGAAGCCGAAGAGGAGGATCGCGTCCTCTCGGACGTGTGTGTGGACGTGGAGGCTCGCGCGCTCCCCGACGGCGGGGAGCGCGGCGTACGTCCCGAGCGGCACGTGCAGCTCGTAGCCGACGCCCGAGGCGTCGACGAGGGCCCGGTCGGGCCGCTTCTCCAGGACGACTCCCGAGAGGCGCCCGATCACGTCCCGGTCAGGCCTGCCCGGAGAACCGAGCCATCAGCTCCCGGTTGACCTCGATGCGCGCCTCGGAGCGAAGCCTCTGGACGAGCGACTGGAAGAGCCGGCCCGATTTCTGCTGGCGCAGCCGGTCGAGCGCTTCGGCCCGCTGCGCCGCGAACGCGGCGGCGTCGAACGGCGTCACCTCGAGGACGCGGAAGACCGCGGCGCCCCGCTCGGGGACCCAGACCGGCCCCTTCGTCTCGCCGACGGCGGCCGAGAAGGCCGCGTCGAGGAGCGCCTTGCCGGAGCCGAGCCCCGGAACCGGCCCCGCCTTCGGGAATGCCTCCGGCGTCTCCACCTTCACGCCGGCCGCCTTCGCGACCTCCTCGACCGACGCGCCCGGAGTCATCGCGGCGCGCGCGGCGGCGAGGGCCAGCTCCTCCTGCCTCGCGCGGGCGACCTCGGCCTTCGCCCGCGCCTTGACGTCGGCGAACGCGGCAGGCCCCGCCGCCTTCACCTCGACGGGCTTCAGGATCGCCTCGCCCCGCGCGGTGGCCACCGGCTCGGAGACCTCGCCGACGGGGAGCTCGAAGAGCTGCTGCATGAAGACCGGGTTCGGGCCGATCCCGGCCGGGGTGTCGGAGCGGGACAGGAGCTCGGTCTCGTTGAACGTCACGCCGGGGCGGGTCAGCTTCCGGAGCTCGTCGTCGGACGGCGACTTGCCGAGCCGCGCGACGCGGTCGGCGAGCTCCCGCGCCAGGCGTCGCGCCTCGTCTCCCGCGCGCTCCTCCTCGAGCCGCGCCCGGATCGAGGAGGCGACCTCGAACAGGGGCTGGACCCGCGCCGGGGTCTTCGCGGTCACCTGGATCACGTGGAATCCGAACGGCGTCTTGACGGGGCCGACGATGTCGTTCACGCCCGCGCCGAACGCGGCGTCTTCGAACTCCTTCACCATCCGCCCGCGGGAGAACGACCCGAGGTCGCCCCCCGAGTCCTTCGACCCGGGGTCCTCGGACTCGGCCCGGGCGAGGGCGGCGAAGTCGGCCCCGCCGCGGAGGCGCTTCGCGGCCGCTTCGGCCTTCGCCCGCGCGGCCGCGTCGGAGGCCGGCGTCCCGTCGGACTTGTAGAGGACGTGACGGGCTGCGACCTCCTCGTCCTTGCGGTACGTCGCGGCGTTCTTCGTGTACTCGGCAGCGATGTCCTCGTCGGTGACCTTCCTCGCGACCTCGGCGCGCAGCTGAGCGCTCTCGACGAGGAGGTACTTCGCCTTGCGGCGCTCCGGGAGCTGCCAGGCCGACGGGTCCTTCCGGAAGTGCGCCTCCGCGTCGGCGTCGGAGATCGTCTCTGGCGCGACGGCCGGGGCCGGGATCAGCGCGTAGGCGATCTTCGCCTTCACGGTCCGCCCCTCGAAGTCCCCCTTCAGCTCGTCCTCGGAGACGACCGTCGACTCGGTCACGAAGCGGTTCAGCTTCTCCATGAGGACCTGATCGCGCGTCTCGGCCTCGAAGCCCTCGGGCGAGAGGTTCGCTCCGGAGAGCATCCGCCGGTACGTCGCCTCGCCGACGAACGCCCCGTCCTTCACGAAGAGGAGGTTCCCCTGCGGGTCGCGCATCCGGAGGATGCGCGCGGTCACCTCGTCGTCGGAGACGGAGAGACCGAGCCGGCGCGCCTCCTCTCGGAGGAGACGCCGGTCGACGAGGGAGTTGAGCACCTGGGACGGGAGGTTCAGGGCGCGGGCGAGCTCCGGGCTGAAGCTCTGCCCGTACATCTCGCGGTACCGCTCCTCGGTCCTCACGTATTCCATCCGGAACTCGGCCTCGGTGATCTTCGAGG
>CAZWRQ010000355.1:0-4277 GCA_964636395.1 uncultured Holophagales bacterium
CGCCCGGCGCTGACCCGTGGCCGGGAGGATGCCCGCTTCCGGGTTCCGCGTGAGGCGGGCCTCCGGGACGGCGTGGACGGCGATCGGCGATCGTCGACGGGAAGGGCGGCTCCGCCAGGGCACGACGGAGGAGGTCAGCCAAATCTCGCCGTGAGGAGCTTCGGCGCCTCTCGAAGGAAGAACGCCTGGATGTCGCGCCAGCCCGCCTCGATAAGCCCGGCCGGGTACGCGGGGTCCCGCTCGGCGTCCTCGAACCATGTCAGTGACCGGAGGACGTGGTAAAGGTCGGCCTCGGCGACACCGTATCTCTCGCGGTAGGCCCGGCACGCCTCCTCGAGCGTCACGCCGCCTCGGCGGACGATCTCGGCGAGGTCCCAGAAGTCGCGCCGGAGTCCGCGGCGCGAGAGAGCTCCGAGCTTCATCGCGGCGAGGTCGAGGAGGGATGCCACCGCGATGCCATCGGCGGTTCTCTCGATCGCGCGGAGAGGCGGGTAGGGATATCGAACCAGGTCGATCGGAGCGCCGTCGCAGAGAAGCAGCACGGCGGCGTCCGTCTGAGCCACCGTCGAGGCCTCGGCGAACGCGTGCCGAACCGAATCCCGGACCGCATCGAGGTCGACGTCCGGCCTCACGCTGAAGAAGTCGAGGTCCACCGAGAGCCGGTGACCGAGGTGGACGGCGACGGCCGTTCCGCCAGCAAGATAAAAGTCCGCCATCCGCGGGACGGACTTCAGCCGATCCAGGGCGCGCCGCTGTGCTTCCGGAAGTCGGGACGTGTCGGCCATCTCTCGTCAGCTCCGAAGAATGCATGCCAGAAGCAGCGGGTCCGCTCGGAGACGACCGGGTGGTCTCCCGCGCGGAAGAACTCGTGGATGCGTTCCCGGCCGTACAGCTCGAGCACGAGCCGTACGTCCGAAAGGCGGCCATGCTCCAGGACCCGCCCGAGGATCGACGCCGCACCCTCTTCGACGTCGACATTGTCGGCATCGAGGTCCCACAGGAGCCAGCGCAGCTCGCGGGGAACGGGCGTCATGGCGACATCGTAGCGCGGCGGGCCCCATGCCCTGCGCCTGATCTCGTGCCGGGAGGCCGGCGGTGCGCCGCGAGAGCGGACGTCTCGCGGAGGGCGACCAGCGGCCGTTGATATCAACTACGGGATACATGATGCTGAACCAGTGAGGACCACGCTCGACATCGACGACGACGTGCTTCAGGCCGCCAGAGAGATCGCCGCGAGCCGGGCGACGACGGTGGGTAAGGTCTTGTCGGAGCTCGCCCGCAGGGCGCTCGAGCCGCGCTCGACGGCACGGGTCCGGAACGGGGTCCACCTTCTCCCGCGGAGAAAGAAGGGGAGTCCGCGCCCCACGATGGTGCTCATCGATCGCCTGCGGGACGACCGGTGAGTGCGGGCGCGCTCCTCGCGCCCGCCCGCGCCCCTCTGCTAACCTTCCCCCGCGCCTCCGCGCATCTCATGGACATCGCCGCCTTCCAGGCCCGCTGGCTCGGGAACGAGGGAGGAGAACGGGCCAACAAGGACCCGTTCCTGAACGACCTCTGCGACCTCCTCGGCGTGCCGCGTCCCGACCCGGCGACGGGCGACGACGAGAAGGACGTCTACGTTTTCGAGAAGCCGGCCGTCCTCCTCCACGCGGCCGGCAAGCCGACGATCGGAAAGATCGACCTCTACCGGCACGGCCGCTTCCTGCTCGAGGCCAAGCAGGGCTCGAACACCACCCGGACGGGCCGGACGCGGCGCGGGACGAACGCCTGGCACGGGATGATGTCCGACGCCCTCGGGCAGGCGAAGCGCTACGTCGAGACGCTCGACGCCCCGCCCCCGTTCCTCATCGTCGTCGACATCGGTCACTGCGTCGACCTCTTCGCCTCCTTCGACGGCTCGCGCGCCTACCACCCGTTCCCGAACGCCCTCTCGAACAGGACCTTCTTCGGCGACCTCGAGGCCCTCCTTCCGACGCTCCACGCCGTCTGGGAGGAGCCGCTCTCCCTCGACCCGCTCCGCCGGACGACGGCCGTCACCCGCGAGGTCGCCGCGCACCTCGCCGGCCTCTCGAAGGAGCTCGCCGGGGCGGGGCATTCCCCCGAGGCGGTCGCGACGTTCCTGATGCGGGCCATCTTCACGATGTTCGCGGAGGACGTCGGCCTCCTCCCGAACCGCCTCTTCACGAGGACCCTCTACGAGCGCTGGATTCCGCACCCCGAGACCTTCGCGCCCGACGTCCAGGCGCTCTGGACGACGATGAACCGGGGCGGCCCGTTCGGCTTCGAAGGGGACCTCCTCCGCTTCAACGGCGGCCTCTTCGCCGCGCCGCAGGCCCTCGCCCTCACGCGCCGCCAGCTGGAGATGCTCCACGAGGCGGCCCGCTGCGACTGGAAGAACGTCGAGCCCTCCATCTTCGGGACGCTCCTCGAAAGAGCCCTCGACCCGAAGGAGCGCCACGCCCTCGGCGCCCACTTCACGCCGCGCGCCTACGTCGAGCGGCTCGTCAGGGCGACGGTCGAGGAGCCGCTCCGCGCCGAGTGGGACGTCGTGAGGACGCTCGTTCGGACCCTCGTCGAGGAGGGGACGGAGACGAAGATCGCCGAGGCCGAGAGGGCCGTCCGCGCCTTCCACGAGAAGCTCTGCGCCACGCGCGTCCTCGACCCCGCCTGCGGCACCGGCAACTTCCTCTACGTGACGCTCGACCTCTTCAAGCGGCTGGAGGCCGAGGTCGTGAGGCTCCTGCGCGACCTGCGCCCCGAGGCAGGCGCGAGCGGTTTCCTCGACCTCCACGGCGTCAGCGTCACGCCCCGCCAGCTCCTCGGCATCGAGGTGAAGAGGTGGGCGAAGGAGATCGCCGAGCTCGTCCTCTGGATCGGCTGGCTCCAGTGGCACTTCCGGACCCACGGCGACACCGCCCCCGACGAGCCCGTCCTCCGCGACTACGGGAACATCGAGTGCCGCGACGCCGTCCTCGCCTGGGACCGCGTCGAGCCCGAGACCGACCCCGTCACCGGCAAGCCGGTCACCCGCTGGGACGGCGAGACGACGAAGCCGAGCCCGGTGACCGGCGAGCCGATTCCCGACGAGACGGCGCAGGTGGTGGTGGAGAGGTACGTGAACCCGCGGAAGGCGGAGTGGCCGGAGGCGGAGTACGTGGTGGGGAACCCGCCGTTCATCGGCTCGAAGCTGATGCGAAATGCGCTTGGCGACGGCTACATCGATGCCTTGCAGAAGGCGTGGCCCGAGATTCCGCAGGCGTCCGACTTCGTCCTGCGCTGGTGGCACAGCGCAGCCGTCCTCGTGAAGCGCGGGGTAATTCGGCGCTTCGGTTTCATCACGACGAACAGCATCTCTCAGGCCTATAACCGGCGCGTTCTGGAGCCGCACATCGACGGCACGCCGCCACTCTCGATCGTCTTCGCGATCCCGGATCATCCCTGGGTTGACTCGGCCGATGGTGCGGCGGTGCGTGTCGCGATGACGGTCGGGGTTCCCGGTTCGGTACCCGGAATGCTTCGACAGGTCTTGCGGGAGAGGGAGTCATCGGAGGACGAGGCCAACGGAGACCTCGTCTATGCGTTCTCCTCCCGTTCGGGGCGGATCGGATCGGACCTGCGGGTTGGCGCGGACGTCGCCGGAGCCTCGAAACTCGAATCGAACTTGAACCTCTGCTCCGTCGGCATGAAGACCATCGGCGGCGGGTTTCAGGTCTCAGAGGCGCGCGCGCGCGAGCTGGGGCTCGGATCCGATCCGCGAACATCCTCCGTCATCCGGCCGTACCTCAACGGTCGCGACCTGGCCTCGAGCGCCCGCGGGATCTTCGTGATCGACACGTTCGGCATGTCTGAGCCCGAGGTTCGAGCGAGAGTCCCGGCGATCTACCAGCATCTCGTCGATCATGTTCGCGCGGAACGGCTTCAGAACAGGAATGGCATTTTCAGAGAGCGGTGGTGGGTGATCGGTCATCCGAGGCCACAGTTCCGCGAGTTCACGGCCGGGCTTTCGAGGTTCATCGCCACGATCGAGACGTCGAAGCATCGTTTCCTCGCATTCTTGCCGGCGAGCACCGTGCCGGATAGCACCCTCGTGACGTTCGGCCTTGAAGACGGCTATTGCTTGGGAGTCCTGTCCAGCGGACCGCATTCGCGCTGGGCGTTGGCTGCTGGCGGCAGGCTCGGAGTAGGAAACGATCCGCGCTACAACAAGACTCGGTGCTTCGAGACCTTCTCCTTCGCCGTCAGCGCCCCACCCGACCGGAGCTTCTCGAGGACGTTGT
>CAZWRQ010000356.1:0-4256 GCA_964636395.1 uncultured Holophagales bacterium
TCGCTGTACGACGGGGCGGGAGTCTCGAGCGGGACGGGGAGGACCAAGTCGGGAGGGAGCGCGCCGCCGCGGGCGTCGTAGGGCGCGTCGCCGCCGCCAGGTCCGTCGCCGGATCCCGTCCCGGGAGGGAAGGACGTCCCGTCGTCGAGGCCGCCGGAGATGCCGGACCCCCCGTCGGGCTCGAACGGTCCGGCAGCCGGGAGCTCTTCCGGGATGACGTCGGGCTGCACCGTCGTCCGGTGAGGTCGGTCCGCAGTCCCGGCGCGGGCCGCCACCGGAACGCCGCCTCCGCGGCGCGCCTCGACGGAGCGGACGGGCGCCGGACGGTCGCGCAGGTCGACGGTCCGCGTCTCGCGGAGGACCGACAGGTCGGGCTGCGTCACGGCCCAGACCTCGCCGCGCCAGCCGGGGACGTCGGGGAAGGCGAGAAGCGGTCCGAATCCGAGGACTGAGAAGGCCGTCACGTGGAGGCCGATCGAGGCGAGAAGCGCGGGACGGGGCCGGTTGGGGGGCGTCGCGAGCTGGAGCATCGTCGTCCTCCTATGTCCTCTTCCCCTGAGACCCGGAGCGAGGAGCGGAGTTCCCGGCGCCCGGGAGGCGGTCGGCGTATCGTCCCGTCGCCATGGAGCTCTCCCTCACCACCCCGGCGCTCCTCTTCCCCGCGGTCTCGCTCCTCCTCCTCGCCTACACGAACCGGTTCCTCGCGCTCGCCACCCTCGTGCGGAGCCTCCACACGAGATATCGCGAGCAGCCCGACGCCCTCATCCTGCGGCAGATCGACAACCTGAGATACCGGATCCACCTGATCCAGGCGATGCAGGCGACGGGCGTCTCGAGCCTCCTCGTCTGCGTCGTCTGCATGTTCGTCCTCTTCTTCGGGAAGGTCGTCCTCGGGAAGGTCCTTTTCGCGGGCAGCCTCGCGCTGATGATCTCCTCGCTCGGCCTCTCGGTGAGGGAGATCCAGGTCTCCGTGAAGGCGCTCGACCTCCACCTCCACGATCTCGAGGAGCGCCCCTGACCGACCGGCGGATCCTGACCCGTCCCTTCGTCCTCGTCGTCCTTTCGACGGCGGTCCTCTTCTTCGGCTTCTACTTCCTCATCCCGGTCCTCCCGCCTTACGCGGCCGCGCGCGGCGCCTCGAAAGGAGAGGTCGGCCTCGTCGTCGGCCTCGCGTCGATGACGGCCCTCGCCGCGCGCGCAGCGTTCGCCCGCTCCCTCGACCGGAAGGGGCGGCGGCCCTTCGCCCTCGGCGGGCTCGCGCTCTTCGCGGCGGCGACGGCGCTCCTCCCGCTCGCCACGTCGCTCGAGTCGCTGCTCCTCGTGCGGGGCCTGCAGGGGATCGGCTGGGGCCTCGCGACGACGGCGATCGCGTCGCTCGTCGCGGACCTCGCTCCGCCCGAGCGACGCGGGGAGGCGATCGGCGTCTGGGGGCTCGCGCCGACGGTGGCGATGGCGCTCGGCCCGGCGGCGGGCGGCGCGCTGTCGCGTCTCGGCGGGCCGGCTGCCGCGTTTCTCGGGACGGCGATCCTCTTCGTCGCCGCGCTCGGCCTCCTCCTGCCCGTGGCGGAGCCGCGCCACGCGGCGAGGCAGTCCGGCACGGCGAGGCTTCCGGCCGGCGCGCTCCTGCCGTGCGCGGTCCTCTTCCTCTCCTCGCTCTCCTATGGGGCGATCCTGGCCTTCGTCCCGGTCGAGCTCGGCCCCGGGAGAACGGGGGTCTACTTCCTCCTCTACGCGATGTCGATCCTCGTCGTGCGGCCGTTCGCGGGCCGGCTCTCGGACCGGCACGGACGCGTCGCCGTGGCGGTCCCCGGTCTCCTCCTCGGTGCCGCGGGAGTCGTCGCGACGGGCTTCGCCCGGGGGTCGATCGGCCTCGCGGCCGCAGCGGTCCTCTATGGCGCCGGGATGGCGGGACTGTCGTTCCCGGCCCTCGTCGCCTGGACGGTCGATCGCGCGGGCGAGGCGCGGGGGTCCGCGATGGCCACGTTCTACGGAGCCTACGACCTCGCGATCGCCCTCGGCGCCTTCGCGCTCGGGCCGCTCTACGAGGCCTTCGGCTTCGCCGCGCTCAACCTCGCGGGCGCCGCGGGCGCGGTCGTGGCGGCGCTCCTCGCCTGGCTCCGGAAGGGCCCGCCGGTCGAGGCGCGGCGGCCGGGCGGGAATCCGGAGCCCCCTCGCGCGCGTTAGCGCATCTGATGAACGTCTCCCGTCTCGCCCTCGTCGTCGCCGCCCTCCTCGTCCTGACCGGTATCGGCGGCTACGCCGCGTTCCAGAGCCCGACGGCCCTCATCCCGGTCGGGTTCGGCGTCCTCCTCGGAGCCTGCGGGCTCGTCGCGCGCAAGGAGAGCCTCCGCAAGCACGCGATGCACGCCGCCGCCGCGGTGGCGCTCCTCGGCTTCGTCCCGTCGGCCCCCGGCCTCGCCGGGATTCCGGCCCTCCTGGCCGGAGCGGCGGCGCGCCCGGCAGCCGTCGTCCTGCGGAGCGTCATGGCGCTCCTCCTCCTCGGATTCCTCGTCGCCGCCGTCCGGTCGTTCGTGGCGGCGCGGAGGGTGCGCCCGGCCGGGGAGAGCTGAGACGGCCGTTCCCGCGCGCGGCGGAGAAATGGGGTAGCGTTCCGGGCGTGAGGCTCGCGAGCGCGACCCTCGACTCTCCGGTCGGGCGGCTCCTCGCCGTCGTCTGGGACGGGCGGCTCTGCACGATGACGTTCGACGCCGACGCGGCCTCGACCCGGGAGCATCTCCTCGCCCGCTTCGGGACCGACCTCTTCCCGGCGCACCGCGACCCCGCCGGCGTCTGCACGCGGCTCAGGGCCTACTTCCGGGGAGAGCTCGAGGCGCTCGACGACGTGGAGGTCGACCTGGCCGGGACGCCGTTCCAGGAGAAGGTGTGGGCGGAGCTCCGCCGCATCCGGCCGGGGTCGACGCGCTCGTACGCCGACGTCGCGGCCGCCGTCGGCGACCCGAAGGCGCTGCGGGCGGTCGGGATGGCCGCGGCGCGCAACCCTGCGGTCCTCGTCGTCCCGTGCCACCGGGTCGTCGCGAGCGACGGGAGCCTCCACGGCTTCTCGGGAGGGATCGAGCGGAAGCGCTGGCTCCTCGTCCACGAGGGGGCGCTCCTGGCCTGACGCGCGGTCGGGCGGGCCGACGGTAGAATCCGCCGCTCGAACGCCCGAGAGCAGGAGACACGACCGATGAAGACGACCCACCGCGCGATTCTCGCCGCCGCACTCCTCGCGGCCCTCGCCGCCGCGCCCGCCGCCGCCGCCACGAAGTACGGCAAGGGGGTCTCCGAGGCGACCCCCGTGAAGCTCTCCGAGCTGATGGCGAATCCCGACTCCTACGTCGGAAAAGTCGTGAAGGTGGAAGGGCTCATCACCGAGGTCTGCCCGAAGCGCGGCTGCTGGATCAACGTCGCCGGCGACGTGGAGTTCCAGACGATCCGGATCAAGGTCGAGGACGGCGTCATCGTCTTTCCGATGACCGACAAGGGGAAGAAGGTCGTCGCCGAAGGGACGTTCAAGAAGACGGAGCTGACGAAGGAGCAGGCGATCGCGAAGGCGAAGCACGAGTGCGAGGAGAAGGGGACGAAGTTCGACCCGGCCTCCGTCACCGGGCCGGCGACCGTCTACCAGATCCAGGGGATCGGCGCCGTCGTCGACTGAGCGTTCCGTCTTGAACTGGCGGAAGCTCAACAACGTCCTCCACCGCGACCTCGGCTACCTCGCGGCGGGGCTGACGCTCGTCTACGCGATCTCGGGCGTGGCGCTGAACCACCGGCACCAGTGGAACCCGAGCTGGAAGCTCGTCGTCGAGGAGCGGACGTTCGCCCCCGTGGCGGTCTCGGACCGCGAGACGATGGCGGCGGCGCTCGTCGAACGCCTCGGGCTGCCCGGGCCTCCGAAGTCGTCGTTCCGATCCGCGCCCCACCTCGTCGAGCTCTTCTACGAGGGGTGGAGCGTGAAGGCCGACGCGACGGCGGGGACGGCGACGATCGAGCGCCCGCGCGGCCGCTTTGCGCTCCGCGAGATGAACTTCCTCCACCTGAACGAGCCGAAGGGACTCTGGACCTGGGCGGCCGACGTCTACGCGGTCGTCCTCGGCCTCCTCGCCGTGACGGGCCTCTTCGTCCTGAAGGGGAAGAACGGCCTCGCGGGGCGCGGCAAGTGGCTCGCCGGCCTCGGCGTCCTCCTGCCGATCCTCGCGCTCTTCTTCCTGCTCTGGCGCCCGGGCGACTCCGGGCCGCGCGGGGAGGGCGAGGGG
>CAZWRQ010000357.1:0-4249 GCA_964636395.1 uncultured Holophagales bacterium
CCCCCCACCCTTGTCCGAAACGTCGTTCGTGACTAAGCTCCGTTGAGTCCGGGTTTCATCACGAGCGGCGGAGGGACGGGCCCTGCGATGCCGCGGCAACCGGCTCCTCGCCCCCGAAAGGGGGGAGGGCGACAGGTGCCAATTCCCGCTCCGGCACGGCCGGAGAGAGATGAAATCGAGGCCGAACGGAAGCGATCCCCAGCGAAACGCCCCTTCGTCCTCGAAGGGGTTTTTTCATGAAGCACGACATCCGCGAGCGCCTGAAGACCGAAGTCCTCCTCGCCGACGGCGCGATGGGGACGCTCCTCGTCTCGCGCGGCGCCGCCCCCGAGAGCCCGCGCTCCCCCCTCTCGATCGCCCAGGCCGGCCTCGTTAGGGAGGTCTACGACGACTACGTCGAGGCCGGGACCCAGATCCTGAAGACGAACACCTGGGACGCGAACCGGGTCAAGCTCGCGAAGTTCGACTGGGCCGACTCGCTCGAGAAGATCAACCGCACCGCCGTCCGCCTCGCGCACGAAGCCGCCGCCGGCGAGTACGTCCTCGTGGCCGGCGACGTCGGCCCGCTCGGCCAGCTCGTGAAGCCCTACGGCCCGCTCACGAAGGCGATGGTCCGCGAGCTCTTTTCCGAGCAGATCCGGATCCTCCTCGAGGAGAGGGTCGACCTCCTCCTCCTCGAGACGTTCTCCTCGACGCTCGAGGCGATCGAGGCGATCCGGGCCGCGCGCGACCTCTCGAAGGAGATCCCGATCCTGGCCTCGATGACGTTCCTCTCGGACGGCAAGACGACGTTCGGCACAGAGGTCGCCGGAGCGTTCGCGCGCCTCGAGGAGGCCGGGGCCGACATCCTAGGGCTGAACTGCACGATCGGCCCGCAGGAGACGCTCGAGGTCTTCCAGCGGGTCGTCTCGCAGACTTCCCTCCCGGTCTCGGCGATGCCGAACGCCGGCTACCCGTGGAACGTCTCGGGACGGACGGTCTATCCCGCCACCCCCGACTACTTCCGCGAGGTGGCCCGCGATTTCGTCAAGGCGGGGGCCGCGATCGTCGGCGGCTGCTGCGGCACGACGCCGGCCCACGTCGCCGCGATGTCGAAGGAGGTCTCCGGGAAGAAGCGCGCCTCCGTCGAGCGGGTCGCCCGTGCCTTCGTCGCGGCGCCCGCCGCGCCCGAGCCCGAGGCGCTCGAGACGTCGGTCCTGAAGCGGAAGCTGGCCGACCCGAAGGCCCTCGTCGTCACGGTCGAGATCGAGCCGCCGAAGGGGACCGACTGCTCCGTCGCCCTCGAGGGCGCCCAGCTCCTCCGGAGCTACGGCGTCGACGCCGTGAACGTCACCGACAACCCGATGGCCCGCCTCCGGATGTCCTCGATCGCCGTCGCGCACATGATCCGGCACGAGACGGGCGTCGACACCGTCTTCCACTTCTCCCCGCGCGACCGGAACGTCCTCGGCATCCAGTCGGACCTCCTCGGCGCGGCCGGCCTCGGCATCAAGGCGCTCCTCGTCGTCGGCGGCGACCCGCTCAAGATCGGCGACTATCCGCAGGGGCGGCACGTCGGCGAGGTCGACACGCTCGGCCTCCTCCGGATCGTGAGGGGGCTGAACGTCGGCGTCGACCTGGCGGGTGCGCCGATCGGGACCTCGACCGCGTTCGCCATCGCCTGCGCCGCGAACCCGGCGGCTCCCGACCTCGACGTCGAGATCTCCAAGCTGAGCGCGAAGATCGAGGCGGGCGCGACGTTCGCGCAGACCCAGCCCGTCTACGACGTCGCGGCGCTCGACCGCTTCTTCGCCCGCCCCGAGGCGCGGGCGATCCCGGTCCTCGTCGGCCTCATCCCGCCGAAGAGCCTCAAGCAGGCGCTCTACTTCGCGAACGAGGTCCCCGGGATGGTCGTTCCCGAGGCGATCCTCGCCCGTATGCGGAAGGCCGCCGAGAAGGGACCCGAGTTCGAGGCCGAGGAAGGGCTCGCGATCGGCATCGAGCTCGCGAAGGCGATCTCCGAGCGGGCGCGCGGCATTCACCTGATGCCGATGGCCCGGTACGAGGTCGTGCGGAGGGTCCTCGAGACGCTGCCGGGGCGCGAGGAGCCCGCGCGGGCGGCCGACGCAGCGGCGGGTGGTCGGTGAGGACGCCCGCACCGGTCCCCGCGGCGCTCGCTCGGGCTCTCGCCGAACGGGTCGTCGTCCTCGACGGCGGGATGGGCACGATGATCCAGCCCTACCGCCTCGACGAGGCGGCCTACCGCGGCGCGCGTTTCGCGGACCATCCGCGGGAGCTGAAGGGATGCGCCGACGTCCTCCCGCTGACGCGCCCCGACGTGATCGGCGAGATCCACCGCGCCTACCTCGATGCCGGCGCGGACGTGATCGAGACCTGCACCTTCAACGCGCAGGCGATCTCCCTCGCCGACTACGGTCTCGAGGAGCACGCCCGCGAGCTGAACGCCGCGGCGGCCCGCGTCGCCCGCGAGGCCGTCCGCGCCTTCGAGGCGGAGCACCCCGGGCGAGCGGCCTGGGTCGCCGGGTCGATCGGCCCGACGAACCGCACCCTCTCCCTCGCCGTCGACGTGAACGACCCGGGAAGGAGGACGAACGTCTTCGCCGACTTCGTCTCCGCCTACGCCGACCAGGTCCGCGGCCTGCTCGACGGCGGGGTCGACCTCCTCCTCGTCGAGACCGTCTTCGACACGCTCGTCGCGAAGGCGGCCCTCGTCGCCGTCGAGGAGGTCTTCGCGGAGCGGGGCGAGGCGGTCCCGCTCATGCTCTCGGTGACGATCACCGACCGGAGCGGCCGGACCCTCTCGGGGCAGCTGATCGAGGCGTTCTGGAACAGCGTCTCCCACGCCCCGCTCCTCTCCGTCGGAATCAACTGCGCCCTCGGCCCGAAGGAGATGCGCCCGTACCTCGAGGAGCTCTCGCGGATCGCCCCGGTCCTCGTCTCGGCCTACCCGAACGCCGGCCTCCCGAACGCGTTCGGCGGCTTCGACGAGACGCCCGAGTCGATGGCGAAGGACCTCCGTGCCTTCGCGGAGGCGGGATGGCTGAACTTCGTCGGGGGCTGCTGCGGCACGAACCCCGGCCACATCCGGGCGATCGCGGAGGCCGTGAAGGGGCTCCCGCCGCGGACGGTCCCGTCGGTCGAGCGACTCACGCGACTCTCCGGCCTCGAGCCGCTCACGGTCCGCCCCGACTCGAACTTCATCGTCGTCGGCGAGCGGACGAACGTCACCGGTTCGCCCCGCTTCGCCAAGCTGGTCGCCGCGGGCGACTATGAGGGGGCGCTCGGCGTCGCGCGCCAGCAGGTCGACGGCGGCGCGAACGTCCTCGACGTCTGCATGGACGAGGGGATGCTCGACTCGGTCGCCGCGATGAAGAGGTTCCTGAACCTCCTCTCGGCCGATCCCGACATCGCGAGGCTCCCCGTGATGATCGACAGCTCCCGCTGGGAGGTGATCGAGGCGGGGCTCCGGTCGCTCCAGGGGAAGTCGATCGTCAACTCGATCAGCCTGAAGGACGGCGAGGCGGTGTTCCGCGAGCGGGCCCGGTTCGTCCGCCGGCACGGCGCCGCGGCCGTCGTCATGGCGTTCGACGAGGCGGGCCAGGCGGACACCGCCGAACGCAAAGTCGAGGTCTGCCGCCGGGCCTATCGGATTCTCGTCGAAGAGGAGGGCTTCCCGCCGGAGGACCTCATCTTCGACCCGAACGTCCTGACCGTCGGGACCGGCATCGAGGAGCACGCCGGCTACGCCCTCGCCTTCTTCGAGGCGACGCGGCGGATCAAGGCCGAGCTCCCCTTCGCGAAGGTCTCCGGCGGTGTCTCGAACGTCTCGTTCGCCTTCCGCGGCAACAACCCCGTCCGCGAGGCGATGCACGCGGCCTTCCTCTACCACGCGATCGCCGCGGGCATGGACATGGGGATCGTCAACGCCGGCCAGCTCGCCGTCTACGAGGAGGTCCCGAAGGAGCTCCTCGAGATGGTCGAGGACGTCCTCCTGAACCGACGCCCCGACGCGACGGAGCGCCTCGTCGCCTACGCGGAGACGCTGAAGGCGAAGGAGGGCGGCGCAGGTCACGCCGCGCCGACGGAGGCCGAGGCGTGGCGCGCCGCCCCCGTCGAGGAACGGCTCGCGCACGCCCTCGTGAAGGGGATCGCCGACCACGTCGAGGCCGACACGCTCGAGGCGCTCGGGAAGCTCGGCGCGCCGCTCGCCGTCATCGAGGGACCGCTCATGGCCGGGATGAACGTCGTC
>CAZWRQ010000358.1:0-4218 GCA_964636395.1 uncultured Holophagales bacterium
CCTTGGGGGAAAGCTGGAGGACCCTCATCGCGCCTCGGTCCCGGCGGGCGCCCGCGCGCGGCCGGAAGGCCGCGCGCCGACGTCTCGACGGGGGAGCCCCGCCTCAGCCGTGGATGTTGTGCCCGTCGACCGCCTCGGCCGCCTCGTGGAGCGCTTCCGAGAGCGTCGGGTGAGCGTGGATCGTCCGGACCATCTCCTCGGTCGTCGCCTCGCACCGGAGGAACGCCGCGGCCTGGCCGATCAGCTCGGTCGCGTGCGGGCCGACGATGTGGACGCCGAGGACCTCGTCGTACTTCCGGTCGGAGACGATCTTCACGAAGCCCTCGTTGGTGTGCTCCATCGCGGACTTGGCGAGGACCTGGAAACCGAACCTCCCGACCTTGACGTCGAATCCCCGCTCCTTCGCCTTCGCCTCGGTCAGGCCGATGGACGCGACCTCGGGGTCGCAGTAGGTGCAGCCGGGCACCTGATCGCGGTTGATCGGCTCGGTCCGGTGGCCCGCGATCGTCTCGGCGGCGACGACCGCCTCGGCGGAGGCGACGTGCGCGAGCCAGATCGTCGGGGTGCAGTCGCCGATCGCGTAGACGTTCGCGACGTTCGTCCGCTGGAAGGCGTCGACCTTCACGTAGCCGCGCTCGGTCGCGACGCCCGCCGCCTCGAGGCCCACGCCCTCGGTCACCGGGCGCCGCCCGACGGCGAGGATGACCCACTCGACGTCCCAGCTCTTCGACTCGCCGGCCGCGGTCTTCGCGGCGACCTTGAGAGTGCCGTCGGGATTCTCGGCGACCGCCTCGACGGCCGTCCCGGTCCAGCACTCGATCCCCTTCTTCCTGAACGACTTCTCGACCTCTCTCGAGACCTCCTCGTCCTCTACGGGGAGGAGCCGGGGGAGGACCTCGACGAGGACGGTCTTCGCGCCGTAGCGGGAGTAGCACGACGCGAACTCGGAGCCGACGGCGCCGGAGCCTATGACGAGGACCGACTTCGGCACGTGCGTCGACTTCAGGACGTGATCCGAGTTCAGGATCTTCACGCCGTCCGCCTTGAGGAACGGGAGGTCGCGCGGGGCGGAGCCGGTCGCGAGGATGACGTTCTTCGCCTCGAGGACCTCTTCGCCTTCGGGACCGGCCACCGCGACGCGCCCGGGACCGTCGAGGCGGCCGAAGCCGGCGACGACGGCGATCCCGTTCTTCTTCATCAGGTACTCGACGCCCCGGGCTCCCTTGATGACGACCTTGTCGCGGAAGCGGCGGACCGACTCGAAGTCGAGCTCGACGCCGGTCGTCCGCACGCCGAAGTCGGAGGCGTGCTTGACCTCGTCGAAGAGCGTGGCCGACTTCAGCATCGCCTTCGTCGGGATGCATCCCCGGTGGAGGCAGGTGCCGCCGAGGCCGATACCGGGCGACTTCGCGTCCTTCTCGACGATCGCGGTCTTCAGACCGAGCTGCGCGGCGCGGATGGCGGCGACGTAGCCGCCGGGGCCGGAACCGATGACGACGACGTCGTACGTCGTGGAGGGAATGCTGCTCATCTCTCGTGTCTCCTGGGCGCCTCGCCGGTACGGGCACGGGTCCCTGGCGCTTTCGTGAGCGGCGATTATAGGGGGCGCTTCAGGCGGGGCTCGCGGCGCGCCGGAGCCCGGCCGCCGGGTCGATAATCGCCGGGTCGGCTGCAGGCGGTCGTAGGGAAGCGAGCAGGAATTCGAGAGATGCGCGCGTGGACGGGCCGAGGCGGATCGGTGTGCCCCCGGGGCCTGCGCGCGTGGGCGAGCCTGGCGGCGACGCTGGCGCTGCTCGCCTCGCCGGCCCGGGCGCTCGATCCGACCCGGCCGCCGCACGAGTTCGCGAGGACCGTCTTCCGAGAGGAGCTTCCGCAGGCTTCCGTCCTCGCCCTCCTGCAGTCTGCGGAGGGCTACCTGTGGCTGGGGACCTACGAGGGGCTCGCCCGATTCGACGGCGTGGCGTTCCAGGTCTGGGACCGCCAGACGTTCCCCGCGATGCGGACGAACGTTGCCCTCTGTCTCGCGGAAGACGCCTCAGGCGCGATCTGGTTCGGGACGAGCCGGGGAGGCGTGGGGCGTCTGAAAGACGGCGCCGTCGAAGTCCTCGGCCGCGAGTCGGGCCTGCCGTCGGACGACGTGACGAGCCTTTTCCGCGACCGGTCCGGGGCGGTCTGGATCGGCACGGATCGAGGCGTAGCCCGCTGGTCGGACGGGCGCCTCGATGCGTTCGGCGCGGAGGACGGGTTCGTCCGCGGGGCCGTCCTCGCTTTCGCGGAGTCCGCCGACGGGACGATCTGGGCCGGCGGGCCGGGCCTCCGGGTGTACCGGGAAGGCCGCTGGAGAGACTCGGAGGTTCCAGGGGGAGTCGATCTCCCGATCACCGCGCTCGCCGCCGACGCGGACGGGACCCTCTGGATCGGCTCGATCTCCGGCGTGACGCGGATGAGTCGCGCCGGGACCCGGACGTTCCGGATCGGCGACGGCCTTGCGGGCGGCTGGGTCCGCTGCCTCCTCAGGGACCGCCACGGGACGACCTGGGCCGGGACGGAAGGGCGCGGGCTCTTCCGGCTCCGCGGGGAGAAGGTCGAGGCCTTTTCGCCCGTCGTGGAGGAGAAGGCGACGGACTTCGTCCTGTCGCTCCTCGAGGACCGAGAAGGGAGCCTCTGGCTCGGGACGCGCGGCGGGCTGATCCGAATGCGTGAAGGGGCGTTCGCCTCGCTCGGGCCCGAGCAGGGGCTCCTGGGCGAGCTCGCGCGCACCGTGTTTCAGGATTCGTCCGGCCGTGTCTGGATCGGCACGGACGGCGGCGGGCTACACCTCGTCGAGGGCGGCCGCTGCACGCCGATGAATGCACGGCTCCGGATCGGGAGCCGCCGTGTCCGGACGATCGGAGAGGACCCCGGGGGAGCGCTCTGGGTCGGGACCTCCGGGGAGGGCGTCTTCCGCGTCCGGAACGGGCGGACGGAGCGGATCGGCCGGAGCGAGGGGCTGGCCGACGAGGACGTCCGGATGGTCGCCCGGACGCGCGACGGGACGATGTGGGTGGGCACGCGAACGGGGCTCGCCGCGTTCCGGAAGGGCCGCGCGCGGCCCTCCGACGACCTGACGGCGCGGGCCGGCGGCACGAACGCCCTGCTGGAGGCGAGCGACGGGAGCCTCTGGATCGGCACGGCCGGTCGAGGCCTCCTCGTCTCGCGGAATGGAGCGATCACGTCGATCACGGCCGCGGCCGGGCTCGCCGGGGACACGGTCTTCTCGCTGTACGAGGACGCCGAAGGGACCGTCTGGGTCGGGACGGCGGACGGCCTGAGCCGCGTGAGGGGAGGGGACGTCACGACGTTCCGGGCCGCGGAGGCGCTCGCGCGGGACCAGGTCTTCTCGATCCTCGAGGACGAGGTGGGCTGCCTCTGGATGAGCAACAACCGGGGCGTCTACCGGTACCCGTCGGGAGCTCTCGCGAAGGCCGACGCCTCCGCGCTCGGGCCGTTCGGTCGTCTTTCCTTCGGCGTGGCCGACGGGATGCCGAGCCGTCAGTGCAACGGCACGACGCAACCCGCCGCTCTCCGCGCCCTGGACGGCCGCCTCTGGTATCCGACGGCGAACGGAGTGGCGATCGCCGATCCGAAGCGCCTTCGCCCGAGCACCCCGCCTCCGCCGGTCGTCGTCCAGAAGACCGTCGTCGACGGAGCCGCGGTCCCTTTCTCGAAGGCCGTCGTCCTCAGGCCCGGCGCCCGGCGGCTCGAGATCGACTTCGCGGCGCCGTACCTGTCCGCTGCCGGGCGACTTTCCTACTGGCACCGGCTCGTCGGCTTCGACGACGAATGGAGCGTCACGCGTCGCCGGTCCGCGGACTACACGGCGATCCCCCCCGGCCGCTACGAGTTCCAGGTCAAGGCCGTGGGGGACGCCGGGCTCGAGAGCCCGCGGGCGACGAGCGTCGAGGTGCGGGTCCTGCCGCGGCTCACGCAGACCGTCCCTTTCCGGGTCGCTGCGGCCCTGGCCGCGCTCCTTCTCGTCTACGCCCTCCACCGTCTCCGCGTCCGCCGGATGGCGACGCAGGAGCGGCTGCTGAACCGTCTCGTCACGGAGAAAACGGAGGAGCTGGCCCGCGCGAACACCCGGCTCGAGGAGCTGTCGCTCTCCGACGCGCTCACCGGAATCGCGAACCGCCGGCAGCGCCCCCACTCCTCCTCGAGCCGCCGGTCGAACTGACGGCG
>CAZWRQ010000359.1:0-4211 GCA_964636395.1 uncultured Holophagales bacterium
CGCGACGCGGGGGTCCTCGAGAAGGCGGCCCGCATCACGGCGGTCGTCTTCGACAAGACCGGCACGCTCACGGCGGGGCGGCCTGCGGTGACGGCGGTCCGCCCGGCCGACGGCACGAGCGAGGCCGGCCTCCTCGGCGCCCTCGCGGCGCTCGAGAGCGGCTCGGAGCACCCGCTCGGGAAGGCGATCGTCGCCGAGGCCAGCGCGCGCGGGATCTCCTTCGAGCGCGCGAGGGACGTGAAGGCCGTGCCGGGAGGCGGCCTGACGGGGACGGTCGGCGGCGCGCCGGCGCTCGCCGGGTCGGAGGCGTTCCTCGCCTCGCGCGGCATCGCGGTGCCGGAGGAGCTTCTCGGCGGGGCGGACGGCGGGACGCTCGTCCTCCTTTCGGTCGACGGCACGCTCCGCGGCGCGGTGACGCTCGCCGACCCGCTGAAGCCGCACGCGCGGGAGGCTCTCGCGGTGCTCTCCGCGCGGGGCCTGACGCTCCACCTCCTCTCGGGCGACCGCCCGGCCGCCGTGGCCGCCGCGGCGCGCGAGGCCGGGATCCCGGAGGCGAACGCCGCCGCCCGCCTTTCGCCCGCGGAGAAGGCGGAGCGGGTAAAGGCGCTCCGCGCCGCGGGAGCAGTCGTCGCGATGGTCGGCGACGGGATCAACGACGCCCCGGCCCTCGCCGCCGCCGACCTCGGCGTCGCGATCGGCTCGGGGACGGACGTCGCCCGCGCCGCCTCCGACGTCACCCTCGTCGGCGGGGCGCTCTCCGGCATCGCGACGGCGCTCGACCTCTCGGGCGCGACCCTCCGCAACGTGAGGCAGAACCTCGTCCTCGCGTTCGCCTACAACGTCGTCCTGATCCCGCTCGCGGCGGGCGCGTTCTACCCCTTCACCGGCTGGACGCTCAACCCGATGCTCGCGGGCTTCGCGATGGCGGCCTCGTCCGTCAGCGTCGTGACGAACGCGCTCCGCCTCCGGAGGTTCGGGAGGCGATGAGGCGAGCTCCTACGGGAGGACGAGCTCGCCGCGGACGACGGTGACGGCCGACCCGGCGAGCGTGACCCGTTCGCCGCGGCAGCCGACCTGGACGGTCCCCCCGCGAGCCGAGGCCTGGTAGCCGACGAGGTCGTCTTTCCCGAGCTTCTCTCTCCAGTACGGCCCGAGCGCACAGTGCGCCGAACCGGTGACCGGGTCCTCCGGGACGCCGCAGCCCGGCGCGAAGAAACGGGAGACGAAGTCGTGCGCGGTCCCGCTCTCGGCGCGGGCCGTGACGATGACGCCCCGGTACGGGACCTCCTCGAGGAGGGCGAAGTCGGGACGAAGCGTTCGGACTTCGGCTTCCTCGGAGATCTCGAAAAGGAGGTCGAACCGCGTCTTGCCCGAGAAGGTCGGGGAGATTCCGAGCGCGCGGATCGCCTTCTCGAGCGGCGGAAAGTGCTCGGCCGGAGTGGCCGGGAAGTCGAGGACGATCGCATTCCCGTCGCGGACGGCCGTCAGGAGGCCGCTCTTCGTCTGGAATGAAGCCGTCGCGCCCGCCGCGAGGAGGCCGGTCTCGAAGAGGACGTGCGCGGAGGCGAGCGTGGCGTGACCGCAGAGGTTCTCCTCGACCTCGGGGGTGAACCAGCGCAGCCGCCAGTCGTCCCCTTCGGGAAGGAGGAAGGCCGTCTCGGCCTGGTTCATCTCCATCGCGACGCTCTGCAGGACGGCGTCCGGGAGCGGCTCGCGAAGGAGGCAGACTCCTGCTGGGTTCCCGGCGAACGGGCGGTCGGTGAAGGCGTCGACGAGGTGGAACGGCAGCGCCATCCGACGACGATACGCCCGATGGGACGGTCGGGCGATGCCGGAGGCCGAACGGGCGCCGCGAAACTTTCGGCCCTCCCGCGCGTCTGACCCGTCGTGAGACCCTTGCGGGCGGTGAGCACGGTGCCCGACGACGATGCGGACCTGATGGACCGGGTGAAGGCCGGGGACCCGGCAGGCGCGGAGGGGCTTTTCTCCCGGTACGCGGGCCCGATCCTCGGTTTCACGGAGCGGATGATCGGGAGCCGGGCCGAGGCCGAGGAGGTCACTCAGGACGTGTTCCTGAAGATGATCACCCGCTGCGAGCAGTACGACGGCCGCGCGTCGGTCTCGACCTGGCTCTTCGCGATCGCCGCCAACGCATGCCGAGACCGTCTCCGGAGCGCCTGGCGGACGACCTCGGTCCCGCTCGAAGCCGTGCCGGAGCCGAAGGGGGAAGGGTCGATCGAGGGCGGGCTCCTGCAGAAAGAGCAGCGTCGGGTCGTCCGGGCCGCTCTCGAGCGCCTCACGCGCGAGCAGCGGGAAGCCCTGCTTCTGGCTCGCTATCAGGGGATGCCCTACGCCGAAGTCGCCCGGACGCTCGGCATCAGCGAGGGGGCGGTCAAGACGCGCGTCTTTCGCGCCGTGGAGACGCTGCGCGCCCTCTTCGCCGAGGAAGGAGGTCCGACATGGATTGCCGCGAGGTCCTAGAGATCGCCCTCGCCCGAACCGCGGGCGAGCCGGCGGACCCGCGTCAGGTCGAGGCGGAGCGCCACCTCGAGGGGTGCGCGAGCTGCCGTCTGGAGTCGGCGGCCCACGACGAGACTTGGGAGCGGATCGCGCTTCCGGAGCCGGACGTCTCCGTCGCGTTCCGCGAGCGGACGATCGGACGGATGCAGGAGGCGCTCGCCCGCCGGAGCGTCGTGCCGTTCCGGCCCCGGGCGTGGTGGAGACCCGCGCTACAGGCCGCTGCGCTCCTGGTGACGGGGGTCGGCGGCTTCCTGCTGGCGCGAGCGAGCGCCCCGCCGGCAGGCTTCCCGGTCGCCGCAGCCGAGCGGGCCGGGACGCCCTCCGTCGCCGTCGTCTCCGAGAGGCAGCTCGACGCGTCGCGCGTTGCGCTCGACCTGTCCGGAAACCCCCGGCTCCTGAACGTCGCGTTCCGCCCTTCCGAGGGGGACGGGCGCCTCTCGATCTCCTTCGACGTCACGACCCGCTACAACGTGTCCGGCCGGGCCGAGGACCGGGCCGTTGCCGCGCTCCTCGCCTACGTCGTCAACGCCGGGGCGGCGACCGAGGGGGCGCGCGGCCGGGCCATCGACCTCGTCTCCCGCGAGCTCGGTGAGCGCGCCGCCGCCTCGCCCGAGATCGTCGAGGTCCTCGTCCGGACCCTTGCGGACGACGGGAATCCGGGCGTGAGGAAGAAGGCGGCCGAGGCGCTCGTTCAGCTGCCGCCGACGCCCGCAATCCGCGACGCCCTGGCGCTGGCGCTCCGGAAGGACACGAATCCCGCCGTGCGGATGATCGCCGTCGACGGGCTCGCGAAGGCGGCCACGACGCTGCGCGACCCGCTCAGCATCGAGACGCTCCGGGAGAAGGCGGGGGACGAGACGGAGCCCGGCTTCGTCCGCGTGAAGGCGGCTTCGGCGCTGCGGGAGATCCCGCTCTGACGTGGATCGGGGGGACCCGGTCCGCCGGGTCCCCCCGCGGCGCCTTCGGCGCCTCCCCCTCCGCGCGGAGCGGAGGAAGGGCGGAGTGTGTGGATCGGGCGGACCCGGTCCGCCGGGTCCCCCCGCGGCGCCTTCGGCGCTTCCCCCTCCGCGCGGAGCGGAGGAAGGACGGAGTGTGTGGATCGGGTGGGCGCACTCGTCGGTTCCCCGCGGCAAAGTCGGAGCGTGACCTTCGGTGACCTCGAACGTCTCACCGGCATGAACACGGAGACCACGATGTCGACGCTGAACACCCGCTCCGGCTCCCGCACCTGGACGGTACTCTGGATCCTCCTCATCGGAGCCTTCCTCGTCGTCTCGCTCGCCTGGCCTGCTCGGGGCGACCGGCTCGGGGCGACCGCGAGCCGGACGGAGACGTTCAGCGCCGCCGCGGGCGTGCGGTCGCTGACGATCGACGGCGTCAGCGGCGACGTCGAGGTCACGGCGGGAGCGTCGTTCGCGGCGACCGTCGAGGTGACGGTCAAGGCCGACGGCGAGGCCCGCGCGCGGGAGATCCTCGGGAAGACGAGGATCGCCTTCGAGAACAGCGGCGGGGAGCTGGCGCTCGCCACGGTCGAGCCGGGAGCGGAATACTCTCGAGAGGGGCGGAGGACACGCCTTCGCGTTTCCCACGACGGGGACCGGCGTTGGCGTGTCGAAGCCCGCTACCGGGTGACGCTTCCGGCCGGCGCGAGCGCGACGGTCTCGCTCGTCAACGGCGGGATCGTGACGAAC
>CAZWRQ010000360.1:0-4159 GCA_964636395.1 uncultured Holophagales bacterium
CCCTAGAATCGTCGTCCTGTGACGAGCCCCCCGATCGTCCCGCGAAAGGTCTCGGTCGTCGTCCCCGTCTACAACGAGGAGGCGAACCTCCCTCGGCTCCTCCCCCGCCTCGTCCCCGTCCTCGAGGGGCTCGGACGGCCGTGGGAGGTCGTTTTCGTCGACGACGGCTCGCGCGACGGCTCGCTCGAGCTCCTGAAGGCCGCCTCCGCCGAATGGCCCGGCCGGGTCAAGGCCGTCGAGCTCCTCCGGAACGCCGGTCAGCACATGGCGATCATGGCCGCCTTCGGCGAGACGGACGGGGAGTACGTGATCACCCTCGACGCGGACCTTCAGAATCCCCCCGAGGAGATCCCGAAGCTCGTCGCGAAGATGGTCGAGGGTTTCGACGTCGTGGGGACGGTCCGCTCGAAGCGGAAGGACAGCCTCTTCCGGAAGGCCGCTTCCCGGATCGTCAATCGGACGACTGGCCTACTGACCGGGATGCGGCTGAACGACTACGGCTGCATGCTCCGCGGGTACCACCGGGACGTCGTCGACGTGATGACGGCTTCGGACGAGGTCTCGACGTTCATCCCGGCGCTCGCCCAGCTCTACGCCCGCCGATCCGTGGAGATCGACGTCGCCCACGAGGAGCGGGCGGAAGGGGAGTCGAAGTACTCTCTGCTGCGCCTCGTGAGGCTGAACTTCGACCTGATGACGGGCTTCTCCCTCGTACCGCTCCAGCTCTTCGGCCCCCTCGGGTTCGTGACGGCCCTCCTCGGGGTCGGATTCGGCGCCTTCCTCCTGGTTCGCCGGATCGTGATCGGGTCGGAGGTCGAAGGGGTCTTCACTCTTTTCGCTCTCGCCTTCATGGTGATGGGGGTGATCATGGCGGGCGTCGGGATGGTCGGCGAGTACGTCGGCCGGATCTACCAGCAGGTGCGCGGCCGGCCCCGCTTCCTCGTCCGGCGCGTGCACGGGGCGAAGGAGGAGCCTTGAGCGGAATCGTCGGCCGCCCGGGTGGTGCGTTCACCTTGCACCCCCCGGACCCCCCGGGTCGGGGTAAGGGGTAGGTCATGGCTGGAATCGTCGTCTGTGCGTATAGCGACGTCGGATATCGCTGCACGAAGTGGCTCCTCGACGCCGGAGAGCCGGTCCGGTTCGTCTACACCCATCCGGACGCTCCCGGTGAGGAGCGCTGGTTCGAGTCCGTCGCCGAGCTCGCCCGCGCCCGGAACGTGCCGGTGAAGCTCGTCGACGCGATCGACGCCGCCGCGGACGAGGCGGCCCTGCGCGCTGCCGCCCCGGACTTCCTCTTCTCGTTCTACTTCCGGTCGATGATCCCCGCCCGCGTCCTCTCGATACCGTCGAAGGGGGCGCTCAACATGCACGGCTCCCTCCTCCCGGCGTTCCGGGGGCGGGCTCCGGTGAACTGGGCCATCCTCAAGGGGGCCCCGTTCACGGGGGCCTCTCTCCACTACATGACCGAGAAGCCCGACGCGGGCGACCTCGTCGACCAGGAGAAGGTGCCGATCGGGCCGGACGACGACGCCCTCGCGGTCTCGCGTCGCGTCTCGGAAGCGGCCGAGGCGGTCCTGGCCCGGAGCTGGCCGAAGCTGAAGGCGGGAACGGCGCCCCGGATCCCGCTCGACCTCACGAAGGGTTCCTACTTCGGCGGGAGGCGCCCCGAGGACGGCCTGATCGACTGGTTCCGGCCGGCGCAGGAGGTCCACGACCTCGTCCGCGCCGTTTCGCGACCCTGGCCCGGGGCGTTCACGGACGCCTTCGGCCCGCGTGTGTCGATCTGGAAGACCCGCCTCTCCGGCTACGGCGGGCACGACACCTTCCCGGGAAAGATCGACATGACGGAGCGCTCGGTCCTCGTCTACTGCGGCGACGACCGCCCCGTGGAGATCCTCGCGGCGCGCCCGGAGGGGCAGCCCGACATGAACCAGGCCGAGTTCCGTTCCTGGGTCCTCGCCCGGGGCTGAACGCGGCCGGAAAGGCGAGATGCGCGTCCTCATCCTCGGAGTCAACGGATTCATCGGGAACGCCCTCACGCGGCGGATCCTCACCACGACGGACTGGCAGGTCTTCGGCCTCGACGTCGGGAGCGACCGGATCGAGGAATTCCTCGGCGAGAAGCGCTTCCGCTTCCTCGAGGGAGACATCGCGATCAACCGCGAGTGGATCGAGTACCACGTCAAGAAGTGCGACGTCGTCCTCCCGCTCGTCGCGATCGCGACGCCGGCGACGTACGTGAAGAACCCGCTCTCGGTCTTCGAGCTCGACTTCGAGGAGAACCTGCGCATCGTCAAGATGGCGGCGCGCTACGGGAAGAGGGTCGTCTTCCCGTCGACCTCGGAGGTCTACGGCATGTGCCCGGACGCCGAGTTCGACGAGGACGCCTCGCCCCTCGTCTACGGCCCGATCCGCAAGGAGCGCTGGATCTACTCCGCCTCCAAGCAGCTCCTCGACCGCGTCATCTGGGCGATGGGGAACGCGAACGGCCTGCGCTTCACGCTCTTCCGGCCGTTCAACTGGTACGGCCCTCACCTGGACGACGTCGACGCCCCGAAGGAGGGCTCGAGCCGGGTCCTGACGCAGTTCCTTCACAACATCCTCTACGGCGTCCCGATCAAGCTCGTCGACGGTGGGCGGCAGCGGCGCTGCTTCACCTACATCGAGGACGGGATCGACGGACTCATGAAGATCCTCGTCAACGAGAACGGCTGCGCGGACGGTCAGATCTTCAACCTCGGGAACCCCGCCGCCGACCTCTCGATCCGCGAGCTCGCGGATCGGCTCGTGGCCGCCGTCGGGACGTACGAGAAGTTCGCGCCGCTCGCCCGGACGGCGAAGCTCGTCGAGGTCAGCGCGGCGGAGTACTACGGCGCGAACTACCAGGACATCACGACGCGCGTCCCCTCGGTGCGGAAGGCGAAGGAGTGCCTCGGGTGGACTCCGACGACGGACTTCGCGACGGGCTTGGCGAGGACGCTCGACTTCTACCTCTCCGGCCGGCAGCGCCCCGAGGTGTAGCGTCCCCGCTCCGCGCCTCGCCCTGAAGGTCGACGTCGACACTCTGCGCGGGACGGTCGAGGGGGTCCCGCGCCTCCTCGACCTCCTCGCGCGGCACGGCGCCCGCGCGACGTTCCTCTTCTCGCTCGGTCCCGATTCGACCGGGAAGGCCGTGAAGCGCGTCTTCCGCCGCGGCTTCGTGCGGAAGGTGATGAGCGCCTCGCCGGGCGCCTCGTACGGCCTGGCGACGATGCTTTACGGGACGCTCCTTCCGGCCCCGGATATCGGGCGGAGGAGGGAGGCCGTCGAGAGGATGCGCGAGGCCGACGCGGCCGGCCACGAGTGCGGCATCCACGGCTGGGACCACGTCGACTGGCACGATCGGCTCCTCCGGATGGACCGGGACGAGGTCTTCGCCACGTTCCGGCGCGCCGCCGGGCGCTTCGCCGAGATCCTCGGGCGGCCGGCGAGCGTCGCCGGCGCGCCCGGCTGGGCCGCGAGCGGGCTCTCCGTCGAGGCCTACGATGCGAACGGCATCCGCGTCGCCTCAGACACGCGTGGCGGTCCGCCCTTTCGCCCGCTCCGCGAGAGCGGCGCGCCCTCGGAGCTCGTCGAGGTCCCCTCGACGCTCCCGACGCTCGACGAGCTCCTGGCCTGGGACGCGTTTCGCGGCGCGGCCCGGGAGGGCACGGTCGAGCACCTTCGACGTGCGGTCGCGGAGGCGCCCGGGGTCTCGGTCCACTCGATCCACACCGAGATCGAGGGGGGGCGCGCTTTCGCGGACCTTTTCGCGCGTCAGCTCGCGGCCTGGGCCGCCGACGGCGTCGCCTTCGTCACCCTTTCGGAGGCGGCGGCCGCCGCCGGCGCGCCGGCGGCGCTTCCCGCGCGGCCCCTGCGGCAGGTCCAGGTGACGGGGCGAGCGCTGCCGGTGACCACCGGAGCGCCGACCGGCCCCTGATTCCTCGCCGCCACGCCCCCAGTGTCCCTCCCCGGGGGCCATCACCCTCGGTGTCCACTCCCGGTGCCACCACTCCCGGTGCCAGGCATGGCACCAGACACGTGGCACCAGACACGGGTGGCGTCACCCGCGGGCATCCATCCCCGGGGGATCGCCGGCCGCGGAGCGCCATCCCCGGTGGGAGGGGCGGAGCGGCGCTCC
>CAZWRQ010000361.1:0-4072 GCA_964636395.1 uncultured Holophagales bacterium
CTGGGCGACGGTCCCCTTGCGCCTGACGACGCGTCCCAGACGGTCGAGAAGGAGTCCGAGGAGGGGGGCCAGGACGACGGCCCCGAGAGCGAGGCGCCACTCGACGAAGAAAGCCACGGCGATCGAGCCGAGGGCGTCGAGGCCGTCGCCGACGAGCCTCTTCAGCAGGGTCTCGACGAACCCCGAGAGGCTGCTGGCGTCCGAGAAGACCCGCGAGAGGAGCTCGCCGGCCGGGCGGCCTCTCACCTCGAGGGCCCGGCTCGCGAGGACCCGCCGCGCCGCGCGGTCGCGCAGGCGCTCGAGGAGGCGCTGGTTGACGCTCGCGGCGAGGTAGCGCGAGAGGACGACGGCCGCTGCGAGGAGGAGCGTCGCGCCCGCGGCTTCGAAGAGAAGGGCGCGAACGGGGAGGAGCGAGCCTCCCGTGAGCGGCCCCTCCAGCCACTCCTTGACGAGCCAGGTCAGGAGGAGCTGGGCGCCGGCCATCGTCGCGAGCGCGACCGCCGCCCCCACGAATCGGGACCGCTCGACCGCCGCGTCCCTCGCGATCCGCAGGAGCAGGCGTCGTCCGGCGCCCGGTGCCAGGATCCCGTCGCTCACGCCGGAAGGCTCTCGGGTCGCTTTCCACGCCGGCCGGCCCGCCGCAGCAGGGAGCGGGCCACGCGTCGCCAGTGCCCCGCCGTGGTTCGGGCCAGCCGCAGCGACTCGCGCGGATCGACGAAGAGGCGGGCGGCGATCCTCCCGTTCTTCCGTGCGTTGCGCCTCGCCTGGCCGGCCTGGTCGGCCAGCCAGCGCCGGAGCGGCCAGACCTCGACGACGATCTCCTTCTCTCCCAGGCCCGTCCACGCCACGTAGCGCTTGTGCCCGTCGGCGACGAGCCACTTCCCGAAGAGCCGCACGACGGAGACCGGCGGGAAGAGATCTCCCGCGCGCATCCTCTCGCGATACCCGCGAATCACCTCCGCAGCGTGGGTCAGCTCGAGCAGGTCGACGACCTCCTCGATCCGAAGCACGCGAGTCGCGTAGGCCGCACGCGCCGTGTCGAAGCCCTTCGGGCTCCCGGAGGGCGGGACGCTGTCCACCTTGGCCGGACCATGCCGCTACGCTACGCGGTCCGTCAAGGCCGCACCGGGTCGGCGGGCGACGCCGGCGGCCAGACTGCTAGACGAGGTCGACCTCGCGCGACGAGCGGTGGAAGCCTCGCTTCGAGTCGCGCGCGAAGGCGCCCAGCTCGTCCACCAGAGGGTCGCCGAGCGCCTCCAGCTTCTCGAGGGCCTCGGCCAGCGGAAGGCCCGAGCGAAGGAGGAGCCGGTAGGCCTCCTTCAGCGTCCGGAGCTGCGAAGCCGTGACTCCGGCCCGCCGGAGGCCGACGACGTTCAGGCCGCGCGCGCGGGCCGGCACGCCGTCGGTGATCACGAAGGGAAGGCAGTCCTTGATGACCTTCGTGTTCCCGCCGACCATCGCGAGGCGTCCCACCCGGCAGAACTGATGGACCACCACCCCGCCCGAGAGGAAGGCCCTCTCGTCGATCCGCACGTGTCCGGCCAGAGCGACGTTGTTCGCCAGTATCACGTGGTCGCCGATCACGTCCTCGTGCGCGACGTGGGAGTACGCCATGAGGAAGCAGCCGGACCCGACCCGCGTCACGCCCCCGGGGGCCGTCGCCCGGTGAATCGTCACTCCCTCGCGAATCCGGTTGTCGTCCCCGATCTCCAGGCGGCTCGGACCTCCGCCGAAACCGAGGTCCTGGGGCTCGCCGCCGAGGATCGCTCCCTCGTGGACGCGGTTGCGGGCGCCCATCCACGTATATCGCTTCACGACGCTGTGGGCGCCCAGCTCGCATCCGTCGCCGATCCCCGTCTCGGCCTCGACGACCGCGAAAGGCCCGACCGCAACCCCGGTCCCGAGCCGGGCGCCGGGATCGACGAGAGCCGTGTGGTGCCGTCCCATGACGGCCGGGATTCTAGTTTGCGTCCTGCCCGGACGAGGCGAGCCGCGGACGGAATTGCCGAGGTCAGGAGGGAAGTGAGACAGTCGCCCGGAAGGCGGCGTCCTGCGGACGCGCCGGAGGAGAGGCGAGGACGGTCGGGCATGCTCGAGGGGATGACGACGGTACGAACCCGCGTCCCGGCCATCTGGAGCCACGCCGAACGCGGGCGCACATGAAGGCGACCCTTCTCGTCGACCGCTGGGACGCCTCGCGCGGAGGGCAGGAGGGATACCTCGTCGCGCTGGGCGGTGAGCTCGTGCGGCGAGGGATCGGCATTCGGGTGCTCTGTCGCGAGGGCGTCGGGACGGACACCGGGGCCTCCGTCGATGCGGTCGTCCCCCCGGGAGGCGGGGCGTCCGGCGAACGGCGGTTCCTGGCGGCCGCCGCTCGCAGGCTCGAGGCCGGAGAGGGGCCCGTCCTCGCGCCGAGGCTCGTCGCGTTCGCGACGCACGTCCAGCTGCATGGCGGCCTCTTCGCCGACGCCCTCGAGGCGGAGCGCGAGTCGATGGAGGGGATACGGCGCGCGCTCTTCGGCCTCGGAACGGCCCTCAACGGGCGACGCCGGCTCCTCCTTCGCTGCGAGCGAGAGACCCTCGCGGGCGCCTGCCCGAAGATCATGGTCTGGACGGAGGCAATGAGGAGCCGTCTTCGGGGCCTCGGCGTACCCGACGGGGCGATCCGGGTGGCGCCGCCCGGCGTCGATCTCGAGCTCTTCTCTCCGGATCCGGACGGCTTCCGGCCGAGAGCCGCGGAGTTCCTCTTCCTCGCCCACAACCCTCGCCTGAAGGGGTTGCGTACCGCGTTCGAGGCCGTGGCCGTCGCGAGGCGGCGCGGCCTCGCCGCCCGGCTCTCCGTCGTGGGGCGGGTGCCTCGCGACGGGTGGCGGCGTATCGCCGCTCGCTTCGGGGTCGCGGAGGCGGTGTCGTTCGAAGGCACGCTGTCTCCGGCGGACGTCGTTCTGAAGCTCCGCGCGACGACCGGCCTCCTCCACCCGACGTTCCTCGACCCCTGCGCGCTGACCTGTCTCGAGGCGGCGGCCTGCGGGGTGCCGGTGATCACGACCCGGAGGAACGGCGCGGTCGAGAGGCTCGGGCCGGCGGGGGCGGCGATCGTCGTGGACGATCCGAGGGACACGGAGGGGCTCGCGCGGGCGATGGAAGAGGTCGCGAGCCCGGCCCGGCACGCGGAGGTCCGAGAGGCCGCCCTCGGCCTCCGGCCGTCGCTCGACGCGCGGCGTCACCTGGAGGACGTGGTCGACTGGCTCGGCGTCGGCTGACGCCGCGAAGTCCGAGCCTCACGACCGACGGGGTTCGCCCCCCTCGAGAAAGCCTCAGCCGCGAAGGAACGGACCCGGCGCGAGGGAGAGGGCGCGGAGCCGGATCGCATCGCGCAGGCCGGGGGCGAGCCGGGCGCGGGATCGGAGAAGGCCGCGGCGAGCCGGGGCGAGGAGGCGCGGCGGGAGGTCCCACTCCGATTCCAGGCGCGTGAGGATCCCGGCCAGAGCCTCGACCTCGAGGGCCTTCTTCCGGCTGATCCCGCCCGCGTGGACCCGGTAGCGGACGAGGGGCTCGGGGTGCCCGACGAGGACGTGCGATCGCGCGACGCGGAGCCAGAGCTCGTAGTCCTGGGCCAGCTCCGCCCTGTCGGGGAAGAGGCCGGCCCGTTCGAGCGCTTCCCGGCGCGCGAGGACGGAGGAGAGGGGGACACAATTCCCTCGCAGGAGCCGGGCGAGGTCGACCCGCGGGGGAACGTGCCGGGGCCACGTGCCCTCCGCGTCGCCGAAGCGCCGTACGGGGCCGAAGACCAGCCCGGCGACCGGAACGGCCTCGAGAGCGGCGACATGCGCCTCGAGCCTGCGGGGAAGCCAGAGGTCGTCGTCGTCGAGGAACGCGACGAGGGGGGACGACACGCGGCGAAGGGCCTCGTTCCGCATGGGGCCGGGCCTTCCGCAGAAGGCGAGGGGAACGTGCCGGACGCCGGGCGCGCCGGACGCGGCGACGACTCGAGCCGTATCCTCCGTGCCGCCGTCCTCCACGACGACCGTCTCGACGTCGCGGAACGTCTGCGCCGCGACGGAGGAGAGGG
>CAZWRQ010000362.1:0-4061 GCA_964636395.1 uncultured Holophagales bacterium
GACGCCACCGCCCCGAGAGGAGGAGGCGACGTCGTCTTCGCGGCTTCCGGCGCGCGTCGCGCACGAACCGCTCAGGAGGAGCACCGCGATGAAGGCTCTCCGCAGCTTCTGGCCCCTGGCGTCCCTTCTCCTCGTCCTTCCCGTCTCCGCGTCCGAGGACGTCGCGGGGCTTCCGCTCCACGTCCAGCGCCTCGACGCGAAGACGGTCCGCGTCTGGGTCGGTGACTTCGTGTCGACGACGAACGTCGTCGCCTTCGCCACCGCGAAGGGGATCGTCGTCGTCGACACGACGGGCGTCCCGAAGATCGACCGCGAGCTCCGCGGCGTCATCGCCCGCGAGCTGGGCCGGGCCGACTTCACGACCCTGATCAACACCCACGAGCACGGCGATCACACGGGCGGGAACTCCGTCTACGCCGACGCCACCATCGTGGCCCACGAGCGCTGTGCTGCCGGCATGCGGCGGAACCCGGCCGAGAGGGAACGGATCGTGGCGTGGCAGGTGCAGCACCTCGGGGAGCTCGAGAAGGAGGCCGCGAAGCACCCGGCGGGGAGCGTCGAGGCGCGTAAGGCGACCGAGCAGCTGGCGTTCGAGCGGCTGAACCAGGAGGTCTGGACGGCGAACGCCGAGCCCGTCGTCCCGACGAGGACCTTCGCCGATCGCCTGACTCTCGACATGGGCGACACGACCTTCGAGCTCTCGTACATCGGCGGCATGCACTCGGCGAGCGACATCGCCGTCTTCGTCCCCGAGCGGGGCCTCCTGATGACGGGCGACACGATGGCCGACCGCTGGCTCACCGACACGCCCGGCTGCCTCGCCTCGTTCACCGCGCGCGAGGGGGTCGTGCACGACTTCCCGCTCCTCCTCGAGAACGGGAAACGGCTCCTCGCGCAGAGGGAGAAGATCCGGACGATCCTCCCCGGCCACTGGAACGGCGAGCTCTCCTTCGAGGGCTTCGAGGCGCGGCTGAAGTACGTCGCGGCGCTCTGGGACGGCGTCGGGAAGCTCGCGAAGGAGAACCGGCCGCTCGACGAGGTCCGGGCGGCGTTCCCGCTCGAGGCGAAGTTCCCCCATCTCGCGAGGAGCCCGGGGTTCAACGCCATGAACCACGCCTCGACCGTCGCCGAGATGTGGTCCGTCACGACGGGGCTCCGCAACGGGGCGTCGGCGCTCTTCTCCCTCGTCGAGGCGGGGGCGCCGGAAGAGCAGGTCCGTGCGGTCATGGCCGACCGGGGCTCGAAGACTCCGAAGTACTACTTCCTCGAGCGCGAGATCAACGGTCGGGCCTACTTCTTCCTCCAGCAGCAGAAGAAGGTCCCCGAGGCCGTGAGGATGTTCCGCATCAACGCGGAGCTCTTCCCCGGCTCGTGGAACGTCTGGGACAGCCTCGGCGAGGGGCTCCTCGCGACCGGCGACGTCTCGGGGGCGAGGAGCGCGTACGAGAAGTCGGTCGAGATCAACCCCGAGAGCCGGAGCGGGAAGGAGGCGCTCGAGAAGATCCGGCAGTCGGAGTCGAAGGGGTAGGGCGCGTCGAGCGGAAACCTCCCGACTCGCTCCGGCATCCACGGGGCATGACCACTCCTCGATCGGCGATGCGGGGACGCGACCGGCGTCGGCCCGTCTCCGCGACACGCGTCCTTCTCGCCGCCCTCGCTCTCGCCGCCGATGGCAGGGCGCGGGTGACGGACGTGCGCCGCGGCGAGAACGCCGGCCGGCGGCTCGAGCACGTCGCGGTCGTTCGGTCTCTCACGGAGATCGGCCGGATCGGAGGCGACCGGAGCCCTTTCGAGTGGCTGGGCGAGATTGCGGCGACCCCGGAAGCGGACTCCCTCGTCGCCTTCGCCCAGGAGCGGCGCACGGGGCGCGTCGTGGCCGTCGGCCGCCTCCGCCTCGTGCCGGCTCGCTAGCGCCCCGCGCGCCGCGCCGCCGGCACCGAGTCGAGGAGGACGACGGTGCCGTCGAGGGGGACCATCGCGAGGCGCGCCCCGTCGGGGCTGAAGGCGACGGCGTGGACCGACGTCTCGGCGGGGACGGTGAGGACGATCGCGCCGGTGGCGGGTTCCCAGAGGCGGAGCGTCCCGTCGCCCGAGGCCGAGGCGAGGCGTGTCCCGTCCGGCGAGAAGGCGACGCCGTGGACCTCCTCCGCGTGCCCCGCGAGGCGGCCGAGCTCCCGCCCCGACTCGACGTCGAAGAAGGTGATGGTCCGCGCGCTCGAGCCGGTGGCGAGCGTCTTCCCGGAGGGATGGAACGCGACCTGGAGCGTGCCCGGCGACTGTGTCAGCCGGCGGACGACCCTTCCCGCCTTCCAGTCCCAGAGCGCGACGACGCCGTCGGTGCCTCCCGTCGCCAGGAGCGCCCCGTCGGGGCTGAAGGCGACGTGGGCCGTCGCGCGCCCGCCGTCCTCGAGCGTCGCGCGGAGCGTTCCGCCAGGGACGCTCCAGACCTTGACGAGCCCCTTCGCCGAGGGCGAGGCGAGGAAGCGCGAGTCGGGCGTGAAGGCGATTCCGAGGCTCCGCCCGTCCTCGATCTTCTCGAGCTCGGCGGCCTTCTCCCCGGTCCCCGCGTTCCACAGGACGACCCGCCCGTCGTTCCCCGTCGTGGCGAGCCACTTCCCGTCGGGGCTGAACGCGGCGCGGACACCCGACTCCTCGTGGCCCGTCCACGTCCGCAGCGCCGCACCGGTCGCGACGTCCCAGATCCGGACCCAGCCGCCCCAGCCAGTGCTCGCGACCCTCGTCCCGTCGGGCGAGAAGGTGACGTCGTAGCCGCTCGCGTCGGCACGGAGCACGCGCCGCGCGCTCTCCCCCGCCGCCCAGACGCGCGCGGTTCCGTCTCCCGAGGCAGTGTAGAGGCGTGCCCCGTCCGGGCTCGCGGCGACGGCGGTCACGGGCCCCGTGTGGCCGTGCAGCACGGCCCTCTGCTTTCCCTTCGCGAGGTCCCAGACCCGGACGGTCGTGTCGCTGCCGGCGGTCGCGAGGAGGTCGGACGCGACGAAGTCCACGCCGTTGATCCACTGAGCCTGCCCCTCCGCCTGTCCGACGAGCGTCGCCACGAGCTTCCTGCCCGCGACGTCCCAGAGCCGGACGGTGCCGTCCTTGGCGCCGACGGCGAGCCGCGTCCCGTCGCGCGAGAAGGCGATCGCCTGGACGGCCTTGTAGGCGTCGTCCTTCGGCGGCACGAGCCGCGCGGGCTCACCCCACGCCGCCGTGCTCCAGACGGCCACGTCGGCGTCCCACGTACCGGCGGCGAACCGCGCCCCGTCGGGGCTGTAGGCCACGCAGGTAACCGGCTTGACGCCGTGCTCGAGGGAGCGGACGAGGGAGCCCGTCCGCGGGTCGAACGACTTCACGACGCCCCACACTCCACGCTCCTTCGTCCGGTCCCACGAGACCGCGGTCAGCTCGCCGCCGTCGGGCTTCCACGCAACGGCGGCGATCCCTTTCCCGACGCCTTCGATCTTCCGGACCTCCTTCCCGGAGCCGGCGTCCCAGAGCCGCACCGTGCCGTCGGAGGAGGCGGTCGCGAGCGTGGTCCCGTCGGGCGAGAAGTCCGCGCTCCAGACGGCGGCGCCGTGCCCCTCGAGCGTCGCCAGGAGCTTCCCGGACGAGGCGTCCCTCAGGCGGACGACCTTGTCCGCCCCGGTGGTCGCGAGACGCCGGCCGTCCGGCGAGACCGAGAGGCCGAGGAGGCGCCCGGCGGCCGCGTCGAACGCTGCGAGGCTCTCGTCGGCCCGCGCGGAGAGATGGCGCCACTCCCAGCCTCGGAGGCCCGGCGGCACCTCGCCGAGCCACCGCCTCGCCGCATCGGTCTCGTGGAGCCTCAGCGTCGCCTCGGCCGCGGCGCTCGCCGCGAGCGCGAGACGCCTCTCGAGCAGCGCGGGCGCGGCGGAGGGGGCATCCCCCGGCAGCGCCGGCAGGGCTGCGCCGAGGAGCACGGCGACGAGGGGGCGCAGGCGATTCACCGGGCCTCTCGCGTCAACCCTCGACGAGCTTCTTCAGCCTGTCGAGCGCCTCGCCCCACGCGGCGCGCAGCCCGTCGGCTTCCTCGCGGGTCTGGA
>CAZWRQ010000363.1:0-4018 GCA_964636395.1 uncultured Holophagales bacterium
CTGACGCTCCTCGCGGCCGCGGTCACGATCCTCTTCTCGCTCCGCTTCGTCGGGACCTCGCCCTACCCCGGGGGCGAGTACTACGCGCTCCTCCTCCTGACGACCGTCGGCATGATGTTCATGGCGTCGGGGACGCACCTCGTCTCGATCTACGTCGCGCTCGAGCTGATGGCGCTCTCGCAGTACGTCCTCGCCGGCTACTTCAAGCAGGAGACGAAGTCGGTCGAGGCCGCGGCGAAGTACTTCGTCCTCGGGGCGTTCTCCTCCGGCGTCCTCCTCTACGGCCTCTCCCTCGTCTACGGCGCGACCGGGACGCTCTCCCTCGGCGGCGTCTCCTCGGCCCTCGAGGCCGCGCCCCGCTCGACTCTCCTGATGGTCGGCGTCGTCCTCGTCGCGTGCGGGATGCTCTTCAAGGTCGCCTCGGCCCCGTTCCACGTCTGGGCGCCCGACGTGTACGAGGGCGCGCCGACGCCGGTCTCGGCCTTCTTCGCCGTCGGCCCGAAGCTCGCCGCCTACGCCATCTTCGCCCGCATCTTCTTCGACGGGTTCGGACCGCGCTCCGACGACTGGGCGCCGGTCCTCGCGGCCTCGGCGGCGCTGACGATGGTCGTCGGGAACGTCGGCGCGCTGATGCAGACGAACGTCAAGAGGCTCCTCGGCTACTCCTCGATCGGGCACGCGGGCTACGCGCTCCTCGGCCTCCTCGCCTACCGGGCGGGGGGCGCCGCGGGGCAGCCCGAGGCGTTCGGCCTCTGGGCGATCCTGTTCTACCTGACCGCCTACCTCCTGATGACCTTCGGGGCGTTCGGGCTCGTCGTCCTCCTCGAGGCGAAGGGCTACGCGACGGAGAGCGTCGACGACTTCAACGGCCTCTGGAAGCGGAACCCGCTCGCCGCGGGCGCGATGGTCGTCTTCCTCCTGTCGCTCGCCGGCATCCCGCCGACGGCCGGCTTCGTCGGGAAGTACCTCCTCTTCTCCGCGGCGCTGAAGGCGGGCTGGCCGGCCCTCGTCGTCCTAGGGGTCCTGATGTCGGCCGTCTCGCTCTTCTACTACTTCCGCATCGTCCGGGCGATGTACCTCGTCGACGGCGAGGGAGAGCTGCGCTGGCGCGAGGAGCCCGCGGTGGCCGTCGCGGTCGGCCTCTGCTTCGCGGGGACGCTCGCGTTCGGGGTCCTCCCCCAGCCGCTCATCGCGCTGGCGAAGTCCTGCCTCCTGCCGTAGAAAGAAAGCCCGCGCGGAGGGGTTCGGGGAACCCGGCGTCCGGGTCCCCCGAGAACATTTTCGGAAAAGCCCTGGTGCCCCCGGTTTTCCGCGACCGCGGGTCGGGCGCAGAAACGTGGGGGACCGACCGATGCCCGAGCCGCGGAGGGAGCCCGATCCGAGCCTCCGCCTTCTCGGCGACGTCCTGAGCTTCGGCTGGGTCCTCCCCGCCTGCCTCGCGGCGGGCGGGGGGCTCGGCTGGCTCGTCGACCGGTGGCTCGGGAGCTTCCCGGCCGCCACCGCCGTCCTCGGCCTCCTCGGCTTCGCGGGCGGCATCCGGCAGCTCCTCCGCGAAGCGGAGAGGCTCGAGGGCCGCCGGAAGGGCCCTCCGGGGTCCGGGCCCGGCCCGGCCGGGGACGGGGCGTGAGCCTCGCGCTTCTCCCCCAGGAGAGGCGGGTCTTCCGGGTCGCGTCCCTGGCGGCTCTCCTCGCCGCCCTCGCCCTGGGAGCCCTCGGTAGGTTCCGGGAGGCCGCCGCCTTGACGGCTGGAGCGGCCGTGGCTATCGTCTCCGGCCTCTGGTTGTCGGACGTGGCCGGGAGACTGCTCGTTCCCCGTCCACGGGCGTCGACCCGGCTCGACTGGAAGTTCGCGCTCCGCGCCCTTCTCCGCTACGCCTTCCTGGGGCTCGCGGCGTACGGCTCGGTTCGCCTCTTCCCGGACGAGGTCCCGTGGCTCCTCGGAGGGCTCTCCGCGGTCGTCCTCGGGGTCCTCGCCGACGGGTTACGGGGAGGCGCGGCCGGCCGGTCCGGGCCGGGGGAAGAGGAAGAAGGAACGAACCCGCGGGAGTGAGATGCAGCACCATCACTCGATCCTGTTCGGACCCGTCAACGCGCTCCTGACGGCGATCTTCGGCTCGCCCGAGAACGCGCCGTCGTGGTGGCTCCACGGTGTGACGATCGGCGGCGTCCACGTCGCGGGCGTCGCCCCGGTCGATCACGCGACCGGAGCCGTCCTCGGCTGGGTCCCCGACCACGTGATCATGGCGCTCGTCGTCCTCCTCGTCTTCGCGGTCGTCCTGCCGATCCTCGCCCGCCGCTTTCGGGAGGGCGTACCGGGCGGGGCGCAGAACGTCCTCGAGGTCTTCGTCGACTTCCTGCGCGGCCTCATCAAGGAGAACATCCCTCACACCGGAGAGAAGTACCTTCCCGTGGTGGGAGCGTTCTTCTTCTTCATCACGGTCTCGAACCTGGTCGGTCAGCTCTTCTTCCTCCAGCCGCCGACCTCCAGCCTGAACACGACGTTCGCCCTGTCGCTCTCGTGCCTCGTCTTCTTCAACGCGGCCGGGATCAGGGCGCACGGCTTCTTCGGCTACCTGAAGACGTTCGCGGGGCCGAGCGCGGCGCTCGCGATCCTCGTCTTCCCGATCGAGATGATCGGCAACTTCGCCCGGGCGCTCTCCCTGGCGATGCGTCTCTTCGGGAACATCTACGGGGAGCACACCGCGACGAACCAGTTCGTCGAGCTCGTGCCGCTCCTCGTGCCGATGCCGATGAACGCCCTCGGAATCTTCGGGTCGTTCCTCCAGGCGTACGTCTTCACCCTCCTGACCACCGTCTACATCGGGGGCGCGATCGCCCACGAGCACTGAAACGCGGATCATCGAACCCGAAAGGAGCCCAAAGGAAATGATCAAGAAGCTTCTCCCCGCCGTCGCCGTCGCCGGCCTCGCCTTCCTGCTCCCGAACCTCGCCTTCGCGCAGGAGGCCGCGGAGGCCGCCAAGGCCACGAGCGGGGGCGCGGGCTGGGGCCACCTGTCGGCCGCGCTCGTCCTGGCGATCGGCGCGACCGCCGGCGCCACCGCCCAGGGCCGGACGGCCGTCGCGGCCTGCGACGGCATGGCCCGCAACCCCGGAGCCGCCGGCCAGATCCGCGGCATCGCGTTCCTGGGTCTCGTCCTGATCGAGTCGCTCGTCATCTACACGCTCGTCATCGCCTTCCTCCTCCAGGGGAAGTGACACGGCGGGCCCGCGCGGCCCGGATCGGTGCGGAGGGCCCCGGCGCCTGCCGGGGCCTTGCCGTATCGGCCGGAATCCGGCGGGCGCGAGCCGTCGTTGAAGGGAGAAGATGGCCCTCTTCGGATTCCGCCGCGACCGGGCCCCGAACGCCTGGGACCTCCGATCGGGGGAGCTCCCGTACGCGGATGCCCTCTTCGGGACCGCTCTCCGCCTGACGCGCAACCGCCAGGACGCGGAGGACCTTCTCCAGGAGACCTACCTGCGTGCCTTCGCCCACTACGACGGCTTCCGGGAGGGAACGAACCTCAAGGCGTGGCTCTTCCGGATCCTGAAGAACGGATTCATCAACCGCTATCGGCAGCTGAAGGCGGGGCCCCGGGAGGTCGACCTCGAGAGAGGGGGGGCGTCGTTCGAGTCCGCCCTCGAGGAGGCGGTCCCGCCGGCGGCGACGCCCGAGGACGAGCTCCTCGGCCGCTCGCTCGACGGGGACGTCGCTCGAGCGCTGGCGAGCCTTCCGGAGGACTTTCGGCTCGTCGTCGAGCTCGTCGACCTCCAGGACTTCTCCTACCGCGAGGTCGCGGACATCCTCGAGATCCCTCTGGGCACCGTCATGTCGCGGCTCTACCGTGGGCGCCGCCTGCTCGAGGAGACGCTCCTGGCCTACGGGAAGCGCCGGGGGTATTTCGGTCCGGGAGCCACCCCGGCGCGCTCGCGCCGCGCCGCCGGAGAGGGGACGGGGTCGGCGGAATACCCGGCGCGACGCCGGCGTTAGACCTCGCTGGAGAGGCCCCCACGCGGGCCGC
>CAZWRQ010000364.1:0-4016 GCA_964636395.1 uncultured Holophagales bacterium
TCGCGCCCTTCACGGCGCGACGTAGAGGCGGTGCCGCCTCGCGTACCGCTCCACCGCGGGAGGAAGACTTTCGCTCAGGCTTTGGACGCTCGGGAGTGCGCTTCTTATCCACGTGGAGGAGATTGTAACCGGCGCGTTTCCCGCCCAGAAGATCGTCTGGTTCTCGGAGAGCTCGTCGTGCGGCCGCGCGCCGAGCGGCGCGAGACGGGCGGCGAGCTCGGGCGGCAGCCCCTCGCGCAGATCGGGGTAGTCGACCCCCTCGCGGTAGACGACGACGATTCGGTGCGAGGAGACGATCTCTTTCCACTCGCGCCAGGTGTGCAGCTGGGCCATCGAGTCGGAGCCGAGGACCAGGAAGACCTCGCTCTCGGGATGGTTTGCGCGCACGTGCCGGAGCGTCTCGATGGTGTAGGTCGTCCCTCCGCGCGAGACCTCGAAGTCCGAGAGGAGGAGGTGCGGATACGCCTCGAGGGCGGTCGCGCACATGCCGAAGCGGTGAAACGCCGAGGCGGACGGGCCCTGAGGCTTGTGGGGCGGGGCGAAGGCGGGGACGTAGAGGATCTCGTCGAGGCCGGTCGCCGCGCGGGCCTCCTCGACGGGAACGAGGTGGCCGAGGTGGATCGGGTCGAACGAGCCGCCGTAGACGCCGAGGAGGTGGGTTCTATTGAGCATCCGGGGCCTCCCCTGCCGGCACGGGCAGGACGGGGACCGGCCTCACGCTCATCGCTTCGAGGCGGCCACCCAGGAAGGAGACGAGAGGGTCGAGGCCCTTGTGGGCCGCGCCCGAGATCGCGAAGAAGCGGAGGCCGCGACGCGAGGCCGCCGCGCGGACGGCGGCGACCTGCTCCTCGGAGGCGATCTCGACCTTGTTCGCGCAGAGGACCCGCTCGCGCGCCGCGAGCTCCGGCGCGAAGGCCTCGAGCTCGGCCTCGATGACCGAGACGGCCTTCTCGGCGGCGCCCTCGGGGTCCTCCGGGTCGAGGGCCGCGGCGTCGACGAGGTGGCAGAGGAGGCGCGAGCGCTCGACGTGGCGGAGGAAGCGGATGCCGAGGCCGTGGCCGTCGCTCGCCCCCTCGATGAGGCCGGGGACGTCGGCCGCGACGAACGTCTTGTAGCGCTCCCAGGAGACGACGCCGAGGTTCGGCACGAGCGTGGTGAAGGGGTAGTCGGCGATCTTCGGGCGCGCCGCGGAGATGGCGGCGACGAGCGTCGACTTGCCGGCGTTCGGGAAACCGACGAGGGCGACGTCGGCGAGGAGCTTCAGCTCGAGCGCGAGCGAGCGCCGCTCGCCCTCGGTGCCGGGCTCGGCGCGGCGGGGCGTGCGGTGGGTGGGCGTCGCGAAGTGCTGGTTGCCGCGGCCACCGCGGCCGCCCTTCGCCACGAGTAGGACCTGGCCGTTCTCGGCGAGGTCGCCAAGGACCTCGCCGGAGTCGGCGTCCTTGACGATCGTGCCAACGGGGACGGTGATCTCGATGTCGCCGCCCCGCTTCCCGGTGCAGTTCGAGCCCATGCCGTGCTGGCCGCGGCCGGCCGCGAACCGCTTCTTGAAGCGGAACGGGTAGAGGGTGTTGAGACCTTCGTCGGCGACGACGCGGACGCTGCCGCCGTCACCGCCGTCACCGCCGTTGGGTCCGCCGTGCGGCTCGCCCTTGGCGCGCCGGAACGCGACGCAACCATTGCCGCCGTCGCCGGCCGAGACCTGTATCGACGCCTCGTCGAGGAACATAACGTCCGTGCCGGAGGGTCGGGTCCGGGGCGCCGGAAGGCGCCCCGCCCGGAATCAGCTCGCGGCCGCGGCCTCGGAGCCGGGACGCGGTCCCGGCGTCACGCTCACGTAACGCCCGAGGCGGCCCTTGTCCTTGAAGTCGACGACGCCGTCGACCATCGCGAAGAGAGAGTCGTCCTTGGCGCGGCCGACGTTCTCACCCGGCTTGAGCGGGGTACCCCGCTGCCGGACGAGGATCGAGCCGCCGGTGACCCACTGACCCGCGAAGCGCTTCACGCCGAGGCGCTGGGCGTTCGAGTCGCGGCCGTTGCGGGAAGAACCCTGACCTTTTTTGTGAGCCATAGCAGCTTCCTCGGAAGGCTCTCAGACCGAGATCGAGTCGATCCGGACTTCGACGAGGTTCTGGCGGTGCCCGTGGCTCCGCTGGTACCCCTTGCGCTTCTTCTTCTTGTAGACGATGAGCTTCTGGCCCCTCATCTCGCGGACGACGACACCGTGGACGGTGGCTCCGGTCACGAGAGGAGAGCCGAGGCGGAGGGTCTCCCCCTCGCCGACGGCCAGAACCTCGGGCAGCTCGAGCGCATCGCCCTTGGTGAAGGTCTTGTTGTGGAAGCGCTCGATCTGGATGACGTCGCCCTTGGCGACCCTGACCTGCTTCCCTCCGGTGCGAATGACGGCGTACATCGATTCCTCCCCCGACCTCGGGTCAAAAGGGTCGGCAAACATACCCCCGGCCGATCGGAATGTCAAAAGCCCGGGAAGAGAGGGGGAAGAAGACGGGGTCTGGTCTACACTCTACACTCTCTTCGCGAACAGAGTGTAGAGTGTAGACCAGACCCCGTCCTACGCGGAGAGCCGGATGGTGTGGGCGGCCGTCGCGAGGCTCGCGGCCTCGCCTTCGAGCCCTCGTCCGGCTCGGGTGACCGTGACGACGAGCCGCCACTCGCCGAGCTGCGGCTCTCCCGGAGGAACGCCACGGACCTCGAGGCGTTCGACGTCGAGGGGTTCTATTGCGCGGAGGAGCGGCACGGGGCCGTCGCGGACGACGACGAAGCGGCCGTCGTACGTCACGAAGACTCCCCCGCCGTCGGGGAGCTCGGCCCGGAGGTAGACGTCCAGGCGGTCGGAGGGCGGGAGGGCCGAGGCCGAGAAGGAGAGGCTGATCGACAGCGTTTCCCCGCGGCGGTACTCGTCCCTGTCTGTCCGGATCGCGAGGCCCGAGACCGTGCCCGGAACGAACGGGCGCGGCGCCGCGCCCCCGAACGCCGCGAGAAGTCGTTGCCAGCGGGAGGCTCCCGAAGACGGACGCGGGTCCGGCTCGCTCCTCCACCCCCGGACGAAGCAGCTCTCGCACGCCGGCAGCGGCGTCGCGCTCGCGAGGAAGGTCCGGAACGTCCGGAAGCGGGCGCCGTCCCAGATCTCCTCGAAGGTCTCTTCGCCGAGGTCGCCCATCCGCTCCATGGCGTGACAGCACGGCGCAACGGCGCCGTCCGCGTTGATCACCGCGGACGTCCAGGGGTCGAAGCAGTCCTTCACGCGGCGCGTCGGAACGCTCACGCCTTCTCCCCCAGGAGCTCGGCGAGCCCCGGCATGACGGCGAGCCGGACGCCGCTTCCCTCGGCCTCCCGGCGCGCGTCGGCGACGCCGGTCCGGACCTCCTCGAGCACCTCGCGCGGGCCATGCCCCGCGAAGTGGTCGTACTCGAGCAGCTCCACCAGGGTGACGGCGGCGGCCCCGACACGCGCGGCGAGACGGACGATTCCGTCGAGCTGCCGTGCGTTGTCGCGCATGACGACGGTGTTGAACGTGACGACGGGGTGGTCGAGGCCGAGCGCCCGGCGCCGGTCGCGCAGCGCTTCGAGGTTCTCGACGATCGTCTCGAGACGCGCGCCCCGGCGGAGCCGCTCGAAGGTCTCGGGCTCGGCGGCGTCGATCGAGACGGCGACGCCGCTCCACCGGCCCGGTCCCGGGCAGGAGAGCATCCGCTCGACGAGCCCGGGTGTCAGGAGCATCGCGTTCGTGATGAAGCTGACGCTGCAGCCCGCCGCGAGGACCTCGGAGAAGGCGTCGAAGAACCGCTTGTGGACGAGGCTCTCGCCGTGCCCGGAGAGCTCTACGGCGGGCCGAAGCCGACGAAGGGTCGGCAGGAGCCGCTCGAAAGCCGGCCAGGGAAGGCTTCGCCCGACGTAGCCGGGCGAGCTGACCGCGCAGTGGACGCAGCGCAGGTTGCAGGCGCGGGTGTCAGGAGCATCGCGTTCGTGATGAAGCTGACGCTGCAGCCCGCCGCGAG
>CAZWRQ010000365.1:0-3972 GCA_964636395.1 uncultured Holophagales bacterium
GCCCTTCGGCCTCGAGAAGGGCCCGTAGGCGGGCATCCTCGTCCGAGAGGAGGGAGGAACGGCCGTCGCCCCGCGCGCGCGAGGCGGCGCGGGGCGACGATTCCGGAGAGCCCGATCGACGACGGTCCATCCCTCTCCTCGTGCGGCGGGCGCGCCTGCGCACCGCCCAGGGGCTTCACGCCCCCGAAGGTTCAGGCGTCCCGCTTCTCGGCGATACGGGCGGCCTTGCCGCGGAGCTTCCGGAGATAGTAGAGCTTGGCGCGGCGGACGACGCCATGGCGCTCCACCTCGATCTTCTCCAGGACCGGGGAGTGGACGGGGAACGTCCGCTCCACGCCGATCCCCTGGGAGACCTTGCGCACCGTGAAGGTCTCCCGGACCCCGCCGCCCTTGCGGGCGATGACGAGACCGTTGAAGACCTGAATCCGCTCCTTCTCCCCCTCGCGCACCTTGACGTGCACCTTCACGGTGTCGCCGGGGGCGAATGGCGGAATGTCCCCGCGCAGAGCCTGGCGTTCCGCCTCGAGCAGCTTGTCCATTTCGAGGAACCTCCGAAGACGTCTTGGCCACCCCGGCACTCGAGGACACCTGTCCCCGTTCGGATGGCCAGAACGCGGATTCTACGGAGTCCGGCCTCTTCGGGCAACCCGGTCGAGGAGCTCACGGTCCTCCGGAGTCCGGGGAGCGAAGCGGTCGAGGAGGTCCGGACGATGGCGCGCCGTCTGCTCGAACTGCTGCTCCCGGCGCCACCGCCGGATCCTCTCGTGATGGCCGGAAAGGAGCGGCTCGGGGACGGCGAGCCCCCGGAACTCGCGCGGGCGGGTGTAGTGCGGATGGTCGAGCAGCCCGTCCTCGAAGCTGTCGAGCCGAACGCTGTCTTCCTCCCCCACGACTCCCGGCACGAACCTCGAGACCGCCTCGAGGAGCGCCAGCGCCGCGACCTCGCCGCCCGAGAGGACGAAGTCGCCGAGGGAGACCTCCTCGTCGACGAGACCGGCCTCGCGCACCCGCTCGTCGATCCCCTCGTACCGGCCGCAGACGAGCACCAGGCGCGGGCGTGCCGCGAGCTCGCGGGCCAGCGCCGCGTCGAGGCGCCGACCCCGCGGCGAGAGGACGACGACATGTGGCGCGGCCGCGCCCTCCTCGGCCCGGAGCGCCTCGAGGGCGGCGACGAGCGGGGGCGCCGCGAGGACCATCCCGGGCCCCCCGCCGAACGCTTCGTCGTCGACCTTTCGGTGCGGGTCCTCGCTGAAGGGGCGAAGGTCGACGACCCGCACCTCGAGGAGGCCGCTTTCGATCGCTTTGCCGACGAGAGCCTCCCCGAGCGGGGAGGCGAAGTATCCGGGGAAGATCGTGACGAGGTCGAACCTCATTCGTCGAGGAGCCCCGGAGGAGGGTCGAGAACCACGAGCTTTCGCGCGACGTCGACCGAGACGACGATCGGCTCGACGAACGGGACGTCTCGCTCGCCGGCCGGCGTGCGGATCGAGAGGAGGTCCCGACCCCCGACTTCCTGGAGATCGGTCACGACGCCGAGCTCGCGCCCGGTGCGGTCGACGGCGCGGCACCCTTCGAGATCGAAGTGATAGACGAATCCTTCGGGGCGCGGCATCTCGCGGCCGGCCGGCACCGCGACGTCGAGGCCCCGGAGGGCCTCGGCCGCGGTCCGGGTCTCGATCCCTTGGAACCCGATCAGCAGGCGCTCTCCCGCCGGACGCACCGTCGAGACGACGAGCTCGCCGCGGGACTCCCCGGAAGGCGCTGCCGTGACCAGGACGAGCCCCGGTGCGAACCGTTCGGGGAAGTCGGAGAGGACCTCGACGCTCATCTCGCCGCGCAGGCCGTGCGGCCGCGCGAGGCGTCCGACGACGACGAGGTCCTCCGCAGCCACGGCCGGCCCGGCGCCCGTCAGGCCTTCGGCGGGGCGAGGAGCTTGCCGACCGTTCCGGACGCGGTCGCGCCCTTGGCGATCCAGGCGTTCGCCTTGTCGACGTCGAGATCGAGGAGCGGCGGGTTCTTCGTCGGGTCGTAGTAGCCGAGCTCCTCGATGACCATGGCGGTCGGGGTGCGGCGGCTGTCGGAGACGACGATTCGGTACGCCGGGGCGTTCGTGCCGCCCGTGCGGCGGAGTCGGATCTTCAGCATCGGTTTCCTTTCGGCGCGGTGTCCAGGGCCATCCGGATCAGAAGCGCATCCGGGCGGCGCCCTTCATCATTTTCTTCATCTCGAGGTACTGCTTGAGCAGCTGGTTGATGTCCTGGACAGAGGTGCCCGAGCCGCGCGCGACGCGAAGCTTCCGGCTTCCGTTCAGCAGCTTCGGGTCGTTCCGCTCCTCGGCGGTCATCGAGTCGATCATCGCCTCGAGGTGCTTCGTCGCGTCGTCCTCGATCTGAAGGTCGCGGAGCTGCTTGAACGGCCCGACCTTCGGGAGGTGCCCGACGAGCGTCGAGAGCGGGCCGAGCCGCTTGAGCTGACGGAAGTGGTCCCTCAGGTCGTCGAGCGTGAACTCGTTCTTCCGGAGGCGTTCCACGGCCTTCTGGGCCGCCTTCTGGTCGGCCTCCGAAGAGACCTTCTCGATGAGCGTCATCACGTCGCCCATCCCGAGGATCCGCGACGCGGCACGGTCGGGGTGGAACGGCTCGAGGTCGACGGTCTTCTCGCCGATGCCGGCGAACTTGATCGGCCTGCCGACGACGGTCGAGAGGGAGAGCGCGGCGCCCCCGCGGGCGTCGCCGTCGAGCTTCGTCAGGATGACCCCGGTGAGAGGAAGCCGGTCGGAGAACGCGCGGGCCGACGTGACGGCGTCCTGGCCGGTCATCGCGTCGGCGACGAAGAGGACCTCGTCGGGGTCGCAGACCTCGCGGATCCGGGCGACCTCGTCCATGAGGGCGTCGTCGACGTGGAGGCGGCCGGCGGTGTCGACGATGGCGACGTCCCAGCCGAAGAGCTTCGCCTCCTTGATCGCCGCCTTCACCCGAGCCACCGCGTCGGTCTCCCCCTTCGGGTCGAAGCACGGGAGACCGTTCTCCTTCCCGAGGGTCCGGAGCTGCTCCGTCGCGGCGGGGCGGTAGACGTCGGCCGGGACGAGGAGGACCTGCTTGCCGAGCTTCTTCTTGAGGTGGAGGGCGAGCTTCGCGGCGGTCGTCGTCTTGCCGGAGCCCTGGAGGCCGACGAGAAGGATGACCGAGGGGCGCCTCTTCAGGACGAGGTTCGCCGTAGTCCCGCCGAGGAGCGCGACGAGCTCGGCCTGGACGATCTTCAGGACCTGCTGCGCCGGCGCGAAGGCGGTCAGGACCTCCTGGCCGACGGCCTTCTCCCGGACGCGCTGGGCGAAGCCCTTGACGACGTCCAGGTGGACGTCCGCCTCGAGGAGTCCTGTCCGGATCTCCTTGAGAGCTTCGTCGACGTGGAACTCCGTCAGGTGACCCTCACCCCGGAGCCCCTTCATCACGCGTTGCAGACGGTCGGACAGTGAGTCGAACATCGCCCGAAGACGCGGAGTCTACGTGCCGCTGCCGGGGTGGTCAAACGGTGGAGCCATACCCGGCGGTCGACCTGGTCCGACCGACCTCCGTAGGGCGCTCGCGCCGAGCCTCAACTGAATTTTCCCTCTTGACAGGCGCTCGGATTCCTCTACTCTTCCGCCGAAGCTCGGGCGAGGAAACTCGTCGACGGTTTTGGTGCGTCACGCGGGGTCGACACCGCGAACCACGAAACGCCGTCCCGGCCGCCAGGCCGGTTCGAGACTCGAGACGTCGCCCACGAGCGAAGAACGCAAACCGAACCGAGGTCGCTGACTCGCAGCGAAGAATCGCCCCGGGAAAAGAAAGAAGGAGTCACCATGAAGAAGATCCTTTCCGTCGTCGCCCTCATCGCCATCTCCGCCTCCCTCGTCGCCTGCGGCGGCGAGAAGAAGGAAGCGGCCCCCGCCGAGGCTCCGGCCGTCGTCGAGGAGCCCGCCCCGGCCACCGA
>CAZWRQ010000366.1:0-3921 GCA_964636395.1 uncultured Holophagales bacterium
CCACGTCGGCCGCTCGCTCGCCCCGAACGGCCTCGACGTCGCCTCGCCCCTCCCGTCGCTCTCCGCGGGGCCGGGCGGCCCCCTCGTCGCTGTGGCCGCGGTCTTCGCCCCCGCGGGCCTCGACGAAGGGGTTCGCCACGTCTGGTCGCTCGACGGCCGCCCCCTCTTTCGATCGCGCGTCATCGGGATCACCGGCGGCCGGAAGGACGGGTTCCGCTCCCGTTCCGGCGTGACGGTCGGCCGGCTCGCCGCCGGGCAGCGGCTCCGGCTCGACGTCGAGACCGCACACGGCCAGCTCGTCGGGAGGGCCGAGCTCGTCGTGACGGGCGCAGCTCCACGAGACCGGACGTCGAGCGATGCGAAGCCTCTATGATCCCGCGACGATGAGATTCGTCGCCCTCGAGATCGTGGTGAACGCGTCGCCCGACCGCGTCTTCACCGCGTTCACCGACGTGCCGGAGGTCCTCGCGTGGCTGGCCGACGCGGCGGTCATCGGTCCGCGCGGCGGCGGGAACTGGGCCCTCGGCTGGTACGTCGACGAGGATTCCGAGGACGGCGACCACGTCCTCGGCACGTTCGAGGTCTACGAGCCGCCGAATCGCCTCGTCGTGAAGGACCTCCGCTTCTTTACCCGGGAGGGCGAGCTGCTCGAGGGGATGCGCCTCTCGATCGAGATCGCCGCCGAGGACGGAGGAACGCGCGTCTCGCTGCGGCACGAGGGCCTCGGCGAGGGAGCTTCGTGGGACGGCTACGCCGCCGGCCTCGGGCCGAGCTGGGAGCGTTCGCTCTCGGACCTCCGATGCTGGCTCGAGGAGGGGCGCAAGCTCCCCGGCCGCTGACCGCAGGCGAGACACCCTCGTCGGGCTGGTAAGGTACGGACATCACGAAGCAGGGAGGACCTCCATGCGAGTTGCCCGTGTCGTCCTCGTCGTCTCGGCCTTCGCCGCCGCCTGCGGCCCGCAGGCGAAGAAGCCGGAAGCTCCCGAGGCGTCCGCCTCCGCGCCAACCGTCCGCGAAGAGGCTGCCTCGACGGCGCGGTCGGCCGCCCCCTCGGACCCGTGTGCCGTCCTTCGCGCGCCGATGACCAGGCACGATGCGTCCGGTTCCCCGCTCGCCTTCTCGTTCGAGATGCCAGAGGGGTTCGTCCCGAAGGACTTCTCGAAGGGGGAGACCGTGAACGTCGACGTGACCCGGGACCTCGACGGAGACCGGGACGACGAGTACGTCCTCCGCCTCGCCTACTCGACGAAGCTGGTCGCCGGCCCGGAGAAGCTCGTCGAGGTCTGGAGGAAGCTGCCGATGACCGTGAAGGTCCTCGAGAAGAGCGTCGGTGGCCGGACGATGTACGTCCAGCGGACGAGGATGGGCGAGATGTCGGGCTTCGTCGCGCTCTACCCGGCCGCCGGGAACGCGACCGGCGCCTACTCCGTCCTCGGCGGCCTGACGGCCGCCCCGAAGCCGTGCCGCGACGAGGCGGCCGAGGTCCTCGAACGGATGCTCCTGAGCTTCGAGCCGAACCCGCGCATCGGCCCGATCCCGCAGGGCTGAAGGACGCCTCGCGATTCCGTACCATCCCTCCTCGGGCCCCGCGGCGGGGCGCGGGGAGAGAGGAGGCGCCATGGGCGACGGAGCCTGGGTGAAGGAGCTGAAGGTCGGGGTCACCGTCTGCGACCGCGACGGGACCGCCCTCGAGATGAACGACCGGGCGGCCGAGACGTTCGCCGCGGACGGCGGCCGAGAGCTGGTCGGGAAGAGCATCCTCGACTGCCATCCCCCGAGGGCCCGGGCGCTCTTCGAGGAGCTCCTCCGCACCGGCGGGACGAACGCCTACACGATCGAGAAGAACGGGGTGAAGAAGCTCATCTACCAGGCCCCCTGGTACGAGGACGGCGCCTGCCGGGGAATCGTCGAGCTCTCGCTCCCGATCCCATTCGATCTCCCCCACTTCGTCCGGAGCTGAGACCGAGGGGTCTGGTCTACACTCTACACTCTGCTCTAGAGCAGAGTGTAGAGTGTAGACCAGACCCCTAGCTCAGGTGACGGGGCGGTAGCGGCCGAACTCGAAGCGGAGCTCGCGGCGGAAGGGAAGGACCATCGCCGCGGTCGCGGTGATCGAGATCTCCTCGCGGCACGGCGCCCAGAGGCCCGGAAGGACCTCGCGCGTCTCGTAGAGGAGGCGCACGCCCTTCACCTCGAGGAGCGCGCCCCCGAGCACCCGGACCGGCGTCGTCAGCCGCCCGTCGATCTTCCGGACCTGGATCTCCGCCACGTCGATCCACGCCGTCCCCGCGAAGGCGTTCAGGACGCGATCCCGGATCGTCTTCGCGACGAGCCCGGGCTTTGGCCGGAACGCGACGACGAAGGTCGGCCGGCCGTCGATCCGCTCCTCGCCGAGGAGGCGGAAGTCGAGCCGGTGGTAGAGGTCGAGGAGCGGGACACGTCCCGAGAGAAGCTCCTCCTCGTCGGAACGCGAGCCCCCCGGCTCCCGGGCGGCGCGCCGCCTCTTCTCGTCCTGGCGCCGCGACTCCTCCCGTTCGGCCGCCGTCGCGGCGCGGTCGTCGACCTCGAGGAGCTCCCGGGCGGCGAGGCCGCTCCGGTCCATCACGACGGCGTAGCGCCTCCGCTCGGATCTCTTTCGCCGTCCCCCCGCGTCGAGCTCGGTCTCCACCTCGACGCGGTCGAGCGAGATCCGCCCGGCGGCCACCTCCGCTTCCCGCTGGCGGGCGGCCGCCTCGAGGACGAGCGCGTCGACGTCCCAGGCGCGCGCGGGACGGGCCGCCGCGAGGAGGATCGCGCCCGCCGCGAGAGGCGCGAGGAGGCGCCCGGAGCGCCCGCCCGGCACGACCGTCAGCCCCGGGCCGGCGCCTCGGCGCCGGCCTCCTCCGCCGGCCGGGGCGGGAGGACCGGCTGCGGCCCTTCGAGCGGCCGCGGCCTCCAGACGTAGGTCAGGGCGTTCGCGAGCTCTGCCTTCCACCACCGCAGGAGGCCGTGCCAGAGCATCACGTGGGCCGAGCTCCGGAGCGAGAACCCGACGAAGCCGGGGCGCCGCCCGGCGTTGTGGTTCCCGTAGATCCCGAGCGCCTTCTTCCGCTTCGCGATCGAGACGAGACGCCGCTGGTAGAAGCGCATCGGCACGAGGCCGACCTTCGCGCCGTCCTGGTAGTAGGGCGGGACCCCGAGGCGCTCGGCCGACTCCGTGTAGACGGGCTGGACGGCGACGAGGTAGTAGAGCGCGGTGTCCATGAGGAACGCCGTCGTCATCGTGTCGTAGTCGCCCATCAGGTGGTACTTGTCCCGGTAGATCGCCTCGTAGAAGTACTCGAAGAACCTCGCGTACCGCCGGTTGTGCCCCTCGTACTCCTTCGCCATCTCCTCGGGCGGCGTCCCCGCGAGCGCCTTCAGGATCAGCTCGACGCGCATGTGGACCGAGAAGCTCAGCTGGTCGAGCCCGGGCGAGTAGAACGGGTCGAGGAAGCCTCCCGCGTCTCCGACGCAGGTCCAGCCGTGGTCGATGAACCGGTCGAGGAGGTACGGGAGCGTGCCGTAGTAGCGGCAGTCCCCCGCCACAGGCTCGGCGTGCTCGAGCATCTCGCGCGTCAGCGGGTTCGCGGAGAGGACGCTCGTCAGCTTCTCGAGCGGGGTCGCGCCCTCGGGCCGGACGAGCCTCGTGTCCCAGACGAGCCCGACGCTCGTCTCCCCGCCGCGGAGCGGGATGAACCAGACCCAGTAGCCCCAGCCGGTGAAGTGGTTCGTGGCGAGCCGTCGGGAGGCGACGACGCTCCGGACGAAGGGATCGGCCGGATCGGTGCCGACGACCTCCCTGCCGTCGAGGTCCTTGACGCCGCGGTAGCGGACCCAGATCGACGAGGTCGGGTGGCCCTCGACCGGCCGGATGCCGCCCCGCTTGCGGGCGAGGAGCGC
>CAZWRQ010000367.1:0-3920 GCA_964636395.1 uncultured Holophagales bacterium
CGATTCCGGAGCCCGCGAAGCCCGTGAGCCGGGCCGCGAAGCTCGGTCCGGCCGAGAGGCGCCTCGTCGATTCGAACGTCGTCGGCTTCTACGCCTCCGCCGACACGATGGGGAGAGGGCTCAGCATCATCCTGGAGTTCCGCCAGCCCGCGAACGTGTCGGGCCTGAAGTCGGCCCGGATCGTCTCGGCCTCCGACGCCTCCGGACGGAGCGTGCCGGGCATCGCCGGGACGACGGCCGAGATCCGCTGGAACCTCAACGACGACCCGACGAGCCTGGTCCGCGTCCGGCTCTTCGCCGTCGGCGAGGAGGCGGCCGCGGCGGCCGCCTCCCTCCGCTCTATTTCCGTCGAGATCGGCCCGGCGACGATGCGCGCGAAGTTCGACCAGCGGGTCCTCTCGAGGTAGGCGAGGTGGCGGCGTCCCGTCCGGACGCACGCGGTGATCGCGATCGTCGCAGCCGCCCCGAGCGAGCGTCGTGAGACGCGCCCCCGCCGGCCAGCCATCCGTGACGTTCCGGGAGGCGCGTGACGGCGACGTTCCTGCCCTCCTCCCGATGATGCGGTCGCTCTGGGAGCACGAGGGGATCCCGTTCGACGAGAGGCTCGTCGAGCCGCCGCTCCGCGCGCTCCTCGCCGAGCCCGCGCTCGGTCGCGTCTGGCTCGCGCTCTCGGGCGGCGCCGCGGCCGGCTACGCGATGGGGACTTGGGGCTTCAGCACAGAGCAGGGCGGCCGCTTCCTCCTCCTCGACGAGCTCTTCGTCCTCCCCGTCTTCCGTGGAACGGGGATCGGGCGGGCAGCGCTCGCCTTCGTCGAGGAGGCCGCGCGCGCGGCCGGAGGGCGCGCCGTCCGGATCGAGGTGGCCGAGGAGAACGCCGGCGCGCGGCGGCTCTACCGCGAGGCGGGCTACGTCGACCCGCGGCGATTCTTCCTCGCGAAGCGGCTTCCCGAACGCTGACGACGCCCCGCGCCGGGGCGCTCCGGGGCCTACACTCCACGCGGAGACGCGATCGGGACGTGCCGCTCAGACGCATCGAGATCGAGGGCTTTCGGGGGATCCGGCGGATGACGCTGGACCTGGACGACACGACCGCGCTGATCGGAGAGAACTCCTGCGGCAAGACGAGCGTCCTCGACGCGCTCGAGCTCGCGTTCGGCCACCGCGGCGCGCGGCCCGTCTTCTCGCCTCTCGACTTCCATCTCCCGGTCGGGACGGCTGCTCCGGTCGAGAGGATCTCGATGCGGTTCACGTTCACCGGAGACGGAGGGCGCGAGACTGTCGCGGAGCTCACGGCCACGCGGACGCCCGACGGCTCCCCCGCCGTCGCCACGGCCCGGCTCACGGACCGCGACGGGCGTGACCTGAGCCCGGGGGACGAGGAGGCCGTCGAGACGTTTCGCCGGCGGCACCCGGTCCTGCGCGTCCGCTTCAATCGGCCGCCGCGCGTCGCGCCCGTGGAGATCGACCTGGAGGCCCCCGTGCCCGGACCGGGGGAGCCCGCACCGGCCGTCCCGCCGCTCGCGCCCGGGGAGGCCGGCGAGGGCGAGGTGACCCGGAAGCTCCGCCGGACGGTCGAGAGCGCCTATCGAAAGTTCTCGGGCTCCTGGCGACCTCATCCCGAGGAGCTCCGGGAGCCGATCGCGGCGGCTCGCGCGCTCGCCGAGCGCTGGGTCGAGCGCCTTCGCCTTCCGCCCCGCGCCCCCGGGGGGCGGACGACCGAGATCCTCGCGGAGACCCCGGTCCTCCTCGGCGCCACAGACCCGCTCCGGGCCGAGTCGCGCGAAGGGACCGGCATGCAGAGCCTCGCGCTCCTGATGCTCCTCGGGGCCGTCCTCGACGCCGAGAACGGCTCCCCGGTCGAGGCGGGCGCCGAGCCGCTCGTCCTGATCGAGGAGGCCGAGGCCCACCTCCACCCGATCCTCGCCGCGCGGGTCTTCGGGCTGATCGACCGCGTCGCCGGCCAGAAGGTCCTGACGACGAACTCGGGAGACCTCCTCGCGTCGGTCCCTCTCCACGCGATCCGCCGCCTCGTCCGGAACGGGGGCGGCGTCGCCGTCCACGGCCTCGCCGAGGGGGCGCTGACGACCGACGAGATGAGGCGCGTCGGCTACCACATCCGCGTCAACCGGGCCTCCTCGGTCTTCGCCCGCTGCTGGCTCCTCGTCGAAGGGGAGACCGAGTCGTGGCTCCTGCCCGAGATCGCGCGGCTCGTCGGCTACGACCTCCCCGCCGAGGGGGTCCGCTGCGTCGAGTTCGCGCAGTGCGGCATCGCGCCGCTCGTGAAGATGGCGCGCGGCCTCGGGATCGAGTGGCACCTCCTCGCCGACGGCGACGACGCGGGACGACACTACGTCCGCGCGGCTCGCTCCTTCCTCCAGGGAGAGCCCGACCGCGAGCGCGTCACCGGCTTCCGCGAGCGGGACGTCGAGCACCACCTCTGGGGGGCCGGCTACGCCGGCGTCTACCGGGCCGCTGCCCAGCGCGCCGGCGTCTTTCCGTCGCTCTTCGGCCGGCGGCGGGTCCCCACGACCGCGATCATCGACCGCGCGCTGAAGGCGCACGGGAAGCCGCGCATGGCGCTCGAGGTCGCCGAGGCGATGGCCTCGCCCGATTCCCCGGGGGTGCCGCGCCTCCTCGCGTCGGTCGTCGAGAAGGCCGTCCGCCTCGCCCGCTTCTCCACCTGATCGGCCGCCGGACCGGCCGGACGCCTACCCCGCGAGGAGCGGGATGGCGTCGGTGAGGCGCGCCACGTGCAGTACCGGCCCCGGAAGCGGACGGCGAGAGGGGTTGTACAGGACCGGGAGCCACCCCGCTCCCTTCGCGCCGACGGCATCGGTCTCGTAGTGGTCTCCGAGGTAGAGCTTCCGGCGGCCGCCGGGGCCGTCGGGACCCTCGATCCCGCCGCCGCTCGCCGCGCGGACCGCGGCGTCGAAGATCGCGCGCGCCGGCTTCATGGCCCCCGCCTCCTCGGAGAGGACGACGTGCTTCACCCACCGCTCCAGCCGGAAGCGCGCCAGCTTCGCCCTCTGCAGCTCCCGGAAGCCGTTCGAGAGGATCCCGACCTCTCCCTCCTTCGAGGCGGCCGCCAGGAGCTCCTCGGCGCCTTCGTTCAGGCGCCAGGCCCCTCGGTAGCGTTCGAGGTAGAACGCGCCCACCTCGTCCGCCGCCGCCGGGTCGCGTCCGAGCTCCTCGAGGGGATCGGCGAAACGGCGGTGGTGGAGCTCCTCCCTCCCGATCTCCCCGCGACCGTAGGCCGCCCAGAGACGGCCGTTCGCGCGGCGGTACGCGGCGAGCCAGTCGGCGAACTCTATGGGGCCGAAGACGTCCCGCCTTCCCTCGAACGTCTCCTCCTGCGCCCGCGCCTCCGCCCCCGCGTGGTCGAGCAGCGTGTCGTCCAGGTCGAAGAAGAGCAGCCCCCTCACCCCGTCATCCTCCCACACTCCCCCACCGCGGTGCCAGGCGTGAAATCGTGTATTGTTTTCGAGCCCGCGCTCGGGCGTTCGTCTTCATGCGCCCTCGGAGCCTCGGCTCGCGATCGGCGCCGTGCGACACGGCCCCGGTCGGCTTCAGGCCGAGAGCAGCTTTCGTAGCTCCGTCAGCCGACGCGCTTCCGCGGGGTCCTGGGCGAGGCGGCGCTCGAGGTGGGCCACGTCCCGCGAGATCGTCGAGGGGTCCCGCCCGAAGGACCGGGCCGTCTCGGCGAGCGGGATCCGTCCGAGCTCCCGCCCGAGGAGCGCGCAGAGGCTCCGGACGCGGGAGAGGCTCCGGAGGCGCGACGGCCCCGACAGCTCGGCCACGGGGACTCCCTCGTGCGCGGCAACGGCTTTCACGACGGCGTCGACGGTGAGCGAGCGACGGACGAGGTCCTCGCGCCCCGGCCGGAAGAGTTCCCGTGGTCGAGCCACGGCGCCTATCTCTCG
>CAZWRQ010000368.1:0-3910 GCA_964636395.1 uncultured Holophagales bacterium
GCGCGATCGCGATCGCGCCCGCGAGCGGGGTCTTCATCGGGTCTCTCCGTGGGGCGCCCGCCGCCGGTGCGGCCGGAGCGCCGACTCCGCCCCTCGGAGCGGAGGTCGAGCGGACTAGAGCGGCTCGGAAGGAGAGATCGCGGGAGGTCCGCGAGAGGGGACCGGCGCGGTGCAGGCGGCGCGCGCCGCCAGGTCGACAGCGGCGAGGGCGACGGGTGCCGACGTCCGGGCCGGGGGAGCGAGCGGGATCGGGTCGGCCTCCGGCGTCCCTCCGCCGTCGACGCGCTGGAGCTGGCAGGCGGTACAGCGCTGCTCCTCCGAGACGCTCGCGTGGTCGTGCGGCGCCGTGACATGGATGAGCGCGACGAGGGCCCCGAGGACGAACGCGGTGCGGCCCGCGGCCAGCAGCCCGCGCGCGACGCTCCGGAAGAGGGAGGCCCCGGTCATTCGGGCGAAGGGTAGGGAGGGGTGCCGGGAGTGTCAAGCCTTCGGGGTAGAGGGCCTCGCGCGGTCCACGGCTCCCGCCGGCGCGGCACGAGGATAATCGCGTCCATGAAGAACGTCGCCGTCCTCGGAGCGGGCCTGGTCGGCTCGCTCGTCGCGCGGGACCTCGCGGCCGACGGCCGCTGGTCCGTCCTCTCGGTCGACCGGAGCGAGCACGCCCTCGGGCGCCTCTCGGGCATCCCGAACCTCGCGACGGAGCGCGCCGACCTGGCCAGCGGGGCCGAGGTCGCGCGGATCGCGTCGAAGGTCGACGTCGTCGTCGGGGCGGTGCCGGGTTTCCTCGGGACGCAAACGGTACGGGCCGTCCTCGAGACGGGCCGGCCGGTCGCCGACATCTCCTTCTCCCCGGAAGACCCGTTCGACCTCGCGCCGCTCGCGAAGGAGAAAGGGGTCCCCGCGATCGTCGACTGCGGCGTTTCGCCGGGCCTCTCGGGACTCGCCGTGGGGAGGGCGGCCGCGAGGATCGAGAGCCTCGACGACGTCCGGATCTTCGTCGGAGGGTTGCCGGCCGCGCGACACTGGCCGTTCGAGTACCGGTCGGTCTTCTCGCCCACCGACGTCGTCGAGGAGTACACGCGCCCGTCGCGCTGCGTGGAGGGAGGTGGGATCGTCATCCGACCGGCCCTCTCGGGCGTCGAGCCGCTCGACGTCCCCGGCGTCGGGACGCTCGAGGCGTTCTACACGGACGGGCTCCGGACCCTCCTCTCGACCGTGAAGGCCCGGAACCTCTGCGAGAAGACGCTCCGCTATCCCGGCCACGCCGACCGGATGAGGATGCTCCGCGAGACCGGCTTCTTCTCCGGCGAGCCTGTCGCGGTGGACGGAGTCCCGGTCGTCCCGCGGCGCCTGACGGAGGCGCTCCTCTTCCACGCCTGGCGGCGGCCGGAGGACGAGGCGGAGCTGACGTTCCTGCGCGTCGTCTGCGAAGGGCGCCACGGCGGCCGACGGGTGCGCCGGACGTTCGAGCTCCTCGACCGGACGGACCCGAGGACGGGCGACACGTCGATGGCGCGGACGACCGGATTCCCGTGCGCCACCGGCGCGCGCCTCCTCCTCGAAGGGGCGTTCGCCGCGCCCGGGGTCTTTCCGCCGGAGCTGCTGGCGGGTGACGACGCCCTCTACGGTAGGTTCCTCGCCGAGCTCGCGACCCGAGGGGTCGCCGTCGAGGAGACGGAGGAAGAGCTCGTCGGAGGATGACCGCGCCGGACGGAAACGCGGAGGGCCGGGAGAAGCCGCCGAAGGTCCGGCGCCTGAAGGCGCTCGTCCCTGACCTTCTCGAGCTGGCGCGGCCGCGCCGGAAGCTCCTCGCCGGCGGCTTCGTCCTGATGGCCGCCGGGCGGGTGGCGGGGCTCGTCCTTCCCGCCTCGACGAAGGTCCTGATCGACGAGGTCGTCGCGAAATCGCGGACCGACCTCCTGGCCCCGCTTCTCATCGGCATCGGCGCGGCGACCCTCGTCCAGGCCGCGACGTCGTTCGCTCTCGCGCAGCTCCTCTCGAAGGGGGCGCAGCGGCTCATCGCCGAGCATCGGACGAAGGTCCAGGCGCACGTGACGCGGCTCCCCGTGGCCTATTTCGACGGCCAGAAGACGGGGAACCTCGTCTCCCGGGTGATGAACGACGTCGAGGGAATCCGGAACCTCGTCGGGACGGGCGTCGTCGAGCTCGCGGGCGGGCTCCTGACCTCGCTCCTCGCCCTCGGCCTGATGGTGACGCTCAGCCCGGTCCTGACCGGGCTGACGCTCCTCTTCCTCGCGGTCTTCGTGGCGGGGCTCTTCGCGGCCCTCGGAGCCCTCCGGCCGATTTTCCGCGAACGGTCGAAGATCCACGGCGAGGTCTCGGGGCGGCTCACCGAGACGTTCGCCGGGATCCGCGTCGTGAAGGGCTATCACGGAGAGGTCCGAGAGGACGCCGTCTTCGGGGAAGGCGTCACGCGCCTCCTCTCGAACGTCCTCCGGACGATCACGGGGACGTCGGCGCTCTCGGCCGGGGCGACCGTCCTCCTCGGCGGCGTCGGGGCCGTCGTGATGTGGGTCGGGACGCGGCAGATCCTGGCCGGGACCCTGACCGTCGGCGGCCTCTTCACGTACACGGTCCTCCTCGGGTTCCTCGTCGCCCCGGTCTTCCAGATCGTCGGGATCGGGAGCCAGCTGACCGAGGCTCTCGCGGGCCTCGAGCGGACGAAGGAGGTCCTCGCCGAGTCCCGGGAGGACGCCGACCCGCGGCGCGCGGTGGACGTTCCCCCGCTTCGCGGCGAGGTCGTCTTCGAGGAAGTGCGATTCGCGTACTCCGAGGGAAAGGAGGTCCTCCACGGCGTCTCGTTCCAGGCGGAGCCGGGGAGCGTGACCGCGCTCGTCGGTCCCTCCGGCGCGGGGAAGTCGACGATCATCGGCCTCGTCGCGGCGTTCGCGTCGCCCACGGGCGGGCGCGTCCTCGTCGACGGCGTCGACGTCTCCACCGTGCGGCTCTCGAGCTTCCGCTCGCAGCTCGGCGTGGTCCTGCAGGAGTCGTTCCTCTTCGACGGGACGATCCGGGAGAACGTCGCGTTCTCGAGGCCCGCCGCCACCGAGGGAGAGGTCGTCGCGGCGTGCCGCGTCGCCCGGGTGGACGAGTTCGCCGAGGGGTTCGAGAAGGGATACGAGACGGTCGTCGGCGAGCGGGGCGTGAAGCTTTCGGGGGGGCAGCGCCAGCGGGTCTCGATCGCGCGTGCCCTCCTCGCCGACCCGCGGATACTGATCCTCGACGAGGCGACCTCGAGCCTCGACACCGAGTCGGAAGCGTTCATCCAGCAGGGGCTCGCGGAGCTGCTGCGCGGGCGGACGACGTTCGTCATCGCCCATCGCCTATCGACGATCCGGAGGGCCGACCAGATCCTCGTCGTCGACGCGGGCGTGATCGTCGAGCGCGGGCGTCACGACGATCTGATGGCCGCGCGGGGACGCTACGCGGAGATGGTCACCCGGCAGGCCGGGATCGGAGGGGACCTCTTCGGAGGGACCGAAGGGGCGCCGCAGGAGGAGGCCGACGGGTCGGAGAGGCCGGCGCCGGCAGGTCCGTTCTCGCTCCTCGGCCGCGGCAGCGCGTGAGAAACGGGGCCCGTCAGCTTTTCGCCCGGGCCTCGTTCACCCAGATCGTCCGGCCGTCGAGCTGGGTCCGGTTGAGGGCGAGGATCGCCTTCCGGGCGTCGTCGTCGGACATCTCGACGAATCCGTATCCCTTTGAGCTGCCGGTCGTCCGGTCGACGACGACCGTCGTGGAGACCGTCTCGCCGAAGGCTCCGAAGATCTCCCCGAGGCGAGTCGCGTCGACCTCGTAGGGGAGGTTCCCGACGTAGATCTTCATCCCTCCCGATTCTCCTACACCGCCCCGCGAAGCGGGGAGCGAAGCATGCGGAAGCTCCTGCTAAGCT
>CAZWRQ010000369.1:0-3859 GCA_964636395.1 uncultured Holophagales bacterium
CGGCAAGCGTCGCCGAATCAGAGGGATGCGCTCAGCGACCTGCGGAACTCCCGGGGTCCGCGACGGCGTGGAAGTGCCTCGCCGTCACCGCGGAGAGCGGTGGACGAGGACGGAAGGGTCGGCGAAGGGCCGGATCGTCGGCGATCCGGTGTTGCGGCGTTACGCGGCCTTCCGGAAGAGGACGGGCAGGCGGCGGGCGGCGTCGAGGTAGCGGACGGCGAAGGCGGGGGGAGAGATCGGATCGCCTTCGCGTGGTGGCGGAAGGGCGTGGTCACGGGCCGGTCCTCTCTGGAAGTAGACCTCGGTGGGCGTCGCGCCGCCGAGGCCCTGGTGGGGCTTGAGGACGGAGTAGTAGAAGAGCCCGAGCCCGATCCTGTTCTCGAGGTCGTCCCTCAGGAGGCAGCGATCGAGCCGGAGGTGGAGGAGATCCTTCAGGCCGAGCCAGAGGCGTTCGATGAGGGCGATGGAGCCATGTCGGCCAACGGCGCCGAAACGCGCCTTCATGCCGTGTCGGGCAACGGCTGCCTGGAACGTCTCGGCGGTGAAGCAGGCACCCTTGTCGGTCACGAAGTGCGAGAGGGAAAGGCCAGGGTGAAGCCTCCTGGCGCGGGCGACGGCTTCGTCGAGGACGGACGCCATCTCCTCGGCCGTCGGCTCGTCGGAGAACAGGCGCCAGGCGAGGGGGAAGCGGGAGAAGACGTCGATGACGACGGCGAGGCGGAATCGGAGGAAGCCCATGAGCGCCTTGACGAAGGTGACGTCGACCATGAGGACGTGATTCGGGCGCCGTGCCCGGACGATCCGTTCGACGGGGCGTGGTGCGACGGAGGTCGGTCGGGAGAGAGGGGCTTCGTCATCGGCCTTGGTCGATGTCGCGGGCGTTCTGGAGAGAGAAGCGCCGCCCGTGGGAGCTGACTCCTTCGTCCAACGTCTCACGGTGCTGCGTGAGAGGAGAAGGCCCTCCCGCGCCAGGGTCTGGGCGATCCGGAGGGATCCGCCGAAGCCGGCCATCGAGATGTTGAGCACCTGCTGCCGGAGGATGGCGGAATAGGAGCGATCGGGCGGCGCCGGCGCGACCAGGGGCCTATCGGGCCGCTTCGGTGCCACGCAGTCGACGACCCAGCGATGGACGGTGGAGCGGGTCAGGGCGTAGAGGCGGGCGATCTCCCGACAGGAGAGGTGGAAGACGTCCTTGTGGAGGAGGATTCGGCCGCGATCGGCCTTCCTGTAGCGAGGCCTGTGCGCGGGAGGGACGCGGTTCAAACGTTCGAGGAGGACGTCGATCGTCTGGAACGCGAAGGCGAGCTGGAGCTCGAGCTCCTTCGTCCGGGCGAGGGCGCGCTCGACGGGATCGCCTGTTCGGCGAAGCTCGGCGACCTGCAGGAGGAGCGCCGCACCGAAGAGCTGGTTCGCACGCCGAAGCGCCGCCATGAAGAGGTCTCCGAGAGGCCTCCTGCCCATGACAGCGGCGAGGGCGCGGGTCTCGAGGTCGGTCGGCGAGGTGCAGGCGGAGTCGCAGGGCACGAGACGGGGCATCGGGTGAGAGTAGCGGCCTCCACGTCAGCCGGTACATGAGGGTCTCGGGCGTGGCGCGGGCAGGCACCCGTCACCGCTTCGGTCACGCCGTGACGATGCCGATTCTCGAGAACGGGGCCGGATCCCGGCCATCTTCGGCCACGTGAACCTGACGACGACAGGGAACTCCACGCACGTGGCCATCACGAAGCTCAAGGAGATCCACTCGGCCACCCACCCGGCGGCGCTGCCGCTGCTGCCCCCGGGACCGCTGGACACGAGCGATAAGATGGAAGGCGTGACAAGAGAAGACCTCCTCTCCGAAGCACTGAAGCTCCGGCTCAAGAAGCGCGCCGACCTGGCCGGCGAGCTCCTGAAGAGCCTTGAGGAGCTCACCGAGGCCGAGCACAAGGAACTGTGGCTCGACGTGGCCGAGCGCCGTCTCCAGGAAATGCGCGACGGCAAGGTGAGGGAGATCCCGGCCGAGGAGGTTTTCGCGCGTGGGCGAGAGCGCCGAGCCTCGTAAAGCCGTCTTTCACCCGGAAGCCGAGGCCGAGTACCTTAAGGCGCTCGAGTACTACGAACGGGAAGCCCCAGCCGTCGTCGAGGTCTTCCGGGCCGAGGTCATGCGGACCGTCGCTTTCGTTGAGCTGTAGAAATCAGGACTTCATCTGACAGCCGAGGCAGGCGCCCGGGTTGTCAGTTGACCTCGGAAGCGACCGAGGTCGCCAAGGGAAGCGACTTCTCCCGTGCAAGCGGGAGCGTGTCGACGAAGGTCTGCATCGGGGTCTTACCGTAGCACCAGCGGCCCTGATTGGGGCGCCCCCGGTTTTCTTGGACACTGGAGAGGAGAAGATAGGGTGATCCAAGAGAGGCGCCTGATGACGAACGAACGGACGGAGAAGAACGGGGGGCCTGGGGCCGCGGAGGGAGCCCGTAGGGCGACCGGAGCGGCCCCAGGCGCGGCGACCGTCGGGCCACTGGCCCCCGGCCAGCGCTGGAGCCTGGCGCGCAAGCGAGAGGTAGCGCTTCGGCTGCTTCGGGGCGAGCCGGTAGAGGCTCTCTCCCGCGAGCTGGGTGTGGAGATCCACCGGCTGGAGAAGTGGCGGGAAAAGGCCCTCCTGGGCATCGACAACGGCTTGCGGGAGCGGGACGGCGATCCGGCGAACGAAGAGCTGAATGCCGCGGTCAAGCGGGTCGGGGAACTCTCGATGGAAGTCGAGCTTCTGAGAGAGAGGTGCCGCAGGAACGACCCTTTGGCCTTCCGGAGATCGAAGTGTTGAGCGCGACGATCTCCCCGGCAGCCGGCCGGCCGTACGGCGTCGAAAGGGTGTGTCGGGTATTCGAATACCCCCGCTCGAGCTTCTACCATCGCCAGGCGTTCGAGCGCATTCCCGAGGCCGACAGACCCGTGCCGCTCAAGCGCGGGCCGAAGACCCCGCTGTCGGACGAGGAGCTCCTTGTCGAGATCCGGACCGATCTCGAAGCGTCGCCCTTCCAGGGTAAGGGCCATCGCAAAGTTCGGGCTCGGCTGAAAGTCCTCCGGGACATCCGCGTCTCGAACAAGCGCGTCCTGCACCTGATGAGAGAGAACCGGCTGCTCTCGCCGTACCGCGGCCGGATCGGACAGCCGCTCGAGCATGACGGCACGATCGTGACCGACGCACCGAACGTGATGTGGGGAACCGACGGGACCAGGATCCTCACCCTCGACGAAGGATGGGTCTGGCTCTTCGCCGCCGTCGAGCACTGGAACGCAGAGTGCGTCGGCTGGCATGTCATCAAGGACGGCTCCCGCTACCAGGCCCTCCAGCCCATCGCCATGGGCCTGCAGGAGCTCTTCGGCTCCCTGGGACCCGATGTCGCGCGCGGGCTGGCCCTGCGGATGGATCACGGAACGCAGTACCTCTCCGATCACTTTCTGAACCAGATCCGGTACTGGGGCATCAAGCCCAGCTTCGCCTTCGTCGAGCAGCCCCAGACCAACGGCGTCGCCGAACGTTTCAACCTCACCCTCAAGGAGCAGGCCATCTACGGTCGCGTTTTCCGCAACGCCGACGAGGTCCGCGTCGCCGTCGCCGACTTCGTCGCTCGCTACAGCAATCACTGGCGTCTCGAGAAGCTCGGCTACCTATCGCCCGCCGAAGCTCGCGCCGCCCTCATTCAGCCGCTTGCCGCGTGACACAATCGTGTGTCCAGGGGGCCGGGCGCGTAACAGGGGCAAGTTCGCGAGCGCCACCCCGTTCAACGGCCCCGCCCAGGCCGCCTGGGCCTACTCCACCGGGGCGACGGGAGTTCCGCAGGTCGCTGAGCGCATCCCTCTGATTCGGCGACGCTTGCCGGG
>CAZWRQ010000370.1:0-3842 GCA_964636395.1 uncultured Holophagales bacterium
GCGTCCTCGCCGCTCCAGACCCGCCCCTTCGCGATCTCGAGGACCTTCTCCTTCGGGAGCTTCCGCCCGTCCGCGACCTTCGAGGTGAAGTCGACGTAGACGCGGTCGAGCCACGCGTTGAAGCGCTCCCACTCCGCGGGGGTGAAGCTGCGGGAGGCGTTCCAGAGGTTCGCGTTCGCGCCGACGTCCACCTGGTCGAACGTCAGGCCGACCTTCTCCCACATCGCGGTCGTCACCATCTTCCCGCCCAGGACGCCGATGGAGCCGGTGATCGTGCCGGGCTGCGCGACGATCTTCGAGGCCGGCATGGCGACGAAGTAGCCGCCGGAGGCGGCGACCTCGCCCATCGAGACGACGACGGGCTTCCCGGCCTTCTGGGCCAGGACGACCTCGCGCCAGATCGTGTCGGAGGCGACGTAGGAGCCGCCCGGGCTCGAGACGCGGAAGAGGATCGCCGCGACGTCGTCGTCGGCGACGGCGTTGCGGATCGCCTTCGCGACGGTGTCGGAGCCCATCGTCCGCCCGCCCGTGACGGGATTCGTCCGGCTCTTCCCGCGGACGACTCCGCCGACGCCGTAGACGAGGGCGATCGTCCTCTTCCCCGCGTCGTGCGGCCGGCCTTCCTTCTTCAGGTACGCCGGGAGGCTGAAGAGCTTCGCCCCGGCGCCCCCCTTCTTCATGAGCTTCTCGTGAACCTCGTCGCGGTAGGCGAGGCCGTCGACGAGCTTCGCCTCGAGCGCCTCGGGGCCGAGGAAGGGGCCGCGGTCGACGAGGGCGCGCACCTCCTCCTCCGACATCTTCCGGCCCTCGGAGATCCCTCGCACCATCTGCCCGAAGAGGTCGTCGACGAGCGCCTTCGTCGCCTCCCGGTGGGCGTCGGTGAACTTCGTCTCCGTGTACATGTTCATCGCGTTCTTGAACTCGTACCGCTGCCCGAACTCGGGCTTGACCCCGAGCTTGTCGAGCGTGCCCCGAACGAACGGGCTCTCGGCGACGAGGCCGTTGAGGCAGACGTCGCCGGAGGGCTGGAGCCAGATCTCGTCGAACGCGGTCGCGAGGTAGTAGGCGCCGTTCCCCGGCGCGAACTCCCCGAACGTCTCCGCGTAGGCGAACGCGAGCTTCTTCTTCGCGCGGAACGCCTTCACGGCGTCGCGCACCTCCTGGATCTCGGCGACGCCGATCGGCGCGGCGCCGAGCCGCGCGACGAGGCCGACGACGTGCGGGTCGTCGCCCGCCTTCTCGAGAGCGTCGAGGACGTCGCGGAGCGTGAGGGGCCGCTCGCCGCCGAAGACGGCGAAGGGGTCGTCGGGCGCCGTCTCGGGGAGGCCCCGCTCGAGGTCGAGCTCGAGGATCGCCCGGCTCGGGACCGACGGCGTGCTGCGGCCGGCGAGGAAGACCCCCGCGACGACCAGGCCGGCGCCGAGTACCACGATCGCGAGAACGAGGACGAGGAGACCTTTTCCACCCTTGGCCATGCATCCCTCTCCGCCGCCCGGCTTGGGCCGCGGCGGCGCGGGTCATTATCGGCCCGGCCTCGACGTCGCCGTCGCCCGCGGCCCGAGCCGGGCCCGTCCCGGGCGCTCAGGCCTCCGGGGCGGACGGCACCCCGCGCGCCTCGCGCCGTCGGAAGAAGGCGCGGAGGGAGGTCCCGGACGCGGCGGCGCCGGTCCCGGCTGCGACGATGAGCGCCCCGCGCGGGCCGGGCGCGAGGAGAGAGAGCAGGAGCCCTCCCGCTGCGAGCGAGGAGAGCGCTGCGAGCGCCGGGCCGGTCACGGCCGCGAGATAGGGCCCGACGGGCCGATCGCGGAACGCGAGCCGGAGGAGAAGAACACCCCGCACGAGGCCGGCGCCGAGAAGGGCCAGGGCCGCTCCCTCCCCACCGATCCGGCTGGCGAGGCCGAAGAGGAGAAAGATGAGGACGGCCGTCCCGGCGATCGAAGCGCGAAGGACGTCCCCGGGTCTGCGGTCCGCAACGAGGAGGAGGTCGAGGAAGTCGAAGAAGGAGGGGAGGAAGCTCGCGAGCGCGAGGAGGCGGAGGGCCCCCGCCGCGGGGGCGTAGTCCTCGCCGAAGAGGAGGACGAGGAGAGGGCCCGGCGCCAGGAGGCAGACCGACAGGACAGGCCAGACGAGAGCGAACGCGAGGTGTCGCGTCGCCACGTGGAGTCGCGCGAGCCGTGCCTCGTCGCTCCCCGCGACCGCGGAGGCGGCCGACGGAAGGTAGCCGTGGGACGACGCCTGCCGGACGAGGTCGAGGACGCGCGTGAGCCCCCGCGCGACGCCGTAGAGGCCGACGGCGGCCGCGGGGGCGAGGGCTCCGAGGACGACGACGTCGAGCCAGAGCGTTGCCTGCGTCAGCACCTCGTTCGCGGCGAAGGGGCGGAGGTCGGGGAGGGACGCGGGGTCGTCTGAGCGCGCGGGGGGTGCGTCGAGCCAGCCCTTTCCCGCAACGTAGCCGACGAAGAGGAGCTCGGCCGCGAAGGAGCCGGCGGCGAAGCCGGCGGCCACGGCGAAGGAGGTCGGCGCGCTCGCGAGGAGCGCGGCTCCGACGCCCGCGACCCTGAGGAGACCGCCCCCGGCGTCCCTCACGAGGGCGCGGCCGAGCGAGTCGCCGAACCCCCGCGACACGCCGAGGGCGGCGGCACCCGCGGCGAGGCCGAGGGCTACGGGCGCCATCGGGAGAAGGACGTGGTCGACCCCGGGCTGGTGGAGGAGCCGCGCCAGCGGAGAGGCGAGGGCGGCGAGGAGGAGGGCGGCGAGCAGGCCGGACGCCGAGACGAGGAGGATCGCCTTCTTGCCGATCCGGCGCGCCGGCACCTCCGCGCCGCGTGCGCGGAGCTCGGCGAGCCTCTGCGCCAGAGCGCCGTTCGTCCCGAGCCCGGCGATCGCCCCGACCGGGGTGACGACGGCGATCGCAAGGAGGACGAGACCGAGCGCGTCGGGCTCGAGCGCCCGGGCCATCAGGACCCGGACGACGAGGCTTCCCGCCAGCGCGACACCGCTCCCCGCGAGGACGGAGAGGGTCGAGACGAGGATCGCGCGGCGCGCGCCGGGGCCGGACGGCACTGGAGGAGCCTATTCCCATCGGGACCGTCGTGCGAGACTGCGTGGAAAGCTCCGAGCCCCGTGGCCAGAGAGGAGACCGCATGAGCCTCGTCCGCTTCATGACCCTGTCCGTCCTCGTCCTCGCCCTCCACGCCTCCGCGCAGGAGAAGCCGGCGTCCGCCCCCGCCGCCGGGGCGGAGGAGGCGATGAAGGCCTGGGCGGCCTACGCGACGCCCGGCGAGGCGCACGCGCGCCTCGCGAAGCTCGAGGGGACCTGGGACGTGAAGACGAAGTCGTGGATGGACCCGAGCCAGCCTCCGGAGGAGACGACGGGGAGCTGCGAGTTCCGGATGGTCCTCGGCGGGCGCTACCTCGAGCAGCGCTTCCAGGGGACGGCGATGGGACAGCCCTTCTCGGGCATCGGCTACACCGGATTCGACAACGTGAAGAAGAAGTACGAAGCGTACTGGATCGACTCCATGGGCACCGGGATGCTCGTGATGACCGGGACCCTCGACAGGGGCGGGAAGAAGACCGTCTACACCGGCTCGATGCTCGACCCGACGAACGGGAAGAAGGTCGCGATCAAGTCGGTCGACACGGAGGTCGACGCCGACACGCTCCTTTTCGAGATGTGGATGTCGGGCCCGGACGGGAAGATGGCGAAGTCGATGGAGATGACCTACACGCGGAAGAAGTAGGCGGAGCCGCGCGGGACGCTCACGGCGCGATCATCGCCTCCCAGACCGCGCGGGACATCCTCCGGGTCGTCTCGATCACCCGCTTCCGGCCCTCCTCGC
>CAZWRQ010000371.1:0-3808 GCA_964636395.1 uncultured Holophagales bacterium
GTCCGGGGGCTCCTGCCCGAGAAGCCTCAGCGCCAGGCCGAGCGTTTCCCTGACCCGCCCCTCGTCGAGCGTCTCGAGCGGGAGCGCGCCGTCGCGCTTCCCGAGCTTCCGCCCGTCGGCGCCGAGGACGAGCGGCAGGTGCGCGTACGACGGCGTCGGGAGACCGAGCGCCCGCTGGAGCGCGATCTGGCGCGCCGTCGACGAGAGGAGGTCGCCGCCGCGGACCACCTCCGTCACCCCCTGTGCCGCGTCGTCGACGACGACCGCGAGCTGGTAGGCGAGCGGCCCGTCGGCCCGCTTCACGACGAAGTCGCCGACGGCACGCGCAACGTCCTCCTCGACCCGGCCGCGGACGCGATCCTCGAAGGCGACCGTCCCCTCCGGCACGCGGAACCTCACCGCGCGCGGCGCGCGTCCCGGCGGCAGCCCCGCCCGGCAAGTCCCCGCGTAGACGGCCCCCGCCGCGTCGACCGGGTCCGAGGCGTCGGGCGCCCCGGCCGCCCGCGCCACCTCCGCGCGCGTGCAGCCGCAGTCGTACGCGCGGCCCGCGGCCCGAAGCCGTGCGAGCGCCTCCTCGTAGAGCGCCGTTCGCCGCGACTGCACCGCGACCTCCCCGTCCCACGTCAGACCGTACCGCTCGAGCGCCCCGAGGATCTCGCCCGCCGCGCCTGGTACGACGCGCGGCCCGTCGAGGTCCTCCATCCGGACGATCCACTCGCCTCCCGCGCTCCGCGCGAAGAGCCACGAACCGACCGCTGCGACCAGGCTTCCGAGGTGCAGCGGGCCGGTCGGCGACGGGGCGAAACGGCCCCGAGGAGGGGCCATGCGCCCCCCTTCCGCAGCGACCCGGCCCGTCCCGCCACGATCCACGGCTCGTTTCCTCCCCGACCCGGCCTCCGGCCCGATAGGGTAGCCCACCCCGGACCTCGCTTGACGCTGCGACGCCGGTTTCCTAGACTCCGCCTTCCGCGCGGCTCGCCCGCGCGGAGGCTCTTTCGAGAACGTTCCGCAGTAGCTCAACGGCAGAGCATTCGGCTGTTAACCGAAGGGTTGTAGGTTCAAATCCTACCTGCGGAGCCATCGCACTTCCCCCGCCGTCCCGAGAAGGGTGAGCGGATCGACGAACGCCGGCAGCGATGCCGGCGTTTCGCGTTGACGGGTCGCGACACGGGCGGGACCTCCCGGGGCCATGCTGGCCCGCTGGTTCGAGAGGGCCTTGTGGTCGCCGTGTTCGAGGGTGCAGAGGGTGTTCCCGGCGTGTTCTCGGCCCGGCTCCAGCGGCTGACGTCGCGGACGAGGACGGCCTCCAGGTCCGGCTTGCGCTCGACGTCCTCGATGAGACGCTGGAAGGCGTCGCGCTTCTCGACGCGCTTGCCGGAGGCGCTGTCGCTGTAGACCCGGACGACCTCGTGGCCCGAGGCGGCGGCGTGTGATCGGAGGCGCTCTTCCTGCGCTTCGAGGCTGTCGGGCTGGAGGTCGATCGTCGAGCGGCGGACGTACAGGGCCTCTCTCATGCGGCAGCTCCGCCGGAGAAGGTGGGGCGGCGCCACTCGTTCTGAGCCACCTCCGGAGGCCCGACGCGGCGGATTGTTGAGACGCAGGCGCGACAATTCCCGCAGGGCCCCGACGCTGGCCCAGAAATATTTCTTCGAGCCAGGGGCACTTTCACCCCCCCAGATCCCTCATCAGAGATGGGGGGACTGCGAGGCCTGGGGCTCGCTCTCCAGACCGTCCCCCTGGAAGGGAGCTGTGTGTGCATTTCATGGACGACCCGCCTCGGCCGCGAGAAGCCCCGAAGTCCATTCCGATCGCCGGTCGCTCGTTCGCGTTCGCGTGCGGGCTATCGGGAGAGGAGCTTCACGCTCTACAGGGCGAGGTTCGAGCACGGGGCGGACGGATCGATGTGGACCTGACCCCCGAAACCGACGTTCTCGTCGTCGGTTCTCTCCCGGGAATCGGCAGGCTCGCCGAGACGGGTCGGGAAGTGATTCTCCGCGGCGAGCTCTATCGGGACCGGATCGGGCTGCTTGAGTTCGTGACGGAAGCCGCGTTGAGGGTGACCCTCTCGGGGATTTCCGGCGGTGATACATGAGCCGGCGCGCCGCCAATTCGGGCCCGCTCCGGCCCGACACGGCCGCGATTCGCGCGCCTCGAGCGCCTGCGTCGCCGGGGATATTCAGGCCGGTTCTCGCCTTCGCGCAGCCGTCGACACGATCTCCGAACGCACTGACGCTCGAGAACGAGGCATTCACAATGCTTGGTCGAATCTTAAATTGCTCCGATATTCACGCTGTCTCACGGAGGCCACCAGAGTGAAACGATTCTCCCCGTTCATGTTCATCGTCGTCATCGCAGCATTGTTTCCTTCTGCCCCGAGCGTCGCCCAGGGCGGAGGCGCCTTTCCGCAGCCGAGCGAGACGCTTCCCGGCTTCAAGGCCCATGGGGTTTACGAGACGAAGGGGATCGAAAACCTCTCCCTCTTCAACGGCGACCCGCAGCTCGCCGTGCCCCTCGGGCCGGAGTACCCGCTCAGCTACGGTCTCACCTTTCGCCTGACTGCCCACTACTCCTCGCGGTTCTGGCACATGTTCCAGACACAGTGTGGTGTGAACGGAAACGGTGAGCCCATGTTCAAGAACCGGGCGCACGTTCGCGGCCTACCGACGTTGGGCGTCGGCTGGACCCTCGAGCTCGGTACGATCGATCCGGCACCGAACCCGAATGCTAAGGCACGGTACTTCGCTCCGGACGGCGGAGTCCACGAGTTCTGGGAACCAGGCCTGAGTACGCTGGGGGCACCTGAGGACGAGAGCCCGTTCAGAATTCAGAGGGTGCCAGCGGGAGGCTACGTCGTTCGGTTCGCCGACGGCAGCTCGCACTGGCTGACTCAGTACTACGAGCGGCCGGATCCGACAGACGCTTGGGGTAATGGTTTCGACTTCACAGACGTGGATTCCTTGGGCTATCGGCGCACCGAGCGATGGGGCCTGAAGCAGATTCGAGACCGGAACAACGTCGTCGTCGCTGAGGTGACCTGGGACACGGAGAAGACCTGGCAGTTCCTCTCCATCTCTCTTCCAGATTCCGATCGAAAGATCGAGTTCACCTGGAAGCAGGTCCAGCTCAACTCGATTGACTGGGACGTCATCGACTACATCCGCTTCCCGGTCATCTCGGGCCCGACGCCGTACTTGACCGCGACGATGGCCTACCACGGCACCGGACTGTTCCAGAGGACCCGATTTCACGATCCATATTGGGAATCAGCGTGTGAGGCAGTTGCGCCCTACCCGACCTACCTGCCCTTTCTCACGTCCATCTCCCAGGGTTCCGAAGTCTACGGCTTCTCATACTCGTTGGGGGACACCGGAACCGGCGCTCTGACGAGCTTCAGGTTGCCGACGGGGACGCTCGTCGAGTACGCGTACAGCGACTCTACCGCCTCGATGCCTTGCCTGTTCGGCGAGATCTCCACCTGCATGTCTCTCGACGACGAAGCCCCCAGCGCAGCCGAGTCCCCCGACGTCGATATTGAGAACCGCCTCTCGAAACTCCAAAGCTACATCAGCAGATCACCCGCCGTCATCAGCCGGACGGAGACGGATCCGACGAATGGCCTCTCGGCCACGACGACCTACCATCGGAAGCAGTTCGCGCAGCCGGTTGGAACAGAGCCCCCGGAGGACTTCTATCGCGATCCGACGCGTGTGCTGAGGCGAGTGAACGTGTACCGACCGTCAGGAAACGGGGGCATGCTCCCGAAGTTCAGCAGTTCATGGAGGAATGCACAGGTGGCGGGGTGACAACC
>CAZWRQ010000372.1:0-3804 GCA_964636395.1 uncultured Holophagales bacterium
CTCCTCCCCCCGTGCCTGGCGGGCGGCCACGTGCGCCCACGTCGCCCGCAGGGCGTCGTGCACAGCGCCGTCGTCGGCCGAAAGGCCCCACCTCCGGAACGCGTCACCGTAGACCGCCTCCACCGGCGGGTCGGCGGCGAGGAGCGTGTTCCCGGCGTCGAGGAAGACCGCCTTCGTCCTCTTCAGGGCATCACCTGCCCGCCGTCGATGACGATCGACTGGCCCGTCACGTTCCGGGCGTCGTCCGAGGCGAGCCAGGCGACGAGGCCCGCGATCTCGTCCGGGACGAGGACCTCGCCGAGCGGGGCCATCTTCCCGGCCGCCGTGAAGGCCGCCTCCTCGTCGAGGCCGACCTCCCGGCCAAAGCCCCGGATCCGCGACCGCCCCATCTCGGTGTCGACCCAGCCCGGGCAGATCGCGTTGACCGTCACCTTCCGCGGCGCCAGCTCCAGGGCGAGGGAGCGGGTCAGGCCGATGACGGCGTGCTTGGCGGCGCAGTAGCCCGCCTGGCCGGGGGCCCCGAAGCGCCCCAGGACCGACGACAGGTTCAGTATCCGCCCTCCCTCGGCGAGGAAGGGCAGGGCGGCCCTGAGGACGCGCCAGGTGCCGGCGACGTTCACGTCCCACGACCGCTCGAACGCCCGGTCGGACCTCTCGTCCCCGGCGAGCGGCGTCGGCGACGTGTAGCCGGCGTTGTTGACGACGACGTCGAGGCGCCGCTCCGGCCGGGCCGCTCGCTCGACGCCCGTCGCGACCGAGGCCGCGTCCGTCACGTCGAGGAGGACCGGTACTGCCGCGCCGCCGGCCGCCGCAATCTCGGCGACGAGCGTAGCCCCGTCGGCCTCGTCCCGGACACCGCAGGCGACGGTCGCCCCTTCCGCCGCGAGGCGAATGGCGATCGCCCGGCCGATTCCGCGCGAAGCCCCCGTCACGAGAGCTTTCTTCCCCGTCAGCCGTCCCGGTGTCTCGGGCATGGAACCTCCTGATTCGGCGGGCATTCTAGAGCTCCGCCAACGTTAAGATCCGGTCCGATGCAGGTCCGTATCCACTTCTTCGCATCTCTCAGGGACGAGCTCGGCGATTCGCAGACCGTCGAGGCGGTCGAAGCCCTTCCCGGCGAGACCTCCGTCTCCGCGCTCCGGGAGGCCGTCGCGGCTCTCTCCCCCGCCGCCGCCCGGCTCGGGCGCCGGCTCCTCGTCGCGGTGAACGAGCGCTACGCCACGGACGCCGACCCTGTCCGTCCGGGCGATTCCGTCGCCTTCCTCCCCCCTCTGGCCGGAGGCTGAGCGTGCCCCACCTCTCCCGCGAGCCCCTCGATCCGGGCGCCATCCTGGAGGCCGCCCGTCGCGACGGCGACGGAGGCCTCGCCCTCTTCGTCGGAGTCGTCCGCGACAACAACGACGGCCGTCGCGTCACCGAGATCGAGTACGAGGCCTACGGTCCGATGGCCGAGTCGGAGATGGAGCGGATCGAGGCCGGCCTGGCCGTCCGCTTCCCGGGCGTTTACGCGCTCCTCCGTCACCGGATCGGGCGCCTCCGGATCGGGGAGGTGGCCGTCGTCGTCGCCGCCTCCGCCCCACACCGGGACGAGGCTTTCGCAGCGTGCCGCGCGGGAATCGAGGAGATCAAGGCGCGGGTCCCCGTCTGGAAGCGGGAGCGGGGCCCGGACGGAAGCGTCTGGGTGGACCCTGGAGCGCCTCCCGGCTAAGCGGAAAGTTGTTGAAAAGTCAACCACTTTCTGGTAAACGGGCGCTTCAGGGGAACGCTCCCCGGATTTCGTCCGTGTCACCGGCGGCGGATCTCCTTCCCGGCCGCCGGGAAACCAATCGGGAGGTTGAGATGTTCGTTGCCCTCCGGCGGGTGCACGTCGCCGCCAGCGACTTTCCGCGGTCTCGCCGTTTCTACGGGGAAACGCTCGGCCTTCCCGAGGTCGGGGGCTTCGAGAGCGACTGGGTCGAGTTCGGGCTCGGACCGATCCTCGTCAAGGTCACCCCGCTCCGCGCGGGCGAGGTCTCGGCCCGCAACCAGGTCGCCCTCATGCTCTCGACGGGGGACATCGAGGCCTGCCTGACGACCCTCAAGGAGCGAGGCGTCACCGTGACCCGGGGCCCCCTCGAGGAGTTCACGGGGCGCTCGGCGGAGATCCTCGACCCCGACGGCTACCGGATCGTCGTCTTCCAGCCTTCCGACCTTCATCCCGACGAGGAGTGGGTCCCGATGTCGGAAGTCGACGAGAAGGTGAAGGAGAAGATCGCGGCCTGGCGGGCCAAGGAGAAGGCGAAGGCCGCCGCAACGCCGAAGAAGCCCGCTTCGCCCGCCGCGAAGGCGGCTCCGAACAAGCCCGCGGCGAAGAAGGCGGCCCCGAAGAAGCCCGCGCTTCGCAAGCCGGCTTCGAAGAGGCCCGCCCCGAAGAAGGCCGTCCGGCCCGCTCCGAAGAAGGCGACGCCGAAGAAGCCTGCCCCGAAGAAGGCGAAGAAGAAGTAGCCCATTCGCCCCGGGAAGGCCGTTCCGAGCGCCCCGCTCCCCGCGGGGCGCTGGTATTCTGGCCGGTCATGAGCACCGCCCTCATCGAATACTGCAAGTCCGAGATCGAGGCCCTGAAGGAGGCCCGCACCTTCAAGAAGGAGCGCGTCCTCGAGGGGCCCACCGGGGCCCGCGTCCGCGTCGACGGCCGCGAGGTCCTGATGCTCACCTCCAACAACTACCTCGGCTTCGCGAACCACCCCCGCGTCGTCGAGGCGGCCCGCAAGGCGCTCGAGCGCTGGGGCAACGGCCTCGGCTCCGTCCGCTTCATCTGCGGCACCCAGGAGCTCCACAAGGAGCTCGAGCGGACGATCTCCTCGTTCTTCGGCACCGAGGACACGATCCTCTACATGTCGTGCTGGAACGCGAACGAGGGGCTCTTCCAGCCGCTCCTCGGCGAGGAGGACGCCATCCTGACGGACGGCCTCAACCACGCCTCCATCATCGACGGCATCCGCCTCTGCAAGGCGAAGCGCTACGTCCTCCCGCACGGCGACCTGGCCGCGTCGGAGAAGGCGCTCCAGGAGTCGCAGGCCCAGCGCCGTCGCCTCTACATGACCGACGGCGTCTTCTCGATGGAGGGGGAGATCGGGCCGATCCCCGAGCTCGTCGAGCTCTGCGCGAAGTACGACACGCTCCTCGTCGTCGACGACTCCCACGCCACCGGCGTCATCGGAGCGACGGGACGCGGCTCGGCGGAGGAGACCGGCGTCCACGGGAAGGTCGCCGTCTACACCTCCACGCTCGGCAAGGCGATGGGCTCGGCCGCCGGCGGCTTCACGACCGGCCCGGCGCCGCTCGTCGAGCTCCTCCGCCAGCGCTCGCGGACGACCCTCTTCTCGAACGCTCTCCCGCCGGCCGTCACCGCCTCCTCGCTCGAGGCGTTCCGGATGCTCATGGAAGACCCGTCTCCCGTGAAGCGTCTCCGAGCGAACGCCGCGCACTTCCGGACGAAGATGACCGAGGCGGGCTTCAACATCCCGAAGGGGATCCACCCGATCGTCCCCGTCATCGTCGGCGACACGGCGAAGGCCCTTGCGATGTCGGCCGCCCTCTTCGAGAAGGGGGTCTACGTCTCCGGCTTCGGCTTCCCCGTCGTCCCGCAGGGGCACGCCCGCCTCCGCTGCCAGATCTCGGCCACCCACTCGACCGCCGACCTCGACGAGGCCGTCGCCGCCTTCGTCGCCGTCGGCCGGGAGTTCGGCGTCATCTGACGACATTCGCGGGGGGACCACGTCCGTCAGAACCGGCGGCCGGTCCCCCCGCACCCCACCTCTGGTG
>CAZWRQ010000373.1:0-3801 GCA_964636395.1 uncultured Holophagales bacterium
GCCGGGCGGCCGCCCGGCTCCTCTGGAGGTGACGATGACCCTTCCCGAAGACGGCGCCCTCCTCCGGGTCTTCGTCGGCGAGAGCGATCGCCACGAGGGGAAGCTCCTCTACGAGTGGCTCGTCCTGAAGGCGCGTGAGAAGGGCCTGGCCGGGGCGACGGTCCTGCGCGGCGTCATGGGCTTCGGGGCGCACAGCCGCCTCCACACCTTCAAGATCGAGAGGCTCTCCGAGGACCTCCCCGTCGTCGTCGAGATCGTCGACGCGCGCGAGAAGCTGGAGGCGTTCCTCGAGGAGATCGAGGGGCACGTCCCGGAGGGGCTCGCGACGATGGAAAAGGCGTTCGTGAGGTTCTACCGGAGCGGGAAGGCGAAGTGAGCGGCTTCTCGGCGCTCGACTGGGTCGTCGTCGTCCTCTACATGGGGGGCATCGCCGCGTTCGGTCTCGCGAAGGGCGGGCGCCAGGCCTCCGCGAAGGACTACTTCCTTTCCGAGAAGAAGATCGGCTGGGGAGCGGTCACCGCCTCGATCGTCGCGACCGAGACCTCCGCCCTGACGTTCATATCCGTGCCCGGGATGGCGTGGAAGGGGGCGTGGGGCTTCCTCGAGCTCGCCTTCGGCTACCTCCTCGGCCGGATCGCGGTCGCCTGGGTCCTCCTGCCGCGCTACTTCGAAGGCGAGCTGACGACGTCGTACGCGCTCCTCGAGCGGTCGTTCGGCACCCCCGTGCGGCGCCTCGCCTCGGGGACGTTCATCCTGACGCGGATCTTCGCGGACGGCGTGAGGCTCTACGCGACGGCGATCCCGCTCGTCGTCATCTTCCGGGGCTACAACCTGTTCGCCGGCGTCGGCGACCCGACGCTCTACGTGGGGGCGATCCTCCTGACGGCGGCCGTGACGGTCGTCTACGTCCAGGCCGGCGGCGTGAGGGCCGTCATCTGGACCGACGTGATCCAGCTCGGGATCTACGTCGTCGGCGGCGTCATCGCCCTGGGCGTCCTCGTCCCGAAGGTCCCGGAGCTCGGCGCCCGGATCGCCGAGGCGGCCGCGGCGGGGAAGCTCACGATCTTCCACACCGACGGCTCCTTCCTCACCTCGCCGTATCACCTCCTGACGGCGATCCTGGGCGGGGCCGTCCTCTCGATGGCCTCCCACGGCACCGACTACATCATCGTCCAGCGCCTCTTCGCGACGGAGAGCCTCCGCGACGGCCGCCGGGCGCTCGTCGCGAGCGGCGTCGTCGTCATCCTCCAGTTCGCGCTCTTCCTCGCGGTCGGGACGCTCCTCTTCCTCTTCTACGGCGACCTTCCCCTGAAGGGCGACGCCGTCTTTCCGAAGTTCATCGTCGAGCAGGTCCCGTCCGGCCTCTCGGGCCTCATCATCGCCGGCCTCCTCGCCGCGGCGATGTCGACGGTGTCCGGCTCGATCAGCTCCATCTCGAGCGCGACGGTCTTCGACCTCTGGGCCTCCACGAAGAGGGGGCGCCTCGCGAGCGAGGAGGAGAAGCTTCGACTCTCGCGGCGCGTCAGCTTCGGCTGGGCGATCCTCCTCACCGGCGCGGCCCTCGTCTTCATCGGGACGGGGCAGGCGGTCGTCGAGCTCGCGCTCTCCATCGCCTCGTTCACCTACGGCGGCTTCCTCGGCCTCTTCCTCCTCGCCGCGCGCGCGCGGACGAGCCGCCGCGCGGCGACCGCCGGGTTCCTTTCGGGGGTCGGCGTCATGGTCTTCGTCGTCTTCGGGACGCCCCTCGCGTGGCCGCTCTACACGCTCGCGGGGAGCCTGACGACCGTCCTCGTGGCGGTGACCGTCGACAGGCTCCGGCCGGCAGCCCCGGCCGAACGAGAGGCCGGCGCATGAGCCGGGCCAGCCTCGCCTTCTGCGGCACGCTCGCCGCGGTCGTCCTCCTCCTCGTCGTCCCGTCGTCGCAGGCGTGGATCGTCGGGACGACCCGGGCGCACCCGTACGCGATGGGCTTCCTGAAGTTCGCGATCCTGGCGAGCCTGGGAGAGCTCCTCGCGATCCGGGTCGTGGCGGGCGCGTGGAAGCTCCCTGCCGGGCCGGCGTGGCGGGTCGTCGTCTGGGGCCTCCTCGGCGCGGCGCTCGCGCTCCTCTTCCCGGTCTACGCCACGGGGGTCCCGGCGGCGATCGGGGCCGGGCTCCTCCCGGTCCTCCCGGGGACCCTCGGCGCGAAAGTGGCGACGGCCTTCTGGGTCAGCGCCGTGATGAACCTGAGCTGGGGCGTCGCGCTGATGCTCCTCCATCGCCTCACGGACACCTGGCTCGACCTCGCGGGCGGGGCGCTCGCGGCTGTGCCGTCGGTCGGGGTCGGGGCGGTTGCCGCGGCGATCGACTGGAAGGGGTTCCTCGGCTTCGTCCTCGCGAAGACGATCCCGTTCTTCTGGATCCCGGCGCACACCGTGACGTTCCTGCTGCCTCCGGAGCTGCGCGTCCTCTTCGCGGCGTTCCTCTCGCTCGCGCTCGGCGGGATCCTCGCGTTCGCCAAGCGGCGCGCGTCCGCCGGCTGAAGCTCGATCCGGCCCGCTCGGAAGGACCCCGGATGCGCTCGGGGTCGAATGCGGCGCAGGAAGCGTTCCCGCGGCGGGGGCCGCCCATTCGCCGTGACGCCGGGAGCGCGATCGGTGGACGAGGTCGCCGCACCCCGAAGGCGCGGAGGGAGCCGGGCGAGCCCGGTTCCCTCAGACGCCTCCGTCCGCGATCAGGCCTTGAACGCGCCTCTCGACGCCAGGGCGCCGATGGCGGCGAGCAGGAGCGCGAAGACGCCGATGCCGACGCCGCCGAGCACGGGCACGTTCGCGATCGCGTCCGCCGAGAGGTTCGTCAGGGCGAACTGGGCCGCCGGCAGCGCGCCCACGCTGGCCGTCACGAAGTACGGCCCGCCCGGGATGCCGTTCGCCGTCGCGAGGACCGAGGCCTGCCCGGCCGCGTTCGTCGTGACGACCCCGCCGTTGCTCAGGAGGGCGCTCGGCCCGGAAGACGGAGCGAAGAACGTGACGGTCACTCCGCTCACGGGGTTGCCGCCGGCATCTGTCACCGTCACCACGAGCGGTGCCGGGAAGGCCCCGGAGGCCGGAGCGCTCTGAAGCGATCCGGCGGTCACCGCGATCGCGGCGGCCGGACCGGTCGTGATCGTGAAGGCGCCGGAAATGGCGGGGGCCAGGCCGGCGGAGGCGGCGGTGAGCTGCTTGCCGCCCGCGAGGTCGATCGAGAGGTCGGCGAAGGAGGCGAGGCCCGAGGCGTTCGTGACCTGGCTCGTCGTGCCCGAGAGGACGCCGGTTCCGCTCGAGAGCGCGAGGGTGATCGTCACCCCAGCGATGGCGACGGGGTTGGCGGCGGCATCCCGCAGCTGCACGGTCACCGCGGGCGCGATCGTGGTCGCGCCGAGCGCATCCGTCGGCTGCTGGACGAAGGCGACCTGGGAGGCGGTCGCCGACGTGATGGAGAAGGAGCTGGAGACGGCGGAGGTCAGGCCGACGCTGGCGGCGGTGAGCTGCTTCGGGCCGGCCGTGTCGATCGAAAGGTCGCTGAAGGTCGCGAGGCCCGCGGCGCTCGTGAGCTGGCTCGTGGTGCCCGAGAGGACGCCGGTGCCGCTCGTGAGGCTGAGGGTGATCGTCGTTCCCGCGACGGCGACGGGATTCGTCGCCGCGTCGCGTAGCTGTACCGTCACGGCGGGGGTGATCGTCGCTCCGGGCGCGGCGGGTGTCGGCTGCTGGACGTAGGTGAGCTGGCTGGCCGGACCGGCCGTGATCGTGAAGGCGCCGGAGACGGCGGAGGTGAGGCCGGCGC
>CAZWRQ010000374.1:0-3790 GCA_964636395.1 uncultured Holophagales bacterium
GCGCTCGCACCGCCCACGAACGGACGCCGTCGCATCGTCCTCGCGACGAACGTCGCCGAGACCTCCCTGACGATCGAGGGGGTCCGCGCCGTCGTCGACTCCGGACTCGCGCGAACGCTCCGCTTCGACCCGCGCTCCGGCCTCGACCGGCTCCTCCTCGGCCGGATCCCGCGCGCGAGCGCCGACCAGCGCGCCGGTCGCGCCGGGCGCCTCGGACCCGGCCTCGCGATCCGCCTCTTCTCCGAGCACGAGGAGCGCGGCCTGCGCCCGTTCGAGGAGCCCGAGCTCCTCCGGACCGACCTCGCCGCGCCCCTCCTCGACGTCCTCCACTGGTCGCCCCGCGACCCTGCCCGCTTCGGATGGTTCGAGGCGCCGCCCGCCTCCTCCGTCGAGAGGGCGCTCCGCCTCCTCCGACGTCTCGGTGCGGTCGAGGAGCGATCGTTCCAGCCGACCCCGCTCGGCCGCCGGATGGCCCGCCTCCCGCTTCACCCGCGTCTCGGCGCCCTCCTCCTCGCGGGCCACGCGGCCGGGCTCGCGCGCGAGGCAGCCACGCTGGCCGCGCTCGTCGAGGAACGTGACGTCCTCGCGGGGAGCCGCGCCTTCGGCCCGGCGGCCGAGGCACCGGAGCACGACTCCGACCTCCTGCTTCGCCTCGAGCTACTCGATCAAGCAGAACACTCGGGGCTTTCCCGCCCGCGGCTCGAGTCGCTCGGCCTCGATCCGGGCGCCGTCCACACCGTCCTGCGCCTGCGGGACGCGCTCCTCCGTCGCCTCCCCTCCGCTCCCCGGCCTCCCCGCACCTCCGAGGAGGACCTCCTCCGGCTCGTCCTCCACGGGTGGCCGGACCGGGTCGCGCGGAGGCGGCGCGGCCGCCCAGCGGAGGCGGTCCTCGCCGGAGGGACGCCGCTCTCCTTCGACCCGCGCTGCACGGTTCGGAAGGCCGACCTCGTCGTCGTCGTCGAGACCGTCGCGGGAACGAACGGCCCCGACCGGATCCGGATCGCGAGCGGAGTGGAGCGTACGTGGCTCGACGCGCTCCCGGGCGCGGGCGCCCTCTCAGAGACGGTCCGCTCCTGGGACGCCTCCGCAGGCCGCGTCGTCGCGACGCAGAGAGCCGTCTTCGAAGACCTCGTCCTGGACGAGGCCGAGATCCCCGCGCCCGCCGACGAGGAGACCGCGCGGCTCCTCCTCGAGGCGGCGAGCGCCGACCCGGCGTCCGCCCTATCGCTCGACGGTCCGGCCGCGCGCCTTCGCGCCCGCGCCGACTTCCTCCGGCGGGCGATGCCCGAGCTGGATCTGCCACCTCTCGACGACGAGGTCCTGCGGTCGCTCCTCGTCGAGCTCGTCCCCGGACGCAGACGCCTCTCCGAGCTGCGCGCGGTCCCTCTCGAGCCGCTCCTCCGCGGCCGGCTCGGTCCCCGCGCGCTGCGCCTCCTCGACCTCCACGCCCCGGCCAGGCTCCCGGTCCCGACCGGGCGCGACGTCACGCTCGAGTACGCCGCCGACGGGCCGCCGGTCCTCGCCGTGAAGCTCCAGGAGCTCTTCGGACTCTCCGAGTCGCCGCGTGTGGCGGACGGGCGCGTCCCCGTCCTCCTCCACCTCCTCTCCCCGGCTGGGCGCCCGGTGCAAGTGACCTCCGACCTCGCGAGCTTCTGGAGCCGGACGTACCCGGTGGTGAGAAAGGAGCTGCGGGGGCGCTACCCGAAGCACCCGTGGCCCGAGGACCCGCGCGGCGCTCCGCCGCGTCACGGCACGACCCGCTCGGGCCGCTGACGCGCTACCCTCCCCTCGAAGGAGGTAGAGATGAAGGTCCTGCGAATTCTCCTCGCCCCGCTCCTCGCGCTCCCTCTCACCGCGGCCGAGCCCCCGGCCCCGGAGGCGCTCGCCTCGCAGGCGCGCGGCCTCGCGGGGAACCTGATGCTCTCGCTCCAGGGCGAGCTCTTCGCCGCGATGAAGTCCGGCGGCCCCGTGAAGGCCCTCGAGGTCTGCCGGAGCCGCGCGCCCGAGATCGCGACGGCGACCGCGATGGGGACTCCCTGGAGGATCGCGCGCACGTCGAGCAGGGTGCGCAACGGCGCGAACGCGCCGGACGAGTGGGAGACGCGAAAGCTCGAGGAGTTCGCGACGCGGCTCTCCGCAGGCGAGGAGCTCTCCGCCCTCGAGGCCTGGGAGGTCGTCGAGGTTGCGGGGCGTCCGGCATTCCGCTACATGAAGGCGATCGGCACCGCCTCGCCCTGCCTCACCTGCCACGGCTCGGCTCTGAAGCCCGAGGTCGCCTCGAAGGTCCGCGAGCTCTACCCGGACGACCAGGCCGTCGGCTTCGCGGCGGGAGACCTCCGCGGCGCCTTCACCCTCTCCCGGCCGCTCTGATCCCGGCCGCCGCCCGGCTCGAAGGAGGTCTCCCGCCATGACGACGCGCATCCGGAACCGCGCCCTGCTCGACAGGCGAGTCTCGGCCGAAGAGGCCGCGGCCATGATCCGGCCCGGCGACACCGTCGGGATGAGCGGCTTCACGGGGGCCGGCTACCCGAAGGCCGTCCCGGTCGCCCTCGCGAAGCGGATCATGGACGCGAGCCTCCGGGGCGAGAGGTTCCGCGTCGGGATCTGGACCGGCGCCTCGACCGCCCCGGAGCTCGACGGCGCCCTCGCGATGGTCGACGGCGTGGAGCTGCGGCTCCCCTACCAGTCCGACCCGACCTGCCGGAAGAAGATCAACGCGGGCGACATGGAGTACCTCGACATCCACCTCTCGCACGTCGGGGCGTTCGTGAGGCAGGGCTTCCTCGGGAAGCTCGACGTCGCGCTCGTCGAGGTGACCGGCATCCGCGAGGACGGCGCGCTCATCCCCGCCTCCTCCATCGGGAACAACAAGGTCTGGCTCGACTCGGCCGAACGGGTCATCCTGGAGGTGAACTCCTGGCAATCGGAGAGCCTCGAAGGGGTCCACGACGTCTACCAGGGGTTCGCGCTCCCGCCGAACCGCAAACCGATCCCGCTCGTCGGCCCGGCGGACCGGATCGGCACGCCCTACCTCCAGTGCCCGTCCGAGAAGATCGTCGCGATCGTCGAGACGAACGCGCCCGACCGCAATGCGCCGTTCTCGGCGCCGGACGAGGCGTCGAAGCGGATCGCGGGGCACATCCTGGAGTTCCTCGGCGACGAGGTGAAGAAGGGGCGCCTCCCGAAGAACCTCCTGCCTCTCCAGTCGGGCGTGGGCAACATCGCGAACGCGGTCCTCTTCGGCCTCGAGGACGGCCCGTTCACCGACCTGACGGCCTACACCGAGGTGCTCCAGGACGGGATGCTCTCTCTCATCGCCTCCGGGAAGCTGCGCGTCGCCTCCGCGACCGCCTTCTCCCTCAGCCCGCAGAAGGTCGACGAGCTGAACGCGCAGATGGACCGCTACCGGGACAGCCTGATCCTGCGCCCCCAGGAGATCTCGAACCATCCCGAGCTGATCCGCCGCCTCGGCTGCCTCGCGATGAACGGGATGATCGAGGCCGACATCTACGGCAACGTCAACTCGACGCACGTGAACGGCACCGCGATCATGAACGGCATCGGCGGCTCGGGCGACTTCGCGCGCAACGCCTACATCTCCTTCTTCATGACTCCCTCGACCGCCAAGAAGGGCGCCGTCTCCTGCATCGTCCCGATGGTCACGCACGTCGACCACACCGAGCACGACGTCCACGTCCTCGTCACGGAGCAGGGCCTCGCCGACCTGCGCGGCCTCTCGCCGAAGCAGAGGGCCGAGCGCGTCGTCGAGAAGTGCGCCCACCCCGACTAC
>CAZWRQ010000375.1:2500-3749 GCA_964636395.1 uncultured Holophagales bacterium
CACGCCCCCGGCGTGACGACGGCCCGGAGCCCCTCGGGCAGGACGCGCGGAAGGTTGTCGCGGAAGCCGCCGCCGGTGACGTGGGACATCGCGGAGAGGAGCCCGTCCTCGACGAGCGGCAGGAGGGCCGCGAGATAGCTGCGGTGGACGGCGAGGAGCGCCTCCGCGACCGTCGTCCCGAGCTCCGGAACGGCGTCGTGCGGGCCGAGGCCGAGGCGCTCGAAGAAGAGCATGCGCGCGAGGGAGTAGCCGTTCGTGTGGAGGCCCGACGACGGGAGCCCGAGGAGGAGGTCTCCCTCGGCGACGCGCGAGCCGTCGAGGAGCTTCGGCCGGTCGACGACGCCGACGATCGTCCCGGCGAGGTCGTAGTCGCCGTCGGCGTACATCCCCGGCATCTCGGCCGTCTCGCCCCCGAGGAGCGCGCAGCCGTTCTCGCGGCAGGCGACGGCGACGCCGCCGATGACCTCCGCGATCACCTCGCGCCGCATCCGCCCCGTCGCCACGTAGTCGAGGAAGAAGAGCGGGCGCGCCCCCTGGACGAGGATGTCGTTCACGCAGTGGTTGACGATGTCCTGCCCGACCGTGCCGTGGACGTCGGCCGCGATGGCGACCCGGATCTTCGTCCCGACGCCGTCCGCCGAGGCCACGAGGAGCGGGTCCTGCATCCCGCGGAAGTCGGGCCGGAAGAGGCCGCCGAACCCGCCGACGTCGCCGACGACGCCGGAGGTGAAGGTGGAGCGGATCGCCTCCTTCGCGCGGGCGACCGCGGACATCTTCGCGTCGATGTCGACGCCGGCGGCGGCGTACGTGAGCGGCGTGTCGTTCGGAATGGCGCGCCTCCTCGGAGGGGATCGGCCCGTCGGACGTCCCTCGGGCGGCGCGATGGTATCAGCGCTTCTCGGGGCTTCCCGAGGCGGGCAGGGCCTCGTCCTCCCTGAAGAGCGGCTGCTGCTCGAGGGCGGCCGCGAAGGGGACGGGGTAGCGCCCGGAGAAGCAGGCGGCGCAGGCCTCGCCCTCTCCCTTGCCGAAGGCGCCGAGCATCCCCTCGAGCGAGAGGTAGCCGAGGGAGTCGGCCTCGACGAAGCGCCGGATCTCCTCCATCGCGTGGGTCGCGGCGATCAGCTCCTTGCGGCGGGGGGTGTCGATCCCGTAGTGGCAGGGGTTCGTCGTCGGCGGGAAGCGGATCGTCCTCGTCGACGACTCCATCGTTCGTGGGACGACTTCGAAAAAGCTCGTGAGGCTCCTGAAG
>CAZWRQ010000376.1:0-3741 GCA_964636395.1 uncultured Holophagales bacterium
GTTGTCGCCTTCGTCCAGCGAGAGCCAGGCGGTGGGGAGCCCGCTTGCCGCCACCCATTCGCCGACAAGCGTCGTTTTGCCAAAGCCGGCCGGCGCCGCCACGAGGGTAACGCCTGGACGGCGTTGGGGCTCCTGATCCAACCGGTTGATCAGCCGGGAACGATGGACCCGCCTCGACCGCGGCGGGGGGCTCCGGCGCGGCCGGCTCGGGAGCGGTCGGGGCCTGCTCCGCCACGACCGCCGCGACGGCGACGGGTTCCGCGGACGCCGTCACGGCCTCCGCTTCGGGCGCCGACTCGGTGTCCGGCGCCTTCTCGACGATCTTGATCCGCTTCAAGGCGGCACGTTCGGCCTTCGGCTTCGGCGTCCCCGCGGCTCCCGCGGCGGGAGGGGGAGCGATCGGCGTCTGCCGGACGATGAGCGTCTTGGGAGCCTGGGTCTTGCCCGTCAGAATCGCCTGGGCGGTCCCGGGGTCGAGCACCGAGTCGGCGGACTTGACGTCGACGCCGATCCCCTGCAGAAGGAAGAGGACCTCCTTCGCGGGCTTCCCCATCATCCGGGCGAGCTCGGTCACGGTGAACTTCGCGGACATCGTCTTCACTTCTCGGGGTTCTCCGTATCCGGCCCGGCGTTTCCGGGCTCCTCGCTCGCCGTCTCTTCCGACTCGTCCGCGGGACCGTCCTCGACGTCGGGCTCGGAGGAGCCCTCGTCGTCTTCGCCCGACGTTTCTTCAGATTCCTCGTCGTCGGAGGCGAGGAAGTCGTCCTCGTCCTCCTCGGTCTCCTCGGCCGGAGCCGATTCGAAGGCGCGAAGGGCCTCGAGGGCCTCCTCGCGCGAATCCTCGTCCGCGATCGCGGCGTCGAGGCGGCCCATGGCCTCCTCGTCCTCGCCCGTGTCGGCGTCGAGGACCTCGCCCACCGTCTCGAACCCGCCGGCCGCGAGCGCCTCGAGCGCCGCCGGGTCGAGGCCCGCGACGTCCGAGAGCACGGTTCCGCGCCGCTGGGAGGCGAGGAGCATCCGCTGGAGGGCCTGGGCGACCTGCTCCTTCACGGCCTGCTCGCTCTTGATGTCGATCCGGGCGCCGACGAGCGCGGAGGCGAGCCGGACGTTCTGCCCGCGCTTACCGATGGCGAGCGAGAGCTGGTCCTCCTCGACGATGCACTCGAGGGTCGGAAGCGTCTCCTCGCCTTCCTCGACCGTCTCCTCTTCCGCGGCCATCAGCGAGACGCGCGTGATCTTGGCGGGGGAGAGGGCGTTCTGGGCGTACGCGATGATGTCTTCCGAGAACTGGATGATGTCGATCCGCTCCCCGCGAAGCTCGCGGGTGATCGCCTGGACGCGCGCGCCGCGCATGCCGACGCAGGCGCCGACCGGGTCGACGTCCCTCTCGCGGGAGGAGACGGCGACCTTGGCCCGGTCACCCGGCTGGCGGACGCAGCCCCGGATCACGACGGTCCCGTCGTAGATCTCCGGGACCTCCATCTCCATGAGCTTCATCAGGAGCTCGGGAGCGGTCCGCGAGAGGACGACCTGCGCGCCCTTCGGGTTGCGGTGGACGTCGACGAGGACGCCCCGGACCCTCTCGCCCTGCGTGTAGCGCTCGGCGCGGGACTGGTGCTCCCTCGGGACCACGGCCTCGGTGCGGCCGAGGTCGACGATCATGTCGCCCCGCTCGAAGCGCTTCACCGTTCCGGTGATCAGGTCGCCGAGCTTCGGGGCGTACTCGTTGTAGATGTTGTCGCGCTCGGCCTCGCGCACTTTCTGGTAGAGGACCTGCTTGGCGCTCTGGGCCGCGATGCGGCCGAGCCCCTCGGTCGACCGGAAGAGCCGGATCTCGTCGCCGAGAGCGGCGGTCTCAGGTCCGACGGACGACGCGGCGCCGTCGGGGTCGCGGACGACCTGCCAGCTCTGTCCGGAGAGCTCGCCAGTGAGGAGCGCGGGGACCTCCTCGGGGAGGAGCTCGATCCAGGGCAGGCGGACCTCCTTGTCGGCGTCCGTCGCGACGGGCGCCAGAGGGGGCGCGACCATGCCGATCGGGAGGTCTTCGGGGTCGATCGCAGGGACGACCGGGACCTCCGGCTTCGTCTTCTGCTCGACGATCCGGTAGGGGGTCCAGGCCGTGAGCTCGCCCGTTGCGGGGTCGAAGCGTGCGGTGATCTCGCGGACCTTGTAGACCTTGCGCGCCGCCGTGGCGACCGCCTCCTCGAGCGCGGAGACGAGCCGGTCGAGCTCGATCTCCTTGTCGCGCGAGGCGGCCTTGAGGGCGTCGAGCATCTCGATCGCCTTTGTCGGGGGCGGGGCCTTGGCCGCCTTGGCGGCCTTCGCGGAGCGGGCCGTCCTGGGCCGGGAGGCGGTGTTCGGGGCCTCGGTCGAGCTCATCGTGTCGGGTTTCTCCATGCGCGGCGGTGTCCGGTCGGTCTCGGGTTCAGAACTCGGGGATCAGGCGGACGACCTTGACGTCGCCGAACCGAACAGTGTAACGGCGCTTTCGGTCTTCGTCCATGACGACGAGAGACTCGCCTTCGACGCCTTCGAGAACGCCCTTCATCCTCTTCGCGCCGTCGACGGGGACGTCGGCCGTCACGCGAACGCGGCGTCCGGCGAAACGCCGGCAGTCTTCGAGCGTCCAGAGCGGGCGATCGAGGCCCGGAGACTCGACCTCGAGCAGCCAGGAGCCCGGGATCGTCTCGTCGCCCTCGAGGATCGGGTCCGAGAGGCGCGAGGCGGTTTCGCAGTCGTCGAGCGTGACGCCCTCGGGGCGGTCGATGGTCAGGGTGAGGCGCCCCTTCCGGGCGCCCGGGACCCATCCGACGTGACAAAGCTCGAGGCCCTTCTCGGCGAGGGCCTCACGGATGCGCCCGAGGGTCTCGGCGCGAATCGGAAGTTCGGGTCGTGTCAGCGTCGTCACCAATGAAAAGGGCGGGCGTCGAAGCCCACCCTCAAGCCCTTGAAAGTCAGCTCCCAGAAGGTGATTCATACCACTGCGCCGCGTTCCGGGCAAGCCGGTGCCGGGTAAGATGGAGCGCCGGAGAGCCGCCGGGCGTGGCACGGAGTTCCCATACGCCGCGCCGAGCGCGCTTTCGTGTCGCCTGAACGAGAATTGAAGACCACCTCCCCAGGCCTGCTCGGCCTCGATCCGTCCCGACCGGGGGACCAGACGCCCATTCCCTGGCCACCGCCGGGAGGGCTCGCTCCCGCGCACGATCCCTTCTCCCGCCCGGCACCCGAGGAGGTGGAGGTCCCCGTACCGCTGCTGGCCCTCGACCTCGAGGAAGCCGTGGTCGCGGAGACGACCCCGTCGCGCTGGAGCTTCACCCGCGACAGGGCGGTCTTCCTCTCCGTCCTCCTGCACGTCCTGTTCGGCCTTCTCGTCGTCGTCGCTCCGGCCCCCGACACGCCGTCGAATCCCGACGAGCTGCCCCCGGACCTCCTGGGACTGAACAAGCTCTGGGCCGTGCCCCCTCCGAATCCGCCGATCCCCGTCCACTTCTACCCTGCGGCCGGGCCAAAGGCTCCGGAACCGGGCCCGAACCCGCGCCTCTCCGACCTCGATCGAAAGGCGGGCGGAGGCGATCCACGCCTCCCGAAAGCGGACATGCCGAAGGCGGTCGCAGGTCCCGGTATCCGCGATCTCGCTCCGGGCCGGCGCGGGAGAGGACGAGGGCCGGGAGACGAGACGCGCGCGGCCGCCGAGGCCGCCCGCCTCGCGGCTGCGGCGACCGCCGCCGAGCGGGGGGCGGG
>CAZWRQ010000377.1:0-3732 GCA_964636395.1 uncultured Holophagales bacterium
CTGAGGGGATGAGGGTGGGCATGCTGAGTCTCAGATGCTCAGTTCCCGAGCGCCTCTCGGACAAACCTCGCCGTCCCCTCGAAGTCAAGAAAGTACCTGCCGATGACTTCCCTCGCGAACCTCGCAGGAAGAAGCGGCTGGAACTTGCTGAGGCGGAAGGGGGGTAGGCCCGCTCGAAGCGTATCGATTCTCGCCGCGTCGTCGAAGAACCCGGGCACGGCCACTGCGCGGAGAGCTGTCTCGACGGCTTCTCTCGTCGCGTCGGCTCCCTCGACCCTCAGCTCGAAGTTGTCCGCGACGACCCGAACGGGAAGAGAGCTCTCGATCACGGCCTTGAACGTGTAGTTGATCCGGCCGCCGGCGTAGGTCAGCGCCCGGACCGAGCTCTGGCCCGAGAGAATCGGAATCCGGGTCTGTGTCAGCTGAGCGCCTCGCTCCTCGCGAAGGACTCCGAGCGTGCGCCGGGCCTCCGGCTCGAGATACGCCGGCTCAACCTCCTCGGTCAGCAGAAGCCGAATCCTCTGGCAGATTTCCCGGCTCAGCATTTGCGGCAGGAAGCCTCCCCAAGTGGGAGTTCGGCCGCGGGGGGCAGCGTCGACTTCGACACGCCTCTCCTTGTGAAGGACGGAAACGACCACCCAGGAGCGGCCTCCGAGAACGAAGCAGCTCTTCCCGTCCTCGAGCCGCTCAACGAAGCTCTGTTCCAGTGTCCCCAGCTCCTGCCGTGCCCGCGTCTCCACCCGGTAGAGGGCCGGAGTCGAGAAGACCGCATAGAGCTCGAGGAAGTTCCGCCGGCCCAGCTCCCGTTCGGCGCGCTCCCCGAAGAGGAGCCGGTCGCCGACGCTCGTCAGGTATCGCTCGCCGAGCAGGTGATCCAGAAGCTCGGCCACCTCCGCTTCGGAAACCCCGGAGAAGTCCGGCACACGCTTCAAGAGCGCCCGGGCCTCGGCCGTTCCGATTCCGCCGTGCTGGAGCGAAAGTGCGAGAAGCTGATGGACGAGGACGGGCCAGCAGCGATCCTGTGGCGGAACCGGCTCCACCCAGCCCTCTCGCGCCAGCTCGATGAGGGACGCGGCGAGAAGGACGCTCTCCGCGCTCTGGCAGAGAAACGTCGTGTTCGAGGTCTGGCCTTCGCGCCGGCCGGTGCGGCCCATTCGCTGGAGGAACGAGGAGACCGTGCTCGGCGCGTCGACCTGGAGAACGCGGTCGAGGTCGCCCACGTCGATACCGAGCTCGAGCGTCGACGTCGCCACGATGCACGCCGGCCCGCTCGAGCGGAATCTCTCCTCCGCGGCCTGCCGCTCCTCCAGCGAGACCGAGCTGTGATGGACGAAGACCTCCGTCCCCAGATCCCGAACGCGTCCGGCGACCTTCTCCGTGAGGGCGCGGCTTGCGCAGAAGATGAGGATCTTCCGTCCTCGGCCCCTCCTTGCCGCCTCCCGCGCCAGGTCGCCCGGCGCCTCCCGGAGCAGGACGAGCAGCTCCCGGGCGTTCCGGGCGCCTTCCGGCTGAACCACCCGCCCCTCTCTCCTTGACGAGCCTCCGAGCCAGCGGAGGATCTCCTCGGGGTTCCCGACCGTTGCACTCAGGCCGATGCGCTGTACGTCGTGCCGGCTGATGAGTGCGATGCGCTCCAGAACCGACATCAGATGCGCACCCCGATCGGTGCCGGCGAAACTGTGGATCTCGTCGACGATGACGGCCCTGAGGTCCGGGAAGAGCCTGCCGACGGGGACTCTCTGCGACAGGAGCATCGCCTCGAGCGATTCCGGAGTCGTCATCAGGACAGCGGCAGGGTCGGCGATGAAGCGTCGCTTGTGGCTCGCCGTCCGGTCTCCGTGCCAGACGAATCGGTCGAGGCCCACCATCTCGGTGTAGAGCCCGAATCGGTCTTCCTGGTTGTTCAGGAGGGCCCGCAGCGGCGAGACGTAGAGCGCCCCGACTCCCTCTGGTTCGTTGTCGACGAGGCCCGCCAGCACGGGGAAGAGGGCGGCCTCGGTCTTTCCGCCCGCGGTCGGAGCGAGGACAACGGCGTTCCGGCCGTCGAGGATCTCCTCGGATGCGCGCTCCTGGACGGGCCGAAGCGCCGGCCAGCCGAGACGCTGGCCAATCCCCTCCTGCAGGCGTTGCGGAAACCTGCGAAGGACCGTCACGGGTTCCCCTCAGACCTCGACGAGCGCGGGCGAATACCCCTCTTCGTCCTCTGGTTCCGGGTCGAACGGGGGCACGCCCTTGCTGATCCGCAGCTCCGATTCGTTCAGCTCCGCCGCCTTCGAAACGGCCTCCGGGCCCGGCTCGAACGCCGGTTCGTCCTCCACGAGGTCCATCAGGTCGACGAGCCGGCGCAGGAACTGGCGCGGGACCACGCCGACATCCCCCCGGAACCCCTCCGTCACCTTCGCGACGAGGGCGTCGATCACCTCGCGCGTGACCTTCGCTTCGATCCTATGCGGGTCTGATGCCGGGTAGAGCTCCCGGAGTCGCAGCGCCACATCTTCGAGCCTCGCCTTGTCGAACGGCGTCAGCGCCAGCTGAGGCTGGCGGAGGCTGGCGCTCTCCCCGTGCTTCAGGAACTGGATCCTCTCGTGAAGGGGGGCGAGGCCGGCGACTCCCCGCCGCGTGTCGAAGAACTCGGGCGTGCCGGTGAAGAGCCAGAAGAGCCCGGGGAACTGCGCCGCCGCGTCGATGATCTGCCGGATCCCGTTCAGCGACTTCCCCCGGACGTCCTGCCGCATCCTGAGAATCGTCTCGGCCTCGTCGATGACGATGACCAGGCCCTTGTAGCCGGCCGCCTTGACGATCTCGAGGACCCCCCGGAGGTAGTCCATCGCCTCCCGGCTGCCGATGTCGCCTTTGATCCCCGCGGCCTTCTTGACCCCCGCCGCGACGTTCTCGCTTCCGGAGAGCCACGAGAGCAGCGCCCCCGCATCGGAGAGCTCACCCGCCTGCTTCAGCTCGAAGATCGTGCGGAGGACGCGGGCCAGGTCCTCGGGCGCCTTCCCCGCGGTCCGGGACGCCACCTCCTCCGCGAGCCGCCGGGCCACCGCTTCGTCGAAACCCGGGCCGTCTCCGTCTTCGCCACCGGCGATGAGCGCCTCCTCGACGCGGGCGATCCACCGGTCGACGACATCCGCCAGGGCCCCTCGCGGACAGGCCGTCGTTCCCAGTTCCTGCACGACCCGTCGATACAGCTCGTCAAACCTGTGGAAGTGGAGGTCGTTGTCCGAGACGACGACGAAGCTCGTCGCGAAACCCGCAGCCTGGGCGTCGAGCACCGCGAGGCGTGCCATGAACGTCTTTCCGCAACCGTATCCGCCGCGGAGGAACTTGAAGACGCCTTCCCCTCGCCCGGCGAGGTCGAGAAGCCGTCGGATCTCTCCGCGGGGTCGCTCGATCCCAACGGCGAACTCCTCGATTCCTCGTTCCGGGACGAGCCCTGACCGCAGGCGCTCGAAGACGTGGTCGACGTCGCGACGGCTCGCCATGCTCCTACCTCTCCCCCTCTCGCACGTACCTCTTCCCCTCGGACGTCGACTCCACGCGCGTCTCGAAGGGCACGCGAGCTCTCAACGCGTCGAAGCGCATGGAGAAGGTCCGGAAGGCCCGGGCCGTTCCGAGGAGACGGGTCGCCTCGACCTCCGTGATCGAGCCATGCCGGGCGAGGTGGACAAAGACCTTCCTGGCCCCCTCGTCTTCGATGTCGCCTTCCCACGATGCGGCGGTCGCCGAAGG
>CAZWRQ010000378.1:0-3661 GCA_964636395.1 uncultured Holophagales bacterium
ACCTTGGGGGCGTGAACCCTCCGCCGCTCCGCGCCGCCGCCCCCGTTCGGGGGACGGAGTCCGACCCGTGAGCCGGCCGAGCCACGCCGACGACGACCGGTTCATGCGCGAGGCGCTCCGCGCGGCGCGCCGCGCCCCGGCGCACCGCGACGTCCCGATCGGGGCCGTCGTCGTGAAGGACGGCCTCGTCGTCGCCCGCGCCCGGAACCGCCGCGAGGTCGACCACGACCCGACGGCGCACGCCGAGGTCCTCGTCCTCCGCCGCGCCGCGCGGCGGCTCGGCTCGTGGCGGCTCGACGGCTGCACGCTCTACGTCACGCTCGAGCCGTGCGCGATGTGTGCCGGCGCCATCGTCCTCTCGCGCGTGCCGCGGCTCGTTTACGGCGCCGCCGACCCGAAGGCGGGCTTCGTCGGCTCGCTCGGCGACCTCTGCCGCGACGCGCGGCTCAACCACCGGGTCCACGTCGAGGACGGCGTCCTCGGCGCGGAGTGCGGGACCATCCTGAAGGAGTTCTTCCGTGAGCGCAGAAGGAAACCGGCCCCCTGAGCGCGGGGGCTTCCAGCCCCCCGAAGCCCCGACGTTCCGCTGTCCGTCCTGCGGCGCCCCCGCGGCGAAGGACGCGCGCGCCTGCGTCCACTGCGGCTCGCTCCTGGCGACGAAGCGCTGCGTCACCTGCTTCGCCCTCTCGCCGCGCGAGGCCGACCGGTGCGTGAAGTGCGGCGCGCTCCTTCCGGCACCCGCGTTCGTCGCGGAGGGCTCCGGGCGCTGCCCCGACTGCCGGCTCGACCTCGTCGCCCACGCCTTCGGCGCGGTCGGCTACGCCGAGTGTCCGCGCTGCTCGGGCCTCTTCCTCAGGCGCGAGGCGTTCGAGGCGGTGACGAAGGACGCCGACACGCGGGCGAAGGTCCGCCTCGCGGAGCCTCCCGCGGAGGCCGCCGCGGCGCCGCTCGGAAGAGCCGCCAGCGGCGTCCTTCCCGCGGTCCGCTACCGCCCCTGCCCGACCTGCGCGAAGCTGATGAACCGGACGAACTACGGCGGCGGCTCGGGGATCGTCCTCGACGGCTGCCGCGACCACGGTCTCTGGTTCGACAAGGGGGAGCTCGCCGCGATCGTCGACTTCCTCGAGAAGGGGGGCTGGGACAGGATCCGCCAGCGGGAGCGCGAACGGCTCGCCGAGGAGGTCCGGAGCCTGGAGTTCCGGAAGAACGTCGGGGCCGCGACGGCCTTTCCCTCCTCGGGCTGGGAGCGGGAGGTGCAGGGGGCCCGGACGATCGGTGGGATCGTCGACCTCGCGGGGTCGCTCGCCTCCTGGTTCCTACGGCGCTGAGGCGGCCTACCCGCACCTGTGACCCGTCGGGGGCGGGGGGAGCTCCGGGCGAGAGAAGATGGCGGTGAGGGTGGGATTTGAACCCACGGTAGCCTTTCGACTACACCAGTTTTCGAGACTGGCCTGATAAACCACTCCAGCACCTCACCGCGTATCGGCCTCGGAGCGGGGCCGGCAGGATAGCGCAGGACTCCCGAACGGGGAAGGCCCGTGCCGCTACTCCAGGAACGTGACCAGGAGCTTCATCTTCGCCGCCGTCCCCCAGTCGAGCGTCTTGACCTTCATGGGGACGTTGAAAGTGCCCTCGGTCTTCTCCTTCGCGAGCTTCGTCGAGCGGCCGACGTCGGCGAGGACACCCCCTTCGGCGTCGAGGAGGAGCGCCCGGACCTTGACCTTCTGCCTCGTCCAGCCCTCGTTGCGGTAGTAGAAGCGAAGGAGGACCCACGTCTTGTCGTCCGGGTCCTTCTGGCGCGCCTCCTCGAGGTCGTCCGCCTTCGGGTCGTTGTGGGACTCGAGGGCGAAGATCGTCGCCTTCTCGTGGGCGAACGCGAGGGGGACCCGGTGCTCCCGAGGGACGTCGACGGTCTCCTCGACGAGCTTCCCGGCCGCGGCGGCGGGGCCCGCGGCGAGGAGCGCGAGGAGCGCGGCGAGGGCGGAGGGGAAGATTCGCGGATGGAGCTGGCCCATACCGGGGTTCTACGTCTCCGGAGGCCCCCGCGTTTGCCCGCCGGGACGAATCTCCGAGATGTCGCTTGACGGATCGGTGCCGGCGGGGCAGAGTTCCGGTCCCCGCGGACGTGGACAGGTGTCCGAGCGGTTTAAGGAGCACGGTTGGAAGCCGTGTGTAGTCGAAAGGCTACCGTGGGTTCGAATCCCACCCTGTCCGCCACGTTCGTCTCGCGGGCGCGCCCGGGCTTTCGGCCGCGCCCCCGCCTCGTAGACTAGAATCCTCGGCCCGGGCCCCTGGGTGAGTTCGGGTCCCGCGCGACGAGCTCCCTCGAACCGTGTCAGGTCCGGAAGGAAGCAGCACTAAGAGGAACGGCTCGGGCGCCGCGGATCACCCGGACTCATCGAGGGGCTCGGCTTCTTCGATGACGACGAACGCCTTCGTCCCGCTCGCCCGCAAGTGGCGCCCCCGGACCTTCGCCGACGTCGTCGGGCAGGCCGAGATCGTGCGCGCCCTGACGAACGCCCTGACGCAAGACCGGATGGCCCACGCGTACCTCTTCTCGGGGCCGCGCGGCGTCGGCAAGACGACCTCGGCGAGGCTCCTGGCGGCCGGTATCAACTGCCGGACGGCCGCCGGGCCGACGCCGAGCCCCTGCGGGACGTGCGAGTCGTGCCAGGAGGTCCTCGAGGGGCGCTCCATCGACGCCCTCGAGATCGACGGCGCCACGCACGGCAAGGTCGACCAGGCCCGCGACCTGATCGAGATCGTCGGCTACGCGCCGGTCCGCGACCGGCGGAAGGTCTTCATCATCGACGAGGTCCACGCGATCTCGGCGGCCGCCTTCCAGGCGCTCCTCAAGACGCTCGAGGAGCCGCCGTCGCACGCCGTCTTCATTCTCGCCACGACGGAGCGGCACAAGATCCCCGCCACGATCCTGTCGCGCTGCCAGCGCTTCGACTTTCGCCGCCTCACCGACACGGAGGTCGCCGACCGGCTCTCCGAGATCGCCTCGCGCGAGGGGTACTCGGTCGACGCCGACGAGAAGCCCGCCCCCTGGGTCGAGCCGGCCGCGCTCGCGGCGCTCGCCGCCGCGGCGACCGGGAGCCTTCGCGACGGCCTTTCGCTCCTCGACCAGGCGGTCGCGCAGACGGGGGGCCGCGTCACCGCGGCCGACGTCGCCCGCCTCCTCGGCTCGCCCGACCGGACGGCCCTCGTCGGCCTCCTCACCGCAGTCCTCGCGGCCGACCGCGCGGCGGTCCTGCGCGGCGCGGCGGAGCTGGACGCCGCCGGCTCGGATCCGCGCGCGACGGCGCACGACCTGACGCTCCTCGTCCGCGGGACGGTCCGCTTCGCGGCCGACCCATCGGCCCCGGCGATCGCCGGCATCTCCGAGGACGGCTCGGCCGCGCTCCGCGAGCTCGCGCGGGCGACGCCTTACTCCACGCTGCTCCGCGTCCTGACGTTCCTGACGGAGGCGGAGGGAATGCTCCGGCGGAGCGACGTCCCCGCCCTGGCCCTCGAGGTGCTGCTCCTCCGCCTGGCCGAGCTCCCGCGCCTCGTCCCGATCGAGGAGATCCTCTCCTCCGGCGCGGGCCTCCCCGCCGTCGGCCCGGTCGGCCCGATCGTCGCGCCGGCGCCCGCCGCGCCCCCCTCTTTCACGCCC
>CAZWRQ010000379.1:0-3625 GCA_964636395.1 uncultured Holophagales bacterium
TTCTCGCTCCAGTACCAGGGGAAGCTCGCCGAGGCGGAGCCGTTCGAGCGCGAGGCCGTCGAGAAGTACCGGCGAGCCGTCGGCCCCGACCACCCGAGCACGCTCGCCGCCATGAACAACCTCGCGCTCCTGCTGCAGGACCAGGGCAAGTACGCCGAGGCCGAGGCGCTCCTTCGCGAGGCGCTCGCGGGGCGGCTGCGCGTCCTCGGCGACGAACACCCCGACACCATCGCCTGCCTCGGCAACCTCGGCCGATTCCTCCAGGCCGTGGACCGTCTCGCCGAGGCGGAGCCCGTCCTCCGCGAGACGCTCGAGAAGAAGCGGCGCGTCCGCGGCCCCGAGCACCCCGACACGATCACCTCGATCAACAACTACGGCGCCGTCCTCGAGGCGATGGGCCGGCCCGCCGAAGCGGAGACGTACTACCGGGACGCGATGGAGAAGTGCGGGCGCGTCCTCGGTCTCGAGCACCCCAACACCTTCATCACGACCATCAACACCGGGGGCGCGCTCCAGGCCCGCGGGAAGAACGCGGAGGCCGAGAAGCTGCTCGACGGCGTCGAGCCCGCGGCCCGCAAGGCCTTCACCGGGTCGAACGCGCGCTGGGTGGCCAAGCTCCTGACGCGGCGCGGAATGGCGCGGACGGCCCTCGGGAAGCTCGACGCCGCGGAAAATGACCTCCTCGAGGCCCACCCCTTGGTTCTCTCGACGCGCGGCGAGGAGCACAAGGAGACGCGCGAGAGCGTGAAGGCGCTCGTCGCCCTCTATCGTGTCCGGCATGGCTCGGAGCCGGGCCGAGGCTGGGACCGCGAGGCCGCGTCCTGGGCCGCGAAGCTCCGCCCGACGGCCCGCACCCGGTAGGCCCCCGGACCCTCGGTCCCGAACGACCGGTGCCTCGCGTCGTCCTCACCGCCGGGCGCTACGATGCGGACGTGTCCGCCGCGCTGTCGCAGCCGCCCGCGTGGGGCCCCGGGCCTCCCCCTCCGGCGGCTCCGGGCGGGACGGTCTCGGTGCGTCCCCTGCCGGACGGCGAGGAGATCGTCCTCCGGGCAACGGGCTGGGTCCGCCTCCTGCCGGCCGCGTTCCTACTCTTCTGGCTCTGCGGTTGGGCCGTGGGAGAGATCGTCGTCCTCCTCATCCTGCTCGGCCCGCTCGCAGATCCTCTCGTCGTCACGCTTCGCGAGCTGCTCCCGGGGTCCTGGCCGCGGCCGCCCCGGTTCGCGGGCTCGACGCCGTGGCCGGTCGTGGCCTTCCTCGCAGTCTGGTTCGTCTTCTGGACGTGGGGCGGGCTGGCGGCGGCCTGGCAGGTCCTTCGGCTCCTCGCGGGGAGCGACCGGTTCATCACGCGCCCGGGCGGTTTCTCCCTGAGGCCCGGCGCAGGCCCCTTCGGCCGGACGAGCGACTTCCACGCCCCGGAGGTCTCGGCCGTTTACGCCGACGTTCGCCGCTCGCGCCTCGTCGCGGTCGTCGGCGGCTCGGAGAGGGTCCTCAGCCGCGGGACCCCGTTGCCCGTGGCGGAGTGGCTCGCCGCCCGCCTCCGGGCCGCTCTCGGCCTCCCCGAATCGACACTCGCCGATTCGGGAGAGCGGGACGCCGAGGCCTCCGCCGAGCCTCCGGTCCCGGTGGACTGGGCGGCCCGGCCGCTCCCCGAGGGAGGCGTCCTCCTCTCGGCGCCCCCCGCGAGGTCGCGAAAGACCGCCGGCTGCGCGCTCGCCGTCGCCGTCGTCGTCACGGCCGGCTTCGTCGCCGTGCTCCTCGCCGCCGGCGTTCGCCGCGAGTCCCCGGGAGCCGCCCTCGCCTTCGGGCTCCTGATCCTCGCCGTCGACGTCCTCTGTGGCTGGCTCGCGTTCGCGCGCGAGTCGTGGCTCCTTCGTCCCGGCCTCATCGCGAGAGTGCGGAGCCTCGGCCGCTGGGAGCGCCGGCGCGAGGTGCGTCACGGCTCGCTCGCGGTGTCCGTGTCGACCGATTCGGACGACGACGACTGGTTCCGCCTGGAGGCGTGCGGCGAGGGCCGGCCGTTGAAGCTGTCGAGCCGGATCAACGCCGGGCCGGAGGTCCTCGCCTTCGCGCGCTACGCGGCCCGGCACTCGGGATTCCCCCTGGACGTGCCGCGCGAGGTGCTTCTCGCCGCCGGCGAGCTGCGGAACGGAAGCTCGAGAGCGCGGGGCCCGACGTGAGCCCGTCCGCCTCTGCCGGCGGCTACGGCTTCGCCGGCGGATCGAGGAGACCGTTCCTCCGCGCGGGCGTCCCGGCGGCGAGGCCGTCGAGGAGGGCGTCGACCGTCGAGACGCCCCGGGCGGCGAGAGCGCGGGCGAGACCGTCCCCTTCCACGAGCCGGATGCGTCGCTCCAGCTCCGGCCGGAACTCCGGCGTGACGTAGAAGCCGGTCGTGCCCGAGAGACGCAGGTCGTCGATCGGTCCGAGGAAGATCAGCGCGTCGTAGGCATCGGCCATCGTCGATCCGGGAGCCGCGTCGAGCATCGTGTTCCCGACGAACTCCGCGGCGCCGAACGGCGTGCCCGCCAGCTCGAGGCCGACGGGGACGTTGCCGTTGGCCGCGAAGGCACGGTCCCATACGCCGTCCTCCATCCGCACCCAGCGATACGACTTCGACTCCAGCCCCTGCGTCAAGCGGGGGCCGGCGGCGTGCACGATCCCTTCCACCGCCAGCGTCGCGTTGTGCAGGCGCACGGACCAGGCGCGCCCCGGGTCGTAGCGCGCGAAGAACCCGGCGGAGTTGAGCTGCGGGCGCCCCCGGGCATCGCGCAGACGCATGTACGCGTGGCGCGTGTTCGTGAGGAAGATCGCCTTCTTACCCTCGCGGAAGCCGTCGAGGCGGCTCCGGATCGTCGCGTAAAGGAAGAAGTCACGGCCGACGAGAGAGTCCTGGAAGAGCTCGTAGTCGGCTCGCGTCCGGATGGCGTCCCACCAGATCGGCTGGTCGACGCCGACGACGCGCACGCGCTCTGACGGCGGAAGCCCCTGGTTCAGCTGCCGCACGCTCGCCAGCAGCTCGAGGTAGGTGGAGTACCGCCAGCCGTAGCCCGAGAAGTCGTCGCGGAACGCCGGAGCGAGGAGGCTCCGGTCGTCCCTCGGGCTCGCGAGGTAGGCGTCCAGGTGCGGCTGCGCCGCGATCGAGAAGACCTCGAGGAAGACCGTTCGCACCCGGGCGCGCACCCGGCGGTCGCTCAGCAGAGACGCGTAGAGCTCGAACGGCTCGACGGCGTTGTGAAGGGCGTCGTCGAAGATCAGCAGGTCGTGCTTCTCGAGGGCGCCGAGGACGAGGTCGACCGGCGTCCTCCCCCGCTCCTCCAGGGCCCGAAGGTACGCTTCCGGCGCGCCCCGCGCCGTCGCTCCCGTCACCCCGAGCGCCGCGGTCGCGAGGACGCAGGCGACGACGGCGCGCACGACGGGTAAGGCCGCTCCGTGCCGTGGCGAGGCGGCGTGCCGCGGGACGGATCTCGGAGGCGCTGGCGCGCTCGAAGCCATGACCTCTCCTCTCTCACCGCCTTCGTGCGGGACCTGGACGCGCCTTCGCTTCGAGGAGGCCCCGCTCCTGAGGATCGCGGCTCCCGCGGCACCGACGCCGGGTGGGATACGGCTGGACCTCACCGACGGTTACGCC
>CAZWRQ010000380.1:0-3616 GCA_964636395.1 uncultured Holophagales bacterium
TCGGCTCGCCCCAGCGCTGGACCGCGAGACCTCCGATGACGCAGAAGCGCCAGCCGCGACCGCGACAGGATTCCTGGATCTCGTGCGCGGCCGCGAAGATCGGGTTCATCGCGGGCGCCGTCGATGGAGGAGCGCCTGCTGGGCGACGAGACCGGAGGAGCGCCGGCGTTCCTCCGGCAGGGGAGACGAGGCGGCCAGGGAGAGGAGCGCCTCCGTCGCCGCGAGAGCCTCGTCGTCACGGAGCTCGCGTCTCCGCACGACCTGCAGGGCGGGCCCGGCCGCCTGCCCCTGCTTCAGCCAGGAGGAAGCCGCGGCGGCGGGGTCGTGGGACATGGGCCGAGTATCGGAAGCCCTGTGGACCCACCCCGCGCCCCCCATCCACCGCCCTTCGCGGTGCGCGCTTCGCGCGGGCTTGCTGGTCGTGGGGCGCGGGGAGAGGGGTTCGCGGCGTTAGGATGCGGGGAAACGTCTCCAGGAATCTCAGCCGGCCGTCGCGCCGCGGAGCGGCGCGCGGCCGGGCGACGGAGGGCGAGCCATGACGGAGCAGAGGGTCCCCGGACCCGGCGACGAGGCGGAGAGCGTCCACCGCGCACGGGTCGAGGCGTGGAAGCGGGCGATCCACGACAGCCTCGTGACGGCGGTCGGGCGCTTTCCGGCGATGGCGACGCGGAACGACCGTTACCTCGCCGTCGCCCACGCCGTCCGCGACCGTCTCGTGCGGCGCTGGATGCGAACGGGCGAGCACTACTACCGCGCGAGGGTCCGCTCCGTCTGCTACCTCTCCGCCGAGTTCCTCCTCGGCCCGCACCTCGGCAGCGCCCTCGTCGCCCTCGGCGTCCTCGACGAGGTCCGGCAGGCCGTCGAGGAGATGGGCTGGGGCTTCGACGAGGTCCTCGCGCAGGAAGAGGAGCCCGGCCTCGGCAACGGCGGGCTCGGGCGCCTCGCGGCCTGCTTCATGGACTCGCTGGCGACGCTGCAGATCCCGGCGATCGGCTACGGCATCCGGTACGAGTTCGGCATCTTCGACCAGGAGATCCGGGACGGCTGGCAGGTCGAGAAGACCGACAAGTGGCTCCAGTACGGCAACCCGTGGGAGGTCCCGCGCCCCGAGATCGCGTTCGAGGTGAAGCTCGGCGGGCGCACGGAGGCCTTCACCGACGAGGCGGGACGCTACCGCGTGAGGTGGGTCCCGGCGCAGGTCGTGAAGGGCGTCGCCTACGACACGCCGATCCCGGGCTACCGGGTCGGCAACGTGAACCTCCTCCGCCTCTTCAAGGCCGAGGCGGCCGAGTCGTTCGACTTCGCGGCGTTCAACGTCGGCGACTACTACGGGGCCGTCGAGGAGAAGGTCGGCTCCGAGACGATCTCGAAGGTCCTCTACCCGAACGACGAGCCGGCCGCGGGGAAGGCGCTCCGCCTCTCGCAGCAGCACTTCTTCGTCTCCTGCTCGCTGCAGGACATGATCCGGATCCACCTCCAGGCCTCGCCCGACCTGACGGACCTCGCCGACCGATGGGCCGTCCAGCTGAACGACACGCACCCGGCGATCGCCGTTGCCGAGCTGATGCGCCTCCTCGTCGACGAGCACCTCCTCGGGTGGGACGCGGCGTGGGAGATCACGCGGCGGACGTTCGCCTACACGAACCACACGCTCCTGCCGGAGGCTCTCGAGAAGTGGCCCGTGGCGCTCTTCGGGAAGACGCTCCCGCGCCACCTCGAGATCGTCTACGAGGTCAACCGTCGCTTCCTCGCCCAGCTGCGCGCCCGCTTCCCGGGCGACGAAGGGCTCGCCGCGCGCCTCTCTCTCGTCGACGAGGGCGGGCCGAGGTCGATCCGGATGGCGCACCTCGCGGCCGTCGGGAGCCATCACGTCAACGGCGTCGCCGCGCTCCACTCCGAGCTCCTCCGGCGCGACGTGATGCGCGACTTCGCGGCGATCTGGCCGGAGAAGTTCACGAACGTCACGAACGGCGTCACCCCGCGGCGCTTCGTCGCCCTCGCGAACCCCGGCCTGACGCGCCTCGTCACCGAGGCGATCGGCGACGGGTGGGTCCGCGACCTCGACGAGCTCCGGCGGCTCGAGCCGCTCGCCGACGACGCCGCGTTCCGCGAGGCCTGGCGGCGCGTGAAGGCGCAGAACCGGGCTGCCCTCGCCGAGGCCGCGCGGCAGAGGGCCGGCGTCTCCGCCGACCCGGCGAGCCTCTGGGACGTCCAGGTGAAGCGGATCCACGAGTACAAGCGCCAGCACCTGAACCTGCTCCACGTCCTGACGCTCTACCGGAGGCTGAAGCGCGACCCGGGGCTCGACGCCCCGCCCCGGACGGTCCTCTTCGCGGGGAAGGCGGCACCCGGCTACGCGACGGCGAAGCTGATGATCAAGGCGATCCACTCCGTCGCCGAGGTCGTCAACGGCGACCCGGCGACGAAGGGGCGCCTCGCCGTCGTCTTCTGGCCCGACTACAACGTCAAGAGCAGCCTCCCGATCTTCGCCGGCGCCGACCTCTCCGAGCAGATCTCGACGGCCGGGAAGGAGGCGTCGGGAACCGGCAACATGAAGCTCGCCCTGAACGGCGCGCTCACGATCGGGACGCTCGACGGCGCGAACGTCGAGATCCGCCAGGCCGTCGGCGCCGAGAGCTTCTTCCTGTTCGGCCTGACGGTCGAGGAGGTCGAGCGAACCTGGCGCGACGGTTACCGTCCCGGCGAGCGATACGAGGCCGACCCGGAGCTCCGCGAGGCCGTCGACGCCCTCGCCTCGGGAGAGTTCACCCGCGGCGACCGGGGACTCCTCCGCCCGCTCGTCCACGGTCTCCTCACGAGCGACCCGTTCCTCGTCCTCGCCGACTACCGCGCCTACGTCGAAGCGCAGGGCGAGGTCGAGGCGGCCTGGCGCGACCCGGAGCGCTGGACGCGCGCCTCGATCCTGAACACGGCGCGGATGGGGCGCTTCTCGTCCGACCGCTCGATCCGCGACTATGCCCGCGAGATCTGGAAGGCGGTCCCCGCGCCCGTCCCGGTCGTCGAGGGGGAGGAGCGGCCGCCCTGCGGCTGAGGGCGGCGGCCGGGCGCGGCGCGACCCGCGTCGAGAGGGATACTCGACGTCGTCGGCTCCGGAGGACGCGAGAAGCCGGCGGAGCCGGCCCTCGGTTTCGCTGTCGTCCTTGAGCTCGAGGAGGGGGAGGAGCTCGCGCCAGATCAGCGAGGCGTCGAGCCGCGGCCCCTGTCGGGCCGCGATTCCCTCGATGTCGAGCCAGTCCTGGGGTCGGTCCGCGAACGCCTTGAAGACGACGAGGTCCTCCGCGCTGCACGTCGAGAGCTCGAGGTCCGGGCTGACCCGGAAGAGCGAGGCCCGGGAGACGGCTGCCTCCTCGAACGGCATGGCGCCGAGCGCGACGTTTATCGGGGTGCCGGTACTGCTCGAGAGCAGAAGGACGCGGTTCCGAAGGGCGAACTCGCGCGCGTCGGAGAGGCGGCCGCGGAACGCCGTGAGGAGGCCGTCGACGGAGGAGGCCTCGGCGCCGAAACCGGTCAGGAGGGTCACGTCGACGTCCCGGGTGAGCCTCGGCTCGCCCCAGCGCTGGACCGCGAGACCTCCGATGACGCAGAAGCGCCAGCC
>CAZWRQ010000381.1:0-3563 GCA_964636395.1 uncultured Holophagales bacterium
AGGAGATGCTCGACCTGACGATGCTGGCGTTCGAGCTGACGTTCAAGTACCGCAATCCGGTCGTCATCGCCTCCGACGGCTACCTCGGGCAGATGACCGGCAAGGTCTCCCTGCCGCAGTCGCTCGTGAAGCCCGGCATCCCGAAGTGGGCCGTCTACGGCGACCTCGAGCACCGCCGGAACCTCATCTCCTCGATCTACCTCTCCGAGGTCGACCTGGAGAAGTGGAACGTGGCGCTCAACGCCAAGTACGCCTCGATGCAGGTCGAGCAGCGCGCCGACCTCTACATGTGCGACGACGTCGAGGTCCTCCTCGTCGCCTGCAACACGCCGGCCCGGACCGCGAAGGGGGCCGTCCAGGTCCTCCGCTCCCGCGGCATCAAGGCGGGGCTCTTCCGCCCCGTCACGGTCTGGCCCTTCCCGATCGAGAAGCTGAAGACGGTCCTGCCGAAGGCGAAGCGCGTCGTCGTCGTCGAGGCCTCGAACGGCCAGCTCGAGGACGAGGTCAAGATCGCCCTCGCGAACGCGGGCATCCGCGACTACCCGGAGATCGAGCACGTCCGCCACTTCGGCGGCGTCCTGCCTCAGATGGAGGAGGTCATCTTGAAAGTCGCCGCGGGGCAGGAGGTGACCGTATGACGACGTCCGCCTTCTACGGCAAGTTCGAGCGCCACTCTCACGGCGAGGGGCTCAAGGGCCACTCCACCCACTACTGTCCGGGCTGCGGCCACGGCCTCGCCCACAAGTACCTCGGCGAGGCGATCGACGAGCTCGGCATCCAGGACCGGACCGTCGCCGTCTCCCCGGTCGGCTGCTCCGTCTTCCTCTACTACTACTTCGACGTCGGCAACACGCAGGCCGCCCACGGCCGCGCCCCCGCCGTCGCGATCGGGCAGAAGCTCGCGAACCCCGAGTCGATCGTCATCTCCTACCAGGGCGACGGCGACCTCGCCTCGATCGGCCTCGCCGAGATCGTCTCCACGGCCCAGATGGGCATTCCGATCACCGTCATCTTCGTCAACAACGCGATCTACGGCATGACGGGCGGCCAGATGGCCCCGACGACCCTCATGGGCCAGCGGACGGCCACGAGCCCCGACGGCCGCGTCGACTTCATGGGCAAGCCGATGAAGATGGCCGAGCTGATCGCCGGCCTCGACGGCCCCGTTTACGTCGAGCGCGTCGCCCTCTTCAACCCCAAGCAGCGCAACCGCGCGAAGAAGGCGATCCACAAGGCGCTCCAGAACCAGGTCGAGAAGCGCGGCTTCTCGTTCGTCGAGGTCCTCGCCGAGTGCCCGACGCACCTCAAGGCGACGCCCGAGCAGGCCGAGAAGTGGGTCGAGGAAGCCATGCTCCCGATGTTCCCGCTCGGCGTGAAGAAGGACGAGACCCGCGAGCCGTGGTGGGACCGGCCCGCCCCGACGTTCGAGACCGAGCGCGTCCTGAAGGAGATCGGCGCCGGCGAGGAGAAGGCTCCCCGCTACTGCACGTCGTTCCCGTCCCACGTCGCGAAGAACGACATCTCGCTCAAGCTCGCCGGCTCCGGCGGCGACGGCGCGCAGACGGCGGCGATGCTCATCGTCCACGCCGGCATCAACGAGGGCTTCGACGCGACGCACATCCCGGCTTACGGCCCCGAGTCGCGCGGCGGCACCTCCTACGCCGACGTCCACGTCGCCGCCGACGAGGTCCTCTCCCCCGCCTCGCCGAGCCCCGACGTCCTCATCGCGTTCAACATGCCGAGCCTCGTCAAGTTCGGGCCGGACGTCCGGCCGGGCGGGACGATCATCTACGACAGCTCCGTCATCACCGACTACGCGCCGGTGAAGAGCGGCGTGAAGATGGTCGGCGTCCCGATGTCGGAGATCGCCAAGGACCTCGGCAAGCTCATGGTCAAGAACATCGTCGCCCTCGGCGCGCTCCAGGCGGCCACCGGGATCTTCCCGAAGGAGACGTTCCTCACCGCCGTCCGCCGCGCCCTGAAGGACAAGTGCGCCATGATCCCGCTCAACGAGCAGGCCTTCGAGTGGGGCGTCAAGGCCGCCTCCGAGGTCACCGTCCCGTGAGCGCGCCCGTGCAGGTGACGCTCTCCCCGGAGGAGTGGAAGCTCGTCTCCTCCCTCCGCGCCATCCCCGAGAGCCCCCTGAAGGAGCGTCTCGACGCCCTCTTCGGAGAGGTCCTGAAGTTCGCCGTCGACCCGAAGTGCTCCGAGTCGCAGGCGGACGGCGTCCCCTGCACGAACACGAACATGGACTGCGACTCCTGTCGCAAGGTGACCGACCTGATCGACACCCTCCGGCGCCGCGTCTCCGCCGGCTAGCCTTCTCCGAGAGACGCCTCTTCCGCCCGCCGGGGCGGCGAGGGGCCGGGTCCTCCCGGCTCCTCCCGCAACGGCGGGCGGGACTGTTTTCGGGACTTCAGCCCGTCGGGACGTCGATCCCGCGAAGGACGCTCGCCGGGACCCGGGAGATCTCGCGCCCCTCGCCGTCCCAGCCGGTGATCCGCTTCCTGACCGGCGCCCGTCCCTCAGCGATCCGCCGCGAGAAGCTCCTCGGGCGTCAAGCCGACGTCGCGCGCGATCTGCCGAAGAAGGAGCGGCGAGACGGCCCGCCCCCCGTGGAACGGGACCGTCGTCTGTCGGCCGTCGGCGTGCCGATTCTGCCGATGGGAGCCGCGCTGCCGGACGAGGACGAAACCGAGGCGCTCGAGGAGCCGTTCGACCTCCCGCGGCTTCAGCACGGGAAGGGGTGTCACCGTCAGGCGACCTGGACCGTGTAGACGCCGACGAGCTCGGTGGTGAGCTTCGGGTCGCCGTCCTCGAGCAGAAGCTCCAGGACCTCCCTGAGATTCCGATGCAGCTCGTCCAGCGTCTCGCCCTGTGAGTGCGCCCCGGGGAATCCGGGGACCCAGCCCACGAAGAGCCCCGTTTCGGGGCACCTTTCGACGACGGCGGGGAACGACCTCATGGGGAGATTCTACGCGTCGCGTCCCGCGGACCCGGCTACGCGCGGGGCGCGGCGGCGGCCTGCCAGTGGCGGCCGTCGGGGGCGTCGAAGGAGACGAGGAGGCCGAGGGAGGCGAGGCTCTCGAGGACGGGCTCGACGTCCTTCGGCTTCGCCTTCGCGAAGGCCGACGTCACGGCGGCGAGCGAGCGGGGGGCCGGCGCGCGGGCCATCAGGTCGCGGACGGCGGCGATCCGCTCGGGGAGCGCCTTCGGCCACGGCAGCGGCGCGGCGGCCTTCGCGGCCGGCTCTTCCTCTTCGTCGTCGCCGCCCGGGAGTGCCTCCTGCGTCGCCGCCTTCGCGCCGCCCGGATTCTGGAACTCGGGGCGGAGCCAGCGGACGAGGCCGCGCCTCTCCTCCTCGGCTCGCTCGGCGTTCAACGCGACGAGCCGCTCGAGGATCTCCTCGTCGGTCAGCGTCGACGGCCAGCCGTAGGCGTCGAAGACAGCCGCGTCGAGGTCGTCGTGGATCTGCTTCAGGACCGAGACGAGCCCCTGCTCGTGGATCACCTTCTCCTTCGCCGTCAGCGCCCCACCCGACCGGAGCTTCTCGAGGACGTTGT
>CAZWRQ010000382.1:0-3555 GCA_964636395.1 uncultured Holophagales bacterium
GCCGGATCGCGTCCTCGCCGTCGAGGCCGTCGATCTTCGGGAGGATCTCCACGTGAAGGTCTCCCGCGCGGACGGCGCCGACGAACTGGTGGATGTGAACGGCGCGCGGCGCACGAGAGTTGTTGGCGTCTACGCGCCCAGGCTCGTGCCGCTCCCTCGGCCCATCTGAACCGGCATCTCGTTCCACTCGCGCCCGTCGAGCAGCCGGCCGGCGCGCTTCTTCTGCGTGCCGCCCCACTGCTTGAAGAAGAAGGGCACGCCCCGGGCGGCGCACTGGCGACGAATAGATCGAGCCCACGCCGGGTCCATCGGACGGCATTTGGGGCCGCTCTCGCCGCCGACGACGACCCAGTGAATCCCTTCTAGCGGGAGCGCTTCGATCGGCCCGAGAAGCGGCTCGACGCTGAGGAACCTGACGCTCGCGGGCACCGTTCGCAGATCATGGATACGGAAGGTGTAGTCGTCGTTCTCGACGCTCACGCCCATCCAGATGTTCTCTGGCCAGGGCAGCCGCGGCGCCAGCGCCGCCAGTCGACCAGAACGCTTGGTCAGGATCTGGAAGCGATGCCGCGGTTCGGCGGCCATCACCTCGAAGACGGACCGGATATAGCTTTCGGGGACCTCCTCGTGGAACAGATCGGACATGCTGTTCACGAAGACGAGCCGCGCCCTCCTCCACGTGGCCGGAAGACGAAGCGCGTGCGGCACGAGGCGGAGGTCGAAGCCCTGCTCGAAGGGGTGGCCTGGGACCTCGCGGAACCGCTCGGCGAACCTCTCCGCGTAGCAGTTCTTGCAGCCGGGCGAGATCTTCGTGCACCCCCGCACCGGGTTCCACGTCGCGTCGGTCCACTCGATCGAGCTTCGGTCGCTCACCGCTTCGCGCTACCAGGTCTCGCGATCGATCCCTTCAACGTGCTCGAAGTCCGAGTCCCGCTTCACCAGGGACGGCCCCGTGCTGGTATCGACCAGCCACACTGATCGACCCGTCGGCAGTCTTTTCCCACGGCCTGGAGAATATCCGCCGCCTGGCCCGCCTCCAGAGTCCCGAAGAGAGGCGACCAGTCCGAGGCCCGGGGCGGCGATACGGCTTCGACCTGCCCTTCGATCACGTCGAGAAGGCGATGCAGGTCTGGCGCCGGCAGATTTCGGACCTGTGCGATCAGCTCTTCGACGGTCATCGTCCCGCATCCTCCTTCCGCTCGAATCATACGCAGCGGTGCGCTACGCCCGGTCTCCAGCGTCTCGCAGGTCGCGGTATCGCCGACGCGTCGGGATGACCCCGCCAGCGCGCCGTCGTAGACTTCCCGCATGGCGCTCAGGCTGGAGCTCGACGCAGCGAGGGTCCGCGCTTTTTGCACGCGCTGGAAGGTCGCGGAACTCGCCGTCTTCGGGTCGGTCACGAGGGACGACTTCCGGCCGGACAGTGATCTCGACGTCCTCGTCTCCCCCGAGCCGGGCGCGACGTGGAGCCTGATGGACCTCGGGACGATGAGGGAAGAGCTCATCGAGCTCGCCGGTCGGCCCGTGGACCTGCTGGTGCGCAGGGCGGTCGAAGAGAGCCCGAACTGGATTCGCCGAAAGGCCATCCTGGGTTCCGCAGAGGTGGTCTTTGCAGCCGGATGAAGCCGCGCTGCTCGACGCGGCGCGGGCCGCGCGGCTTTCCATCGAGTTCCTCGGGGAAGCAACCGTCGCCGGCCTCAAGGCCGACCTGAAGACGCAGTCGGCGGTGCTCCACCAGCTCATGGTCCTTGGCGAGGCCATCAAGCGCATCTCGCCCGAGTTCCGCGCCGCGCATCCCGATGTGGCCTGGAAGAAGGCCGCCGGGATGCGCGACGTCCTGATCCACGCCTACGACGAGGTGGACCTGAGCGCGGTGCACGAGACCGTTCGGCGCGACATCCCCGCGCTTCTCGCGCAGCTCACGGCACTCGCTCCGGAGCCTCGCACCGGCGAGTAGGGACTCGGTCTTCAACCCCGACCTGGTAGACGTCTTCGCCCGAGACGCCGAAGTCGGCACTTCGCGGGTCGAGGCGCTTCCACTTCGTGTCGGCGACGACGCGGGGGCTGCGGCCCTTGCGGACGAGGATGTCGGGCTTCAGGAGGAACGCCCGTCGCTTCGTCGCCGGTTCCTCGGCCAGATGGAGCGAGCCGGCCTCCTTCAGCTCACGCTCCCTTGACAGCGACCGCCAAACGAGGTCATATGACAGCCAATGGCGGTCACGTCACCCTTCGGCTCCCGAAGCCGCACTCGTCTCCTGATCGCCCTGAAGCTTCTCGGCCAGACGTACCCCCGGGAGCTGGCACGACTCCTGGGCTCTTCACTATCGGCGACCCAGAAGGGCCTCGAGAGCCTGGAGCGCGACGGCCTCGTCGCGGGCCGCCTTGTCGGGCGAACCCGGGTTGTCCAGCTGAACCCCGCGTACTTCGCACTGAAGGAGGTCCGGGCGCTGCTCGTCCGGCTCGTCGAAGCCGATCGCGAGCTGGAGTCGAGGATCGCCGCGCTTCGCCGAAGGCCCCGGAAGAGCGGGAAGCGGCTGTGAGGATCACCGCGCACAGATGAACGGCTCGGCCCGCTCCAGGAAGTCCGCCGCCTGCGACTCGCGCACCCGTAGATCTTCTTGATGGCCGCCGACGTGACGACGGGATTCACTCGGAACCTCGCCTTACGCTCGCGGCCGAGCGAGCCGTCCCCGTCGCGGTCGAGCTGCTGGATGATCTGGTGCTCCAGCGGCTGCTCCGCGTCGGCCGTGTAGAAGCCTCGGAGCCGCCGGCGGCTATGCGACCTTGTAGATGGCCGGACGGAAGGAGGGAGGAGGAACCGGTTTCCCCTCGGCGCGGGCCGCGTCAATCCACGCGCTCTTTGCCTTCAGGACCTCGGCCAGGGCGGCTTCCGGAGTGTCGCCGAATGCGGAACAGTGTGCGAGGTCGGGGATGTCGGCGATGTACCCGCCGTCCTCGTCACTCGGGAAGATGTTGATGTGGTAGTCCGTCATTCCGCGTCACCGATCTCGAGATTATGCCGCTCGACGAGCTGGAGCAACTGCCTGATCTGGTAGGCCTTGGCCTGCCCGTGGACGTCCTGAAGGTTGATCAGCTCGGGGACTCCGGGATGAACGTAGATGTGGTGGCTTCCGCTGACGCGGGCGAGGCGGAACCCGAAAGCCTCGGCCAGGGTGCAGGCATCTGCGAAGCGGAAGTTGTTCGGGGACTGGAGCGCTCGCTGGAGAAGCTTGCGGGGGTTCACTCGGGAATTCTGCCATCGCCGCCATTCCGCCCTTCTTCGCGAACCACGCCAGCACCTCCTGGAACGCGGCCCCCCTGATCCCCGTCGCGTCCATCGACGACCTCGCTTCTACACCCCCGCACCTCATCCACCGCCCGTTCGTCAAGGACGGCCTTCGCCGGACGCTCACCTTCAGGCGTTCCGGCAGGAGGCGGACAGCAATCTGGCGCTCACGGGCCCGCCCCGCACGAACCGCGTCCAGGAGGGCGAGGATCTCGTAGAGCGCCGGGAGAGGGTCGATTCGGGTCTCGCGAATCGACCCTCTCCCGGCG
>CAZWRQ010000383.1:0-3538 GCA_964636395.1 uncultured Holophagales bacterium
CCGCCCGCGAGCGGGCGGTGCGGGGGACGCCCCGGTCACTTCGGCTTCGCCGCCGGGGCCTCCGCCGGCCTTGCGTGGATCTCCGGCAGGTCGGCGACGGCGTACGCCATCGCCGCCATGGCCGCGGCCGCCTCGTCGAGGGAAGCGGGCTCGATCTTGTCGAAGGTGTCGTCCGCGGTGTGGTGGTAGTCGAAGTAGGTCGAGGAGTCCTGCCTGAGGCCGAAGAGCGGGACGCCGGCCGCGAGCATCGGCGAGACGTCGGAACCCCCGGCGCCCCCCTTCCGGAGCGCGCCCGCGCCGAGCGGCTCGAGGAGCTTCGCGACGGCGGCGAGGGCCGGCTCGAGCGTGTCGGCCGCGTTCCAGGAGAAACCGAGCGGCGCACCGGTCCCGCTGTCGGCCTCGAAGGCCCCCGCGTGCTTCGGCAGCTCGGCCGCGTGCCGCGCGACGTACCCCTTCCCTCCCGCGAGGCCGCTCTCCTCGTTCGCCCAGAGGACGACGCGGATCGTGCGGCGCGGGCGCTGCGGGCTCCCGGCGATGAGCCGTGCCGCCTCGATCGCGATGGCGACGCCGGCGCCGTCGTCGATCGCGCCGGTCCCGAGGTCCCACGAGTCGAGGTGGCCCGAGACGATCACGACCTCGTCGGGCTTCTCGCGCCCCGGCACCTCGCCGATGACGTTCGCCGAGATCGCGTCGGGGAGGGGACGACAGCCGAGGACGAGCCTCACCGTCACCGGCCCCTTCGCGAGGAGCCGCTCGAGGAGGTCGGCGTCCGTGTTCGAGATGGCTGCGGCCGGGATGCGCGGCCGGCCCTCCTCGTAGTTCGTCGAGCCGGTGTGCGCGAAGCGGCTCGTCGAGGTGCCGATCGAGCGGACGATCACGGCGAGCGCGCCGTGCGGCGCCGCCTTCGCGGCCCCCGAGGCGCGCATCGGGACGTTCTTCCCGTAGCCGGGGCCCGCCGGGTCCTTCACGGTCCGGCGGCTGAAGAAGACGATCTTCCCGCGGACGGCGTCGGGGTCGGCCTTCACCGCCTCCTCGAGCGCCTCGAGGCTCTCCATCTTCACGATCGGCGCGGAGACGCCGCCCTCCGGCGTCGGGACGCTCCCCCCGAGAGCCGCCACGACGAGCCGCTGGCGGAACGGGGCGACCACCTCTGCCGCCTCGGCCCCCCGCTCCCACGCCTTCACCGTCACCTCCTCGGCCCGCACGTTCGCGAAGCCGAGCTCGCGGAGGAGCACCTGCCCCCACGCGACGGCCGCGCGGTCTCCGGGCGAGCCGGCGAGGCGGGGTCCGACCTCGTCGGTCAGGCGACGGACCCACTCGACGGCGCGCGTCTGCGCGCTCCCCTTCTGTGCGAGGGCTGCGACGGCCGCCCTCGTTTCGACGGGAAGAGGGCCGTCGGCCTGAACGGTTGGCGCGAGGAGGAGGAACGCGAGCGCCGGCGCGATGCCGCGAGGGAGTCTCGTCACGAGGACGGAGTCTACGGAACCGCTCAGAGACGCAGCGCCCACTTCCCGGACGGAGTCCGGCGCACCGCCGGGGTCGCGGCGCGCGATGTCTCCCGCGCCTCCCAGAGCGCCCGGTCCACCTCGCGGAGGAGGTCCTCGGGCGTGCGGTGGCGCGCCGGGTCGAACAGCTCCGTCCCGATCGACGCGCTGGTGAGCGCGCCGCCGCTCTCCTTCTCGACCGCGTCCCCGATCGCGCTCCGCAGCCGCGCGGCGAGCGCCGGGAGCGTCTCGCGATCCACGTCCCCGACGACGACGGCGAACTCGTCGCCGCCGTAGCGAGCCACGAGGTCGTTCGGCCGCGAGGCGTCGATGAGGGCCCGGGCCGCGCAGAGGAGGACCCGGTCGCCCGCGACCCGCCCCTTCGCGTCGTTCCACTCCCGGAACCGGTCGAGGTCGGCCAGGAGGAGGCCGAAGCCGGACCCCCTGCCGCGGCGAACGGCTTCTCCTCGCTCGGCTATCTCCTCGTAGAGCGCCTCGCGGTTCCAGAGGCGCGTCCCCGGGTCGGTCAGCCCCGCGAGGCGATATCGCCGGATCTCCTCCGACATGCGGAGCAGGACGGCCGAGGCGAGACACAGGAAGAGGAAGCCCAGGAGGAGGACGCGTCCCGAGAGGTCGATCCGGGGCAGCTCCGCTCCGGGGAGCAGGCCGGCGACCGGGATCGCGGCGAGGACGAACGCCGCGTGCCCGAGGAGGTCGGTCCGCGCGAGCCGTCGGCGCCCGTACGCGGCAATTGCGAAGCGGACGAGGAGGTCGAGGAGGAGCGCCGCGAACGCCCAGCGAAAGAGGAGGACCGGCAAGACGAGCCCTTCGGCGTCGGGCAGGAGGGCTGCGAGGGGCGCGAGCAGGCCGAGCGCCGGCAGCAGGACGCGGTGGACGGGCCGCATCCCGCCGAGGAAGCGAAGCATTGCCGCCCCGTAGCAGACGGCGGTGGCCGAGAGGGCGACGAGCCCCGCTCGGAAGACGGTCGAAAGCGGAAACGGGAGCTCTCCCCATCGGGAATGCCCCGTCGCCACCCAGAGCCCGAGCGAGACGGCGAAGCCGGCGAACAGGAGGTAGTCCGCGGGGCTCCGCGCGTGGAAGGCGAAGAGGACGAGGAGGCCCGCGACGACGAGCGCGGCGACGACGAAGAGGACGACCCCCTGGTCCCGGAGCGAGCGCCGCCGCTCCAGGCGGTCGAGGCGGTCGATGACGGGCGGAGAGCGGAAGACGCTCCCGTCGCGCCGGCCGTGCCAGACCCGGAGGACGAGCTCGCGAGGCCCCGCCTCGTCCACGCGGTCGGTCGGCAAGGGGTAGACCCGCGCGACGAAGTGGGCGGTCTCGGGACCGGGCGGGAATCCGCCGAGGCCGCCGATCGGGACGCCGTCGAACCACGCCTCGTCGACGTCGCGGAGGCCGTCCGCCGCGAACGCGAGCGGCTGCCCGACGAACGGGGAGAGGTCGACGAGCACCCGGTACCAGCGGACTTCGCCGCGCCGGGCCTGGTCCGAGACCGGGTCGGCCGGACGGAAGTCGAGCCGGTCGATTCCCGAGATGCCGTCGGGGGGGTCGGCGTCGGCCGCCCGCCAGCCCGCGTCGAGGACGAGCGGCAGCCCGGCCGGCACCCGGCTCGGCTCCGCCGTCGCGATGGGGGGCGCCACGAAGAGAGCCAGGAGGAGAGCGCGCGCGGCCCGCCCCGCCCGGCGTGCCCGGCGCCCCTCCATCACGAGACCGCGGGCTCGAGGAGCGAGAGGGTCCCGGCAGCGACGTCCAGCTCCGCCAGGACGCCAACGGGAAACGTCGACTTGTCGGCGACGTGCCCGAACCGGAGCCCCGCGAGGACCGGGATGCCGAGCTCTCCGAGGCGATCGGCGACGACTTCCTGCCAGGTCCAGGTCCCCTGGTAGCTTCCCTCGTCTCCCGGGCCGCAGTCCTTGAACTTTCCGAAGACGATCCCGGTGCACTTCGCGAGTCGCCCCGTCAGGACGAAGTGCGTCAGCCAGCGATCGATCCGGTACGGTTCCTCCCCCACCTCCTCGAGGAAGAGGATCGAGCCG
>CAZWRQ010000384.1:0-3528 GCA_964636395.1 uncultured Holophagales bacterium
GTCTCGGGGCTGACCGGCGCGGCGCGGACGACGCCGTCGGGGTGGAAGACCTCGACCCGCAGCTTTTCGTCCGCCGGCCCTTCCATCGAAAAGAAGACCTCGGTCCACTCCGTCCCCGAGCGCAGCTCGAGGCGACCGCCGCGGATGACCCCGTTCCCTCTCGCATCGCGCAGGAGGACATCGACGTCTCGCCGTCCCGCGGCGCGGAGCGCGAGCGCGACCTCCGACCGCTCGGCGAACGCGAGGCTCCCGGGCGCCGGGGCGATGCGCACTCTCAGGCACGAGAGCCCCAGCACCTCTCCGGCCGCCTCCGCCTCGACGCGCCACTCCGCCTCTCCGCTCGCCGAAGCCCGGGCGTCGCTCAGGACGAGGACCGGGATCACCCGCTCGGGAAGGCTGTTGCCGCCGTGGACGAACGTCGCCCCCGTCACTCCTGTCGCAAAGACGGACGTGTCCTCGAGGAAGAGGAGGTTCCCTTCGACGCCGTCGTATCCGAGATCGGAGAGCGGGACGGCGACCATGCCCGTCTCCTGCCGCTTCTCCGCCGAGAAGACATGCCTGCGCTCCGGGTCCCGACGGCTCCCGTAGGGCCGCACCGCCGTCGTCTCGTCGAGGAGGAGGAACCCGTGGTCGGCCGTCACGACGATCCGCTTCGCCCCTGCCCCTTCGAGGAGGAAGATCGCCGACCGGAGCTGCCGGAGCGTCTGCTCGAACGTCGCGAGCCCCACGTTCGACTCTCCCGCGTCGTCGATCTCCCGGCTCGTCACGACGACGAGGCGCGCGCCCCGGATCTTCCGCGCGAGCGCGGCGACGTCGAGGTCGACCAGCTCCTTCAGGTCGAGGAGAAGCGCGGGCGCCCCCGTGGAGCGAGCCCCCATCGCCTTCGCCCGGTCCGCCGGCCTGCGCACGGAGATCTCTCCCGTCCGGAAACCCTCGAACGACCCGTTCGTGACGATCGGCCGTAGCCTCCCCTCGAGGGCGACAGGGGCCAGCGCGTTCATCCCGACGGCCGTGAGCGACGGCAGCTCCGCGAGCCGCGCCGTCAGCTCCACCCCGGCGCCGTCGCGCCGCTCGGCTCGAAGCTCCGCGGCCAGCTCGGCGGCCATCTCGTACCGGAGGGCGTCGACGAGGAGAACGGCCGTCGTCCCGAGGCCCGAGGCGAGGGGATGGACGACCTCGTCCCAGAGAGAGCGCTGGCGGGAGGAAGAAGGGGGAAGGAAGCCCTGCGACCGGCAGAGGGACGTGAAGTCGCGCGCCAGCCTGTCGGACCAGTCGCGGTATCCCCGCCGGAGAAGCGCCAGCGCTCCCTGGAGCGCCCCGAAGTGGGGGAGGCGCGGCTCGAGGAGGGCGAGGCGGCGCTGCTCCAGCCTCCGATGCGCCTGGTCGACCCGGAAGGCGTCGCGCGTGTAGCGCTCCAGCGCGTCGACGACGTCCCGCGCCCCGGCGAGAGGGGCGGGCAGGCCGGCGAGAAGGCGGCCGAGCTGCGCGGCTTCGCGCACGAGGCTCCACTCCCAGGCGTGCGTCCGCTCCCGCTCGGCCCAGAACGACTCGGTGACCCGCCGCGCCTCGGCCCACTCCAGCGCGCGGGCATGCTCCCCGGTCCTGACCGACTCGATCGCCCCCTCGAGGACCGTCAGCTCCTCCGACCGGAACGTGTCGATCCGGCCCAGGTCCTCCGCCTTCATGCCCGACAGCTCCCCGGCGAGGAGCCCCTCCGTGTCGTCCGCCAGGCGCTCGTAGAGCGCCGGTTGACGGGAGCGGAGATGAGCGGCCAGCTTGCCGCAGGTCGCCACGACGGGCTTCGTGGCGCTTGCCAGGGGCTTCAGGGCCGGGAGGTTCGGAGCGCGTTTCAGGTCGTGGACGTACTCCATGGCGAGGACCCACGAAACGGCGGCCGAGGTGATCGTCTCGACCGCCCTCTTGCCGTGCGATCCGGCCGCCGGGGTACCGGCGAATGCCCGCCACGCCTCGTCCATCCCGGTTTGCCGTTCGAGCGCGGCGAGGAGGGCCACGATTCCGGCCTCGTCTGAAACGCGCGAGACGAAATCGGCCTCTCCCGTGACGAGGGCTTCGAGGAGCGCCTCCGGCTTCAGGGCCGCGAGGAACGCGCCCGGGCCACCCCTCGCCCCCTCCGTCGCCCTTTTGAGCCAGGCGTCTGCGCTCTCGAGCGAGACATCCGGCTCGGCCAGGAACTCCTCGACGGCCCTGGGCGCGACCTTTCCGGCCGCGGCGTCCCGGACGAGCGTGTCGAGGGCCTTCCGAAACCGCACTCCGGTCTCATAGAGCTCGAGGAGGGGGGTCGAGCGGACCGATTCCTCCGTAAACCCGGGTAGGTGGACGAGAAGAGGCTCAGGGTCGAGCCCGCTCCCGTACGGCTCGAGGGCCTGGAGAGTGTCGAGATAGCTCCCCCGGAAGGCGACGACCGGCACGGGAAACTGCCCCTCACTCCGCCGCTTCACGAGGCCGTCGACGAACAGCGTGTACGCCCCGTCCCGATCCAGCCAGAAGACGATCCCGTGCAGCCGGACCTCTTCCCGCACGGCGGATTCCAGCGCGGCCGACACGGGGCGTTCAGGCATCCGCTTCCTCCGTCTCCTCCGACTCGTGTGTCTCCTCTGTCTCACCGCCGGTGTCCGCGCCCTCTCCGAAGAGTTCGCCGGACGAGCCACCTGCCCGGAGCGCCTTCCGCCGCCTCCGGTCCGCTTCCTTCCCGCGGATCGCCTCGGCCCGCTCCGGCTCCTCGCGGAGAAGGCGCGCCCGCGCCTCGTCCGAGCCCGCCTCGTCGATCGTGAACGTCGGCTCGATCTCGTCCTGGAGCCGTAGCTCCCACGCGTAGGCCCGCTCGGGGTGATGCCGCCAGAAGGAGCCGTGCGCGACGGCGAGGCTCGGGTCGGCCGCGCACTTGCCCTCGACGCGCGCCGGGAAGTACCGGGCCGCCAGGTGCGACCAGTCGTAGTCCTTCTTCCCGTCGGCCTTCGCGAGCTCCTTCCACCATTGAGCGGGCTTGTTCCACTGCGGCGAGAGGAGCGGCCAGAGAGCAGCCGAGTTCACCATCACGCCGTCGTCCAGGTCCATCTCGAACGGCGCGTCCGCCTCGCGGCGCGGCGTGCCGGTATCGACCGGCGGCGGCCCCTTCTCGGCGATCTCCGTGAGGCCCCTCGAGAAGTCGAGCAGCTCGGCGAGCTGCTTCTGGATCTCGGCATACCGTTTCTCGGCCCGGCCCCGCTCGCGGCGGTCGGTCGACTGCCGGGCGACCTTGAGGTCCTCCACCTCGCCTTCCAGGGTGCGCAGTTCGGCCTGGAGGTGGTCCGCGAGGACGGCCTTCAGCGTGCCCGAGGCGAACCGGTGGATCGACACCCACGCCACGAACGTCTTCCTCGCTGAGGAGAGCGGGAGGTAGATGGGTCGGTCCTCGTAGGTCTTTCGGTGGAGGCCGAAGAACGACTTGCGGAGCCACGCGCGAAGATCGTCGCCTTCGCCGACGGCGGCGCCGTGCTCGGCCCAGGCCGCGTGTAGCGGCGCGCAGGC
>CAZWRQ010000385.1:0-3508 GCA_964636395.1 uncultured Holophagales bacterium
CGAGGAAGACGATGCGCCCCTTCAGTCTCCCCGCTGCCCGTCCCGACAGCAGCTCCGAAGCGCTCACGACCGGCACCGAGCGGGGACGGGATCGGAAGTCGGGGACGAGGACGCGGCCGACCGCGACGGGGGGCGGGTCCGGACGTCCGAGCGCGGCGGCGGCCACGGCGAGCGCGGTCAGGGAGACGCCGCCGCGCTGCTTCGTCGTGCTGAGGCGGCGCACGACGCCGTCGTGGTCGACGTCGAACGACGTCTGGGCGACGGGAGCGCCTCGAAGGGCGGGAGAGGGGAGAAGCCACCCTGCTTCGGGGTCGAGTCCTGCCGCCACGAGCGCAGGGGTCCCGAGGAGGGCCGCCGCGAGGTCGTCGTCGCCCTCCGCCGGGGCGACGAGAAGGAGGTCGAGGGCGATCCCTCGCGCCCCGGCGGCGTGGGCCGCTGCGACCACCGACGCGAGCCGTGCCCGCGGCCACGGCCACGGACCCTCGCGCGTGAGAGACGGCTCGTCGATCGCCACGACCGCGACTCCCTCGACGGCAAGCGACGGAAGCGCGCGGAGCAGCGCGTCGCGCACCGGCAGGTCGAGGGCGCCGGGCAAGCCGGTAGCGAGAGCCGACGCGACGCCGGCGAAAGCCGCGGCGACGACGACGATCTCGAAGGCGGACGGGCGACCGCCCGGAATGCGCTCCACCCTCCGAGTATCCTCGCCCGGGGCGTCGTCGGCGGCTCCAGGCAGGTGGCCCCGGGATTGCGAAGCGACGGGGAGAAGGAGTCGCCCATGAGACGGACAACGGTCCCGATCGCCGTCCTCGGCCTCGTCGCGGGGATCGGTCTGGCGCCCGCCCCCGCTCCGGCCGGAGCCCCGATCGTCTATCGGTTCGACGACGTGAAGAGCCGAGTCACCCGCCTTCCGTCGGGCGACGAAGGGCGCCGGGTGCGCGTCCGCGCCGGCGAGACGGCCACCGAGGGCGACGTCGTGCGGACGGGCGTCTTCGCGCGGGCGGTCCTCTCGGTCCCCGAGCGCGCCGTGACGTTCGAAGTCTCCTCCTCCAGCCGGGTCCGGCTCGCCGGACCCGAGCCGGGAGTGATCCTCCTTCTGGAGTCGGGGCGCCTGAAGGCGTTTTTCGACGCCTTCTCCGGGGCGTCCGAGGAACGGCGTGTCGCGGCGCCAGGAGCTCTCCTCGCCGTCCGCGGCACGCGCTACGGCCTCGAAGCCATTCCCGGCGGAGGGTCGGTCGTCGCCGTCTTCGAGGGAACGGTCGAGCTCTTCCCGGAGGACGGCTCGCCGAGCCTCCGTGTCGAGAGGGGGGAGTTCTGCCGGGTCGCGCCGGGGAGCGCGCCCCGCAAGGGCTCCATGGAGCGGGCGGGGATGAGCGAGAAGGGCTGGGCCACACGCGGATCGGGCCTGTCGCCCGGAGGGAGCGACGGCCGGGGCGGCAGCGGTCCGGGTGCGGGCGCCCCGGGAGCGGCCGGCTCCCAGGGTCGGCGGCCGTCCGCATCGGGAGGACGCGGCGGCCACTGAGCGCGTGAACGCCCGGGTCGTTTCGCCCCGGACCCGGTTGCGGATCGACCCGGGACGGGTCGGAACCGGCCGCTCGGCAGCTCCGCCGTCGTCTACCGCGGCAGGAGCGTCCGTGGATCGCCCGTCTTCTCGTCGATGACCGAAGCATAGGCGGCGAATGCGCCTCCCGCGGTCGGAGTCGAGAGGACGAGCCGGGCCCCGGAGACGGCCGCTGTCACGCCGAGCTCTCTGACGACGCGAGAGAGCTGCGTCATCCCGAGCGGCGGGAGCGGCACGCGGCGCTCGCCGAGGAGAGCCCCGCCCTCCGAGACGAGCGAGACGTCTACGTCGCACGCGGCCTCGCCTCCGTTTGCGAGGACGAGGTTCGTTCGGAAGGAGGCGTCCTCGCGGATCGCGGGGACCGTCCGCGACGCGCCGCCCCGGATCAGCTCCGTCTCGGCGAAGAGGGGGACCGACTGCCCGTAGGTGCCGCCGCCGCCGGGGGTGAACGTCTGGCTCGTGACGACGAGGTCGGGGCTCGCGGAGCGGAGCTGGACGGCGCCCCACGCCTCCTCGAGGCCGAAGACGGAACCGAGGAGGTCGCGCCAGGTCGCGGAGCGGCCGGCCGCGAGGCGGAAGGAGCGCTCCGGGCCGTTCCGCCCGTCGGAGTCGTGCCCGAGGAAGCGGAGGAAGAGGGTCGCCTCGGACTCGCCGCCATTCACGGCCGTCAGGTCGGTCTTCCAGCTCGTTCCGCCGTCGCCGCGCACCCGCGCGCCCGCCGCGAGGAGCCACTCGTGGCAGGACGGACCCGGCCCCGGCTCGCACGGGTCGGCGGGAAGGCCGGCCGGCTGCCATCCGAGCGTCACGACTTCGAAGTCGGAGACCTTCAGGCGCGCGAATGCCGGGTTCAGGACGTCGTCGTCCCAGCGCGTGTCGTAGGTCCCCTGGACGTACATGTCCGAGCCGTTGTCGGCGAGGATCAGGCCGTAGGTCTTCATCGCTTCGAAGATCCGCCTCATCGGCGCCGGGAACTCCGAGAGGTCGCGCGACGCCTTCAACCGGAGGCGCGTCCCGAACGGCGGCGCGCCCGGAGTCGTGCCCGCCCGGTGGGAAGCGGGGAAGACGTAGCCGTTCGTCGCCCGGACGGTGAAGCGGAACGCGTGGCGGATCGGCTCGCTCCCGTAGGCCTCGTCGTACCGCACGAGGCCCGGGAGGATCGCGAGGCCGGCGGCGTCGGCGCTCGTCCAGCCGTCGGGGCGGCGCAAGCTCGCGTCGAGCGGGAAGACGGCCCCGGAGCCGGCCCGCCAGGTGCAGGACGGGGATCCCTCCGGCTCGCAGCGGGTGTCCCACGTCTCGAAGAGGAGGCGGTTGTCGCGGTCGACGATCAGGAGGTGCTTGTCGCCTCCGGCGCCCGAGCTCCCAGGCCAGCCCCCCTCGACCCACCTCGGCTCCGTTTTCGCCTCCGGCGGGATCGGGTAGCCGACGGGCCGGCCGGGCGCCCCCGGGTCGCTCTCGTCGTCGTAGTCGAACGCGACCGGCACGAGCGGCTGCGATCCCGGCACGACCACGTAGGGCATACCGTAGATGTCGGGGCCGTTCGCCGATGCGTCCCCTCCGAAGTCGGGGTGGAGCCCCCGGCTCGTCCCGATGAACGCGAGGATCGCCGCCTCGTCCGGGTCGCGCGGCGCCGCGCTGACGTCGACGTTCCACCAGTTGTCGGGCGGGAAGAGGGGGAGCGGCCCGGGGAGGGGTCCGTTCCGGACCGGCTGGGCCGCGAGAGGAAGCGGGACGAGCGAGAGGAGAAGCATGGCGGCGCCGACGCCGACCGATCGGGGCGCGCGGGTCTCTGGCATGGTCCCTCCGTCTGGAAGTGGTCCGCACCTAACGCCGTCCCGGGTCCGCCGGGTCGGGCCGGTCCCCGAACCGACGCCGGCGTGATCCGGCGCACGCGAAACGCGGAAGGGCGAACGTCCGTAAGATTCCCTTGCCATGAATCTCGCCCTCCTTCCC
>CAZWRQ010000386.1:0-3464 GCA_964636395.1 uncultured Holophagales bacterium
CCGCGGCGCCGAGGACGAGACCGAGACCGGCGGTCCGGCCGGCTGCGGTCGCGTAAATCCAAGTGGGGTTCCCTCCCCTCTCCGTCGGCTCCGACCAGGTCCGGAGCCACCCGCGATCAACCATCCGATGGACGAACCGCCCGACGACCTGCCGCGAGACGTCTTTGAAGAGGGCGTCCTGAACGAGAGCAAGAGGGACTAGACGGAGGCGGGTGACGAGCTCGAGAACGGCGCGCTCTCGAGGAGACGCCGGAGGGGGCTGGTCCTGGCCGGCGGCGCCGGGTGCGCTCTCTCGAGGGGTAATGCGGACCCTGTTGCGCGTAGGGGCACCGGTCTCGGCGGCACGCGTCGCTTCCGCTTGCGGTTCGCTCGCGGCCTCTTGCGCGCGATCACGCTGCTCCGGCGCGCGTCCGGTGCGTGACGTCTCCTCCGCGCTGCTGGGCGAGCTCGATGACGGGGCCATAGTCTTGACAGGTGGGCAAGAGAAGAGTACTGCGTGAATTGCCTCGTTACGAGGTGTCCCCCCACTACCTGTGCAGACCGCGCACGCGGACGGGACTTGTCTTTGCGTCCCCCGTCCGCCGTCGTGTGCGCCAATCGCACATCTCTCCCGTACGCCCTCCCGTGGCCGCCCCATTTCGGCCACCATGCAGGCGTCTCTCCTCCTCTCCCCCCGCCAGTGGTCCTCCCGACACTCATCGGCGAAATCGAGAAGCGTGGCCGCGCACAGGGTTTGTCGATCTCCCAGATCGCGGCCACGCTCGGCGTGGACCGGACTCGCTTCGTCCACATCCGTAACGGCACGGGCCGTCTCAGCCTCGACTCCGTCCACGAGGTCGCGGCCCGCTACCTGACGGACCCGGAGATGAGCCGCCTCCTCCTCGGGTACCTCGCGTTCGACATTCCGAACCGAGGTCATTCCGTACCGAAGGCGACCCTCGACGACGCCGACCGGAACATGGTCTCCGCCCTCGTGCAGCGCCTCCCGTCGCTCCTCGTGTCGGGCGGCGGTTTCCTCCTCCAAGACGGCGACGCGGCTCGGCTCGCCCGCGTGGCGGCGGCCATCGAGGACGCTGTCCGCTCACACGGCGTCGGTGTGCTGCGCGAACGGGCGAGCGCCGGCCTCAGCCTCGACCGCCGCCACGCCCTGCTTGCCGCGCCACTGCTGATCGTCGACCTCTCCTCGCCGCTGCGAGAACCGGTCCGCGACGTCCTGACCCGGCGCGCGGAGACCGCACGCTTCACGATCGCCATCTGGCGCCCCCAAGGCAGCGACCCGCCGAGTCCGCCGCTCGACCGCTTCCGACCGCTCCTTCTCAACTCGACCACACTTGCGAATCACTGACCGCCTCACGCTCGTCCTCCCGACGCGCGAGCCCCCACTCGGGCTCTCACTTCTCGGAGTCGATCTGGGGGCGTTCTTCGTTTCGGCCCGGGAAATCGATCCCGACCCTGCCATTGCGCTGCTCGCAGCACGGGCGCTGACGCTGCGACGTCGGGGTGCCGTGTCGTTTCACGACCTCGGCTGGGTGCTCGGGATGCGCCAGCGCGGTGTTCTCCATGCACTTCGACGGCTCTCTGATGCCGGGGCCATCGTCTGGCACGAAGAGGCCGGTCGTGGCGTCGTGGCCGTCGAAGTGGTCGGCGAAATCCCAGGCGCCCGCCCCCTTTTCGGCCCCGAGGACACCCCTCCTTTCTCGACGCATGCACTCCCCACCCACTGGTTCGTGCAGGTGCTCCCGCTCGTCGGCCGTCGGACGTTCCTCGCCTACCTTTACCTCCGAAGCCGCGAGCGACGAGACGGCTTCACACCTCCTCTCCTCGTGTCCGCCCTCGTGCGTGCCTGCCGGCTGCGCTGGCAGTGGCAAGGACACCGCGTCCTCCGGCACCTCAAACGTCAGCATCTGGTCATTCCCGTCGGAGGCCAGCGATATGCCGTCCTCGACCCCCGACCGCCGACCTCGCTCCAGCGTCGATTCCTGAGCCTTCTCGAAGTCGGGGCGCTTCCGCCGACCCGGGCCGAGAGAGCCGCCCTGCTCGGCGCCACCATCGTCATTCCGCTCCTCCTCGCCATTACCCTCGCCCTGCTGTGAGTACTGAAATGCCGCTCACGCTGACGTTTCGGACCCGCCAGAGCCGCTACTGGACGGCGATGGCCGACTTCTACCGTGCCAAGGACCGCTTTCTTCACGAGATGTTGCGCCGGGAAGGCGAGGGGCGACGCTTCGGGGAGTACATCGCTGCGGACGGGTCGCGGGTCGAATGCCGCCTCACCGGGACCGACCTCCGCCAGCACGCCCTCGCGCTCGGAGCCACGGGCAGCGGGAAGTCGTCTCTGCTCGAAGCCATGGCGAGAGCCCTCCTCTCCCGCGCGAACGCCTTCGCCGTGATCGACCCGCACGGGGATCTCGCGGACCGCGTCGAGCGTTGGGCGCGGATCTCCAGTCAGCTTCGCGTCGTCTCCCTCGACTTCACCCGGCCGGAGAGCCTGCCGTCGTGGAACCCGCTCCTCCCGATGGCCGGCGTAGACCCCGGACGCCAGGTGGACCTCCTCGTGTCGGTCCTGCGGCGCCTCTACAGCGCCGAGCGCGCCTCGTCCTGGGCGTGGGGCGTGAAGGTCGAGGAGATCGTGCGCATGGCGCTTCGCGGGTCCATCGAGAGCGAAGTTCCGGTGACGCTCGCCGACCTGGAGCGCTTCCTGCTCGACCCGCGCTACCGAAAGGAGGCCCTCGCAACGGCCGGTCCGGAGCCCACGAACTACTTTCTGCACCGGTTCGGCCCCCAGGAGCAGATGTACGTCTCGGCGGTCGTCAACAAGCTCTCTCCGTTCCTCGGTTCGGCCGCCGTGCGGCGGTTCCTCGGGGGCGGGGGCGAGCCCGTGGATCTCCTCGACCTCCCGGACCGGCCCGTGGCCCTGATCGTGAACCTCGCCCGCGGAGCCCTCGGCGCCGCCGCCGACGTCCTCGGCCGGCTCCTCCTGAACGCCCTGCTCCTCTCAGCCCTCCGCCGGACAGGCTCGGTCCCCGAGACCCGGCGGCACTTCGCGCTCCTCGTGGACGAGGCACATTCCTTCGCCGGGACCGAAGGGGGGCTCGAGGATCTCCTCGTCACAGGGCGAAAGTTCCACTTCGCGCTGACTCTCGCCTCGCAGGGCCTTTCGCTCTTCCCGGCGCACCTTCGCCCGCTACTCCTCGGGAATACGGCCCGGCAGTTCTACTTCCGGCTCCCCTACGCAGAGGCGCGCCTCCTCGGGCCGGACATCCTCGAGCCGCTCGGGAACGTCGGGCGCGAAGCGGTCCGCCCGTACGACGACCTCTCGGACCCCCTCCTCGATCCCCGTGAAGAGCTGACGGCTCGAATGCGCGAGCTCACCGACCTCCCGCGGGGGGCGTGCTACTGGGCGCTGCGCGGCCGGCGGTTCAAGGCCCGACGCATCCGGGTGGACCGGCCAGAGAACCCGCCGG
>CAZWRQ010000387.1:0-3462 GCA_964636395.1 uncultured Holophagales bacterium
GCGGGCTTCCGGGCGGGAGGGCAATACGTCGGATTCGTCGAGGGGGCGTCGAAGCGGCGGGGCGAACGGTGCGGAGCCGCAGCCCCCGTCGTGCGGCATCTGCCACGTCGCGCGAGACGTCGCGGCGGAGAAGGCACGTATGGCGGTCTGGCTCGCGCACGAGCTGAGGACGCCGCTCAACTGCGTCCTCGGCTACGCCGAGCTCCTCTGCGATCAGCTCGAGGCGCCGGAGGGCTCGCCCCTCCTCGCCGACGCGCTCCGGGTGCGTGACCTCGCCCTCCACCAGCTCGCACTCCTGGAGGATGTCCTCGACCTGGCGCGCCTCGAGCACGGCGGGTTGAGGCTCCGGATCGAGCCGGTCGACGCGATCGAGGTCCTGAAGGGAGTGGCGGAGGCGGCTCTCCCGCTCGTCCTCCGCGGCGGCAACCGGATCCTCCTCCTCGACGACGGGGAGGCATGGACGCTCGCCGACGAGACGAGGCTCCGCCAGGTGCTCCTGAACCTCGTCGGGAACGCCGCGAAGTTCACGCGCGACGGCCTCGTTACGCTCGGGGCCTTCGCGGCGAACGGCTCCGTCCGCCTCCACGTGAGCGACACCGGGGGCGGCATGACCCCGGAGGAGGCGGCGAGGGTCTTCCGGCCGTTCCAGCAGGCGAACGCCGCCGTGGCGGAGACCCACGGCGGAACGGGACTCGGGCTCGCGATCTCGAAGGAGCTGTGCGAGAGGATGGGCGGGTCGATCTCGCTCCGGACGGCCGTCGGGGAGGGGACGACCTTCACGGTCACCCTCCCCGCGGCGCGGAAGGCCACGGCCGCCTGAGCGGCCCGTGCCCCGCCTCTCCCCGCGCCGCCGTTATCGGGTCTCGACGCCGGCCACCGCGGTCACTCTCAGCGTCTGCGTGCTCTTCGCCTTGCCGCAGGTCACGGTCACACGGTAATCGCCCGGGGCGACGTGCCGGTCGGCCGGGAGGCCGCCGTACTCGGTCCGCAGGTCCTTCGTCGGCTTCAGGTCCCACGAGACGCGCCCGAGGCCGGCGAGGCCGGGCGCGGTCAGGTTCGCGACGGGGCGTCCGTCGGCCGCGGTGATCGCGACCTTCACCGGCTCGCCCGTCGCCTCCTTCAGCCAGAACGTCAGGAGCGCCCCCTCCTTCGGGTTTTCGCCGCGGAAGTGCGCGACGCCGTTCCAATCGGCCCAGCCCGGCAGGAGGTGCCGCGCCTCGGCGGGGCGGGGTGGGAAGAGGTGGAGCGCCTTCCCGCGCACGTCGGGCGTCAGCTCCTGCAGCGCCGTCACGTCGTCGATCACGAAGAGGCTCCGCCCGTGCGTCGCGACGACGACGTCGCGGTCGCGCTCGTGGATCGCCACGTCGTCGACGGGGACCGTCGGGAGGTCGCCGAGCTTCGTCCAGGTGCGGCCGCGGTCGAGGGAGGCGTAGAAGCCGTGCTCCGTCCCCGCGTAGAGGAGGTCGGGGCTCTTCGGGTCCTCGCGGATCACGTCGGCCGGCTCGTCCTTCGGGAGGTCCCCCGCGACGGAGGCCCAGGTGCGGCCGAGGTCGGCCGTGCGCCAGAGGAGCGGGGCGTGGTTGCCGCTCCGGTACGCCGAGACGGCGAGATAAGCGACCTTCTCGTCGTGCCGCCCTGCCTCGAGGCGGACGACCCACAGCCCCTTCGCCTCGGCGGGGAGGAAGCCGGTCACGTCGGTCCACTTCGCTCCGCCGTCCTCGGTGACCCACACCTTTCCGTCGTCGGTCCCGGCCCACAGGAGGCCGGCCTTCCGCGGCGACTCCGAGAAAGCGTAGACGACGCCGTAGCTCTCAGCGCCGCTCCCGACCGTCCGCATCTTCGAGAGCTCCTGCGTCGAGAGATCGGGGCTGATCGCCGCGAAGCGCTCCCCCTTCTCCGTGACGCGGAAGAGGCGGTTGCCGCCGAGGAACATCGTCCCCTTCTCGTGCCGGCTCGAGGCGAGCGGCGAGTTCCAGTGGAAACGGAAGGCGGGCTGCCCCTCGGTCGGCTCGGGGCGGAGCCTCTTCAGCTGCCCGCTCCCGAGGTGCATACGGTGGACGTACCCCTCCTGCGACTCGGCGTAGACGACGTCGCGGTCGAAGGGGTCGAAGACGCACCAGAAGCCGTCGCCGCCGCCGACCTGGATCCAGTCGGCGTTCACGATCCCGTCTTTCGTGAAGGTGCGGCTCGGGCCGACCCAGTTCACGTTGTCCTGCAGGCCGCCGCAGATCCGGTAAGGCGTCGAGTCGTCGAGCGAGATCCGGTAGAACTGCCCTGACGGGATCCGGTCGACGTGCGCCCAGGCCGTCCCGGCGTCGGCGCTCAGGTAGGCGCCGCCGTCCGTTCCGAGGAGGAGGCGCGGCGAGACGGGCTTCGGCGCCGGCTCCGGCGGCTCGCCCTCCTTCAGCGGCGCGGGGCGGGGCGCGAGCGGGCTCCCCGTCACGACGAGCTCGTGGAGGTCGGGGTGGACCTTTCCGGAGAGGTCCTCGCGCCAGGTCCGGCCACCGTCGTCGGAGACGGAGAGTGCGTAGCCGAGAACGTAGACGCGGTCGGCGTTCGCCGGGTCGAGGCGGACCTGGGAGAAGTAGAAGGGACGCGGGTTCAGCTTCGAGACGCGGGCGAATGTCTCGCCGCCGTCCTCCGAGCGGAAGACGCCGCCGGCGCGGCTCTCCACCTCGTCGATCCCGCTCGTCCCGCCGGCGTCGCTCTGGACGACTGCGACGACGACCTTCGGGTCCGCGGCGGTGACGGCGAGGCCGATCCGCCCTGTCTGCGCGGGGAGGCCGTTCGTCAGCTTCGTCCACGTCGCCCCGCCGTCCGACGAGCGGAAGATCCCTCCCGCGTCGCGGCCGCCGGTGAGCGAGGGGCCGTACGTGAACGACCAGGGCGTCCGCCGCCGGGCGTAGAGCGCGGCGTAGACGAGGTCGGGGTCGGCGGGGGAGAGGGTGACGTCGACGCAGCCCGTGTCGTCGTCGTCGGGCGCGACGGCCGAGAGCACCTTCGTCCAGCTCTTCCCGCCGTCCGTCGTTCGGAAGAGGCCGCGCTCGCCCCCCTTCGTCCAGAGGTCGCCGGAGGCCGCGACGAAGGCGACCTCGGGCTTCGACGGGTGGACCCGGATCCGCGCGATCGCGCGGCTCGAGGCGAGGCCGGCGTGCGTCCACGTGGCGCCTCGGTCCGTCGAGCGGAAGACGCCGCTTCCGAAGCCGGCGCTGTTGCGGTCCGTCGCCTCGCCTGTCCCCACCCAGAGGACGCGCGGGTCGGACGGGGCGACCGCCACGGCGCCGATCGAGAAGGCCTTCGCGTCCTTCATGAGGGGCGAGAAGGTCGTCCCGCCGTTCGTCGTTTTCCAGAGACCGCCCGTGGCGTGGCCGAGGTAGAAGGTGGCCGGGTCGTCCGGGTCGACGGCGATGGAGACCACGCGGCCGCCCATGACGGCCGGGCCGATCGATCGCGCCTTCAGGG
>CAZWRQ010000388.1:0-3458 GCA_964636395.1 uncultured Holophagales bacterium
GGGGAGAACCGCCGGGGCGGTTCAGTTCCGCAGGGAGGCCGGCGACGCGGCCCGCCGGGCGGGCCAGTCGCGGGCGATCGACTCGAGGAGCGCCTTCATCACGCAGCCGCTCGCGACGATCGGGGCGCCGGTCTCCTGGATCAGCGCGAGGAGGTACCTCCCCGCATCGTCGACCTTCGCGACGCCGGTCAGGTCGAGGCCGGGAAGGGTGGAGGGGCGACCGCTGCTCCGGACGGAGCGCCAGGATTCCTCCAGGTCGCGGACCCAGGCTCCCGTGAGGTCGCCCTCGAGCTTGAGCCGAACCTCGTCCGCGACGGGCTCGACGGTGATGCGGAGCATTCGCTCGTCCCTCCGAGATCGTCCAGTGCAAGCCGGGTGCCCTGAGGATCCAGTTGACGAGAACGGGGTAAGAGACTGCATCCCATCGACTAAACGAATCGAACCGACCCGATGTCTCGCCCTGGTGCCAACAAATTGGCGCCAAAATACTGGCACAATGCCAATATCCTGGCTAGTCGCCCCTCAGGCTCGCTCCGGGGTCCCGCGACGGTCCGGCCGGACGATACCGAGCCTCTTCAGCCGGAACTGAAGAGTGGACCTGTTCAGACCGAGGCGGGCGGCGGCGCCGTTCGGGCCACCGAGAACCCAGCCCGTCTCCTCAAGGACGGCGAGGACGTGCTCCCTCTCGGCCTCCCGAAGGGTCCGGGTCGCGGGAACCGGCGACGCCCCGGAGCGGGCCCGCAGGCCGTCGAGCGGCACGCGCAGGATCGGACCGTTCGTCAGGATGAGCGCCCTCTCGATCAGGTTCTGCAGCTCCCGGATGTTCCCGGGCCAGTCGTAGCGGGCCAGCGCGTTCATCGTCTCGGAGGGGATCGTCTCGACCTTCTTCCGCGTCTTGCGGCCGAGCTGCTGGACGAAGTGACGGACGAGGAGAGGGATGTCTTCCGGCCGCTCGCGGAGCGGAGGGACGTGGATCGGAAAGACGTTCAGCCGATAGAAGAGGTCCGCCCGAAACGTCCCGCCCTCGACCATCGCCTCGAGGTCGCGGTTCGTTGCGGCGATGAGACGAGCGTCGGTCCGCAGGGTCCGCGAGCTGCCGAGCCGCTCGAACTCCCGTTCCTGGAGGATCCGGAGGAGCTTCGGCTGCAGCTCGGTCGGCACCTCGCCGATCTCGTCGAGGAAGACGGTGCCGCCGCTCGCGAGCTCGAAGCGCCCCACGCGGTCCGCGATCGCGCCCGTGAAGGCCCCCTTCTGGTGGCCGAAGAGCTCGCTCTCGAGGAGGCCCGACGGGATCGCCGCGCAGTTCAGCTTCACGAACGTCCGCCCCGCCCGGGCGCTCCGGTCGTGGATGGCGCGCGCGACGAGCTCCTTCCCCGAGCCGGTCTCGCCGTGGATCAGGACGGTGGAGTCGGTCGGCGCGACCGTCTCGACCTGCCGCAGGACCCGCCGGAGAGCCTCGCTCCGCCCGACGATCTCGTCGAAGCTCATCTCGCTCCGGATCTCGTCCTCGAGGTAGAGCTTCTCCCGCGCGAGCTGGTCCTTCAGCCCTGCGATCTCGCGGTAGGCGAGGGCGTTGTCGAGCGCCGTCGCCACCTGCCCCGCGACCAGGGCGAGGAGGTCCACCTCGCCGGCGTCGAACCGGGCCTCGTCCCGCCGGCCCACCGTGAAGAAACCGAGAGCCCTTCCCCTCGAGACGAGCGGGAAGGTCCAGCCGTGCCGGATCCCCTCCGCCCGCGCGGCGTTCGAGCCCGGGGAGCCGTCGCGGACGACGTCGAGCTCCTTCGGCCGTCCGGAACGCAGGAGCTCCTCGACCTCGGCGCGACGGACCGGGATCTCCGCCCCCTCTTTCACGAATCCGCGCCCTTCCGGGAAGTCGAGGACGTGAAGTCGCGCCCGGCTCCCGTCCGCGTCGAGAAGGACGACGCTCGCGACGTCGCATCGGAGGACCCTCCGGACGTTCGCGGAGATCGCGCGGAGGAGCTCCTCCAGGTCGAGGTTCGCGAGGACGGCGTTCCCCACCTCGAGGACGAGCCGAAGCCGCTCGTGCGCGACGCGGACCCGCTCGAAGCCGGCCGCCCCGTCGATGGCGAGCGCGACCAGGTCGGCGACGACCGAGAGGAACTCCGCCTCCCCCTCGTCGTACTCGCCCGCGCGAACGCTCCCGAACGTCATCGCGCCGACCGGTCGGCCGGCCGAGAGGAGGGGGACGGCGAGGAACGAGCGAATGCCGTGCCTCGCGAGCGCGGCCTCGACGTGCGGGAAGGAGGGTTGCCCCGCGGCGGGAGGCCAGGAGACGACGTGCCGACGGGCGGCGACCCAGGCCTCGACGGTCTCCTCGAGCGGGACCGACTCCGGGATCGGGACGATCGACTGCGCGTCGACCCGCCAGACCTGCCACGTTGGGCCCCTCCCGGGGACGTCTCCCAGGTAGAGGCTCATGAAGTCGAACGTGGCGATCCGCCGGAGCTCCCGCGCGAGCCGTCCGATCAGCTCCGCCGGATCGCGGATGACGCCGAGGACGTTCGCGATCCCGAGGAGCGCGCGGTAGCGCTCCTCCCGGGAGACCGTCGGGGGCGGATCATCCGTCATCGGCGCGTCGCGTTCCGGGAAACCGGCAGAGCCGGACGCCCGCCTCGCGGGGCGGGGCTCCGCCGCTTCGACGTCAGCTGTTCGGCATCAGGGCCCGGGCTTCGTCCGAGTACCTGATGATCGCCTCGCCCTTCAGCTTCTCGACGTACTCGGCGAGCTTCTTCTGGAACTGCGTCTCCTGCTCCCGCCGCAGGATCTCCCCCTTCGCCTCCGCGAAGGGGCGATAGCCGGCGGGGACCTTCTCGACGACCTTCAGGACGTGCCAACCCGACTTCGTCTCGATCGGGTCGGAGACGCCGCCGGCGGGGAGCGCGAAGGCGGCGGCGTCGAGCGCCGCGGCGAGCTCACCGCGCCCGAACGTCCCCATGTCGCCCCCCTTCGAGCGCGTGGGGCCGTCCGAGAAGCGGACGACGACGTCCTCGAACTTCGCCCCCCCTTTCGCGAGCGACGCGGCCTCACGCGCCTTCTCCTCCGCCCCGGGCCCCGCGTTGACGAGGATCTCTGAGACGCGGACCTTCTCGGGAACGGCCCACGTCTCCTTCTGCCTCTCGTAGACGAGGCGAAGGGCGTCGTCGGAGAGGTCGACCCGGCTGTTCACCTCGCGGCCGACGACCCGCTGGATCGTGGCCGTCCGCTTCAGCTGCTCGCGAAGCCGCGCCGGGGTGAGGTTCGAGGCGGAAAGGGCCCGGACGAATTCCTCCTCCGAGGCGATGTTGTTCTGCTCCTTCAGGTGCTTCACCTGCTCCTCGACCTCGGCGTCGGTCGCGACGAGGTCGAGGTCCCGCGCCCGGTCCTCGAGGAGCGACTCGTCGACGAGCTCCTTGAGCGCGGCGCGCCGGATGTCGTCGCGGCGTCCCGGGTCGAGGTCC
>CAZWRQ010000389.1:0-3384 GCA_964636395.1 uncultured Holophagales bacterium
GTCGCGGCCGGCCGCGACGGAGGCCGGGTCGTTCTCGACCTCGATGTCGGGCGCGACGCCTTCCCCTTCGATGATGTAGCTCCCGTCGACGTCGTTCGTCGCCTGCTGCGGAACGAAGACCTGGCCGCCGTCGATCAGCGGCCCGCGCCCCGAGATGCCGACGACGCCGCCCCACGTCCTCTTCCCGATCAGGGGGCCGAGCCCCGCCTTCCTGAAGCGCGCGGGGAAGATGTCGCCGTCGGAAGCCGAGGTCTCGCTGATGAGCGCGGCCATGTGGCCGTGGAAGACGGCGTAGGGGTACGTCATCGGGAGCTCGCTCGAGAAGCCGAAGCGGGTCCCGAGCAGCTTCGAGTCGAGCCTCTCGAGGATCCACTGCGAGACGTTCCCGCCGCCGTTCGAGCGGACGTCGACGACGAGCCCCTCCTTCCGGATCTGCGGGTAGTACCACTTGAGGAACTCGTAGATGCCCGGCGCCCCCATGTCGGGGACGTGCAGGTATCCGACACGTCCGCTCGAGAGCTTCGAGACTTTCTCCACGTTGCCGAGCACCCAGTCGAGGTAGAGGAGGCTCGCCTCGTTCTCGACCGGGCGGTAGGTCACCCTCCGCGCCCCTCCGGCCGTCGGCTTCGCGTTGAGCGTGAGGGTGACGGGGTGGGTCTTGTGCTGAAGGAGGCGGTAGGGGTTGTCGGTCCCGGCGAGCGGCTCGCCGTCGACGGCGAGGACGTAGTCGCCGACGCGCGCGTCGACCCCGACCTCGGTCAGGGGCGCGCGGTACTTCGGCTCCTCGTTGTGGCCGCGGAAGACTTTCGCGATCCGGTAGAGACCCGCTTTCGGGTCGAGCTCGAAGCGAGCGCCCGGAAGGCCGACCTTCGCGCGCGCCGGACGCTCGACGTCCCCCTCCTCGACGTACGCATGGCCGACGTTCAGCTCCGCGACCATCTCGCCGAGGAGGTACGTCAGGTCGGAGCGGTGGGAGACGTGCGGCAGGAGCGCCCGGTAGCGCTCGCCGATCGCCTTCCAGTCGTAGCCGTGCATGTTGCGGACGTAGAAGAAGTCGCGGTACCGGCGCCAGACCTCGTCGAAGACGTTCGCCCACTCCTCGGCGGGGACGCGGTCGACGGCGAGCTCCTTCGTCGAGACGCTCTTCGGCTCTTTCGCCTTGGGCTTGGCGTCCCAGAGCTTCCAGCCCTTCTCCTTGCCTCCCCCGCGAACGAGGACCTTCGCGCCGTCGTGCGAGAGAGCCCAGCCGTCGACGTTCGCGACGAGGTCGGAGTCCTCGCGCTCCTTCAGGTCGAAGATCACGAGCGCCGGCTCGCGGTCGGAGTCGCGCCCGTAGTACGAGGCCCCTTCCTTCGTGAAGAGGAGCGCCGTCTTCGTCGCCTCGAGGCCGTCGAGGTTGTCCGCCTCGACCGGAACGCGGACCACGCGCTCGGCGAGGCCGTCCCAGTCGATGACGACCGGCTTCAGCGCCTTCGCCTCCTCCTTCTTCGCGTCCTTGCCGTCGCCCATGTTCCCGTCGGCGGCCTTCGCGTCTTTCTCGTCGTCCTTCTTCGCGTCGCCCGCGGTCACCTCGTCGCTCTCGGGGGCGAACGGGTCGGCGACGTCCTTCCGGAGCGCGAGGCCGAAGACGCCGGTCCGGCGGTTGCCGGCGAAGTTCCACTCGATGTCCGAGATCTGCGGCGCGAACTCGCGGTTCGACAGGAACCAGAGGACCTTCCCTTCCGGGTCCCAGGCGGGCTGGAAGGAGGAGAAGAGCTCGCTCGTGACCTTCCTCACCTTGCCGTCCGCGGCGCTCCAGACGTGGAGGACGCGCATCCCCGTGTGCTCGCCCATGGAGAACGCGAGGTGAGCGCCGTCAGGCGAGAAGGCGTAGTCGGTGAGGCCGCCGAAGCGGTCGTCGGCGATCTCTTTCACCTTCCGGTCCGCGACCGTCACGACGTAGAGCTTCCCGTCCTTGTCCGAGACGGCGACCCGGGCGCCGTCGGGCGACCAGACCGGCGGAGAGAGCATCGAGCCGAACGTCGTCGTCAGCTGCGTCGGCTTCGCCGAGCCGTCCTGCGGGACGGTGAAGAGCTGCTCCTCGCCGGTCCGGTCGGAGACGAAGAGGATCGTCTTCCCGTCGGGCGACCAGGCCGCGTGCTTCTCGTGCGCGTTCGAGGTGCGGGTCAGGTTCCGCGTCGGCCCGTTCTCGATCGGCGCCGTGAAGACGTCGCCGCGCGCGACGAAGAGGGCACGCTCTCCCTTCGGCGAGAGGCCGAACCTCTCGATGTTCTTCTCGACGGGGATCCGCGACGGGCGAGCCGCGAGGCCGTCGCTCGGGACGGTGATCGGGATCGCCCGCTCCGCCTTCGCTGTGACGTCCCAGAGCCGGAGCTCGCCGCCCAGCTCGTAGACGACCTTCCCGGCGTTGTCCGAGCTGGCCCAGCGGACGTCCCACGTCGTCGACCTCGTCAGCTGCTCGAGGCCCGAGCCGTCGGCGCCGACCGAGTAGAGGTTCAGCGTCCCGTCGCGGTCGGAGACGAAGTAGACCTTCTCCCCGATCCACATCGGATCGCGCTCCGTCCGCTTCGACGGCGCGATCGCCTTCTGCGTCCCGGTCGCCAGGTCGTAGATCCAGAGGTCCTGCGCCCAGCCGCCTTCGTAGCGCTTCCACGTCCGGAAGTCGCGGAAGAGGGGCGAGTAGACGAGCCGCTTGCCGTCGGGGCTGAAATCCCCGGCGCCCGCGGTGTACATGGGGAGCTTCACCGGGAGCCCGCCCGCGACAGGCACGGTGTAGAGCGCCGTTTCCGTCCTCGCGCTTTCGGCGTCACGCAGGGAGCGGAAGAGGACCGCCTTTCCGTCGGGAGTCCAGCCGTAGACCTGGTTGTCGCCGCCGTGACGGGGAGCGCCGGGTCCGCGCGAGGGATACCAGGTGAGGCGCTTCGGGACGCCCCCTTGGGCCGGGACGACGTAGACCTGCTCGTCCCCATCGTACTGGCCGGTGAACGCGATCCACTTCCCGTCGGGCGAGAACTTCGGGAAGAGCTCCTGCCCGGCGTGAGCCGTGACGCGCGCAGCGAGGCCGCCGGAGACGGGCGCCGTCCAGACGTCGCCGCCGTAGCAGAAGGCGACGCGTTCCCCGTAGACGTCGGGGAACCGAAGGAGCTTCGTCTGGGACGCGGCCGGCGAAGCGAGCGCGAGTGCCGCGAAACCCGCGGCGAAGGTGGCCGAGAGGCGCGCGAGGCGCCGGAGCGAGTGGTTCATCGGGTCCTCCCGACCGGAATCCTAGCGCGCGTCGCATCCCCGGCCCGGGGGCCCCGCCCTCGTGCCCGGGCCCTGCCGTGGCGCCCCTGCCGTGGTGCCAGGCGTGAAATCGTGTATTGTCAAAACAATACACGATTTCAC
>CAZWRQ010000390.1:0-3361 GCA_964636395.1 uncultured Holophagales bacterium
GCGGGAGGGATCGGGACGGACGACACGGGCGGGCCTCGCCCCATCTTACGGTCCCGCCGGCCCGATAGACTCCGTGAGACATGCCGGACAAGAAGACGCTGGCGCTCCTCGACGCCTCGGGCTACCTCTACCGCGCGTTCCACGCGATCCGTCCGCTCACCGCCCCCGACGGGCGGCCGACGAACGCGACGTTCGGCTTCGCCACGATGCTCCGGAAGCTCCTCTCCCAGCGGAAGCCCGACGCCGTCGCCGTCTGCTTCGACCGGCCCGAGAAGACGTTCCGGCACGAGCTGGACCCGCAGTACAAGGCGACCCGCTCGGCGATGCCGGACGACCTCGTCCCGCAGGTGGCCGACGTGAAGGCGCTCTGCCGCGCGATGGGGCTCTCCGTCGTCGAGGAGCCGGGCTTCGAGGCCGACGACCTGATCGCGACTCTTGCGGAGCGGGGCGCACGGGCCGGCTTCGCCGTCGAGGTCGTCTCGGCCGACAAGGATCTCTTCCAGCTCGTCCGCGAGGGTGAGGTCGCCGTCTGGCATCCCGTCCACGAGAAGCTCCTCGACGCCGAGGGCGTGAAGGAGCTCTTCGGAGCGCCTCCGGAGCGCGTCACCGACGTCCTCGGCCTGATGGGCGACTCGTCCGACAACATCCCCGGGGTGCGCGGGATCGGCGAGAAGGGGGCGAAGGAGCTCGTCGGCGTGTACGGAGCGCTCGAGGGAATCTACGCACACCTCGACGAGCTGAAGGGGAAACGCCGGGAAGCGCTCGAGGCCGGGAAGGCCGACGCCTTCCGCTCGCGAGAGCTCGCGACCGTCCGGCGCGACGCGCCGACTCCGGGCGGCGAGAGCGCGGAGAGCCTCCTCGGGACGTTCGCCGTCCCCCCGGCGTCGCCGGAAGGGACCGCCGCGCTCGCGGCCTTCTTCGGCGACCTCGGCTTCTCGCGCCTCCGAAAGGAGCTGCTCGAGGCGGCGGGGGCCGCGGCGCCGCCGCCGGCGGCGAAGCCCGCGGGGAGCGGGTCGCTCTTCGGCGGGGAGGACGCGGAAGCGAAGCCGAGCGCAACGGCGGATACGTCCGCCCCGGAGATCACCGCCAGAGCCGCCGGCGACCTCCCCGCGTGGGAGAGCGCCCCCGAGGCGCTCGACGCGTTCCTGGCCTCGGCGGAGTCCATCGGCCGCGTCGGCCTCCACGTCGAGTGCGCGCAGGGACGCCCGTTCCCTCCCGAGCCGATCGCCCTGGTCGCTGCGCTTCCCGGCGGCGCCTCGCTCGCCGCGCCGCTCGCGGGCGACGGTTCCGAGGCCGGCCGCGCCTTCCTCGCGCGGCTCCTCGCGCACGAGGGAGTCGAGATCGTCGCCCACGAGTCGAAGCGCCTTCACCTCGCCGCGGACGCGCTCTCCCTCCCGCCTCCGCGTCGTGTCTTCGACGCGATGCTCGCGGCCTACGTCGACTCCCCGGGGCTCCACGCCCACGACCTTTCGGGCGACGTGCGCGCCCTTCTGGGGCGCGACCCGTCCACGGTCCCCTCGCCGAAGGACGTCGCCGGGAGCGACGCCTTCGAGACGGTGGCCGAGCTCGCGACCGAGGCGGGGCGCGCCTACCTCGGCCCTCGCGCCCGCCTGCCGCTCGAGCTCCGCGACGTCCTCCTCACGCGCCTGACGGCTCGTCCCGCCTCGCTGCGCGTCTACGAGGAGCTCGAGCTCCCGCTCGTGCCCGTCCTGGCGCGGATGGAGCGGGCCGGGATCCTCGTCGATCCCGGCGCGCTCTCGGTCCTCTCCGTCGACCTCGGCGCCCGCCTCGCGCGGCTCGAGGCGGAGATCCACGCCGCCGCGGGGGAGCCGTTCAACGTCGGCTCGCCGCTGCAGCTCGGGAGGATCCTCTTCGAGAAGCTGGGCTACCCGGCCCTGAAGAAGACGGCCAAGACGAAGAGCTACGCGACCGGCTCGGAGGTCCTCGAGGAGCTCTCCCTGAAGGGGTTCGGCCCGCTCCCCGGCCTCGTCCTCGAATGGCGCGAGCTCTCGAAGCTGAAGGGGACCTACGTCGACGCGCTCCCGAAGCACGTCGCGATGGACGGCCGGATCCACACCCGCTTCGACCAGGCGGTCGCGGCGACGGGGCGCCTCTCCTCGAACGACCCGAACCTCCAGAACATCCCCGTGAGGACGGAGGCGGGGCGTGCCATCCGGAAGGCCTTCGTCGCGCCGAAGGGGCGCCTCCTCGTCTCGGCCGACTACTCCCAGGTGGAGCTTCGCCTCCTCGCCCACCTCTCCGGCGACGAGGCGCTCATCGAGACGTTCCGCCGCGGCGACGACATCCACCGCGCCACCGCCGCGAGGATCTTCGGCAGCCATCCCGACCTCGTCTCGGCAGACCAGCGGCGCGGGGCGAAGACGATCAACTTCGGCATCCTCTACGGCATGGGCCCGTTCGCCCTCGCCGGGCAGCTCGGCGTGACGCAGGGAGAGGCGAAGGCGTTCATCGCCGCCTACTTCCAGCAGTTCCCCTCGATCCGCGCCTGCCTCGATCGGATCCTCGCGCAGGCCCGCGAGACAGGGGCGACGGAGACGATCTTCGGACGCCTCCGGCCGATCCCCGGCATCGCCGACCGGAACCACGCCGTCCGCTCGAACGCCGAGCGGATGGCGATGAACGCCCCGTTCCAGGGCTCGGCGGCGGACCTGATCAAGAAGGCGATGGTCGACCTCGACGTTCGCCTCTCGGCGGAGCTCCCGTCGGCGCGGATGCTCCTCCAGGTGCACGACGAGCTCGTCCTCGAGTGCGACGAGGGGGACGCCGCGCGCGCCGCCGACCTCGCGCGGGAGACGATGGAAGGAGCCGCGTCGCTCGCCGTCCCGCTGACGGTGGAGACCGCTCGCGGCGCGGACTGGGCGGCCGCGAAGTAGCGGGAGCTAGAATCCGAAGGATGGCCTTCGTCGGCCGCCGGACCCTCCGGCTGTTCCTTCCCTGTCTCCCGGCCCTCCTCCTCGCGCCGGTCCTTTCCGCGCAGGCGCCGCTCGAGACGATCCCCGACCCGGCGCGCCTTCCGGCCGCCGAGGTCCCGTTCGTCAACCCGCTCTGGCAGCCGCTCGACGCCCCGGCGGCGCCGAAAGGGCCTCCGCCGAGGCTCCGGGACCTGGAGACGACCGGCCCCCTCATCGTCGGCGTGAAGCTGGACGCCTCGGGGAGCGTCTCGGACGTGGTCGTCCCCGAGCCCCCGCTCCGCGCGCTCGCCGCCGCCGCGAAGGCCCAGGCGTCGCGCTGGACGTTCCAGCCGGCGACGAAAGACGGAGTAGCCGTCCGCTGCTGGGGGACGTACGGCGTCGACGTCGAGGTGGAGCTCGAGGACGCCACCTGGCACTCCTTCGCGCTC
>CAZWRQ010000391.1:0-3356 GCA_964636395.1 uncultured Holophagales bacterium
CGGAATTGAGGGACTGATGAGCGTGGATTCCGAGTGGGGGTCCGGGGGGCCGCGCCCGGGCGTTCTGGAGACAGAGCTGTCGGCGATCAGATGGGGGTCCGGGGGGCGCGCGAAGCCGAGCCCCCCGGCGGGTGCTCAGGCCCCCCGGCGAGCGCGGAATTGAGGGACTGATGAGCGTGGATTCCGAGTGGGGGTCCGGGGGGCCGCGCGCGGAGCTCGCGGAATGAAGGCGGGGCCCGATCCGTTCCGGGTTTGAGAGCCGCGTGGACGCTTCCTACGAGATCACCGACGACCTGAAGCACGACGTCCTCGCCGCAACGGACATCGTCGCCCTCATCGGCGCCGTTACCGGCCTGAAGAAGGCCGGCAGCTCCTGGAAGGGCCTCTGCCCGTTCCACGGCGAGAAGACCCCCTCGTTCCACGTCCATCCCGATCGCGGCTTCTACTACTGCTTCGGATGCGGCGCGAAGGGCGACGCGATCACCTTCGTCCGCGAGACCGAGAAGCTCGAATTCCACGAGGCGGTGGCCTATCTCGCGCGTCGCGCCGGCATCCCGCTCCCGGTCCGCCGCACGGGGACGCGCGCCGACCGGGCGAAGGAAAGCCGCGCGGCGGAGGCGCTCGTCGCCGCCGCGCGCTTCTTCCGCGAGCAGCTCCCGAAGAGCCACGCGGCGGTCGCCGTCCTCGAGGGGCGCGGCGTTCCACGGGAGGAGTGGGACGCGCTCGGGTTCGGGGCGGCCCCCGACGCCTGGGACGGCCTCCTGCGCACACTCTCCGGCAGCTTCACCGAAGAGGTCCTCCTCGAGGCCGGACTCCTCCAGAAGAACGCCGACTCGGGTCGCGTTTACGACCGCTTCCGCAACCGCCTGACGCTCGAGATCCGCGACGGACGGGGCGAGGTCCTCGCGTTCGGCGGCCGCGCTCTCGGCGACGACCCGGCGAAGTACATCAACAGCCCCGAGACGTCACGCTTCACGAAAGGGCGCGTCCTCTACGGCCTCGACCGGGCGCGCGAGGGGGCGCGGAAGAGCGAGAGGCTCGTCCTCTGCGAGGGCTACTTCGACCGGATCGCCTTCGAGAGGGCCGGCGTCCCGTGGGCCGTCGCCTCGATGGGGACCGCCCTCACGACGACCCAGGCCGACCTTCTGACTCGGCACGTCCCCTCCGTCGTCGTCGCCTACGACGGCGACGCAGCGGGCCTCGCCGCGGCCTGGAAGGCCTTCCCCCTCCTCGTCGAGCGGGGCGTCCGGGTCTTCCACGTCGCCTTCCCTGACGGGCACGACCCCGACTCGTTCCTGCGTGCCCACGGCCCGGAAGCCCTCCGGAAGGCGGTCGAGTCCGCGAAACCGATCCTCGACGTCCTCGCCGCGTCGATCCCGCCCGCCGCCGGCGACGCGGCCGAACGGGCGGCGCGGATCAACGAAGCGAAGGCGATCCTCTCCGTCGCCCCCGACCGGGTCCTCAGGCACGAGCTCCTCGCGGCGTTCTCGCGCGCGAGCGGCGTGCCGCTCGACCTCCTTCACGACCGAAGCCGAACACCGCACCGCTCGAAGACCGCGGTCTCCCCTTCCGTCGCCCGACCGGTGCCGGAGGCCGAGGAGCGTGTCCTCGAGTTCCTTCTCTCGACCTGGCCGGCCGGAGCGGAGATCGTCCCTCGCCTCCCCCCCGAGCTCTTCTCACACCCCGACGTCCGGGAGGTCGCGGAGAGGCTCCGGTCCCTGGCGCCGCAGGCGGATACCCTTGATTTTTCCGAACTTCAATCCCATCTTGGTGGCGGCGCGGGGGCGCTGGTGGCCCGACTCCTCCTGTCGGACTCCCGGCAAATGGACGAGAACCCCGCAGCCCCCGACCTGGAGAAGCTACGCAAGCCACTCCTCCAGCTCAAGATAAGGCGACTCGAGGAGCGAGGGGTCGAACTGCAGCCGTTGATCGCACAGGCCGAAACCCGGCATGACCGGGACGGCCGGACTGCCCTTCTCGCCGAGAAGCAGAAGCTTTCCGAGGAGGTGCGTCGTATGAAGCAGGAGCTACGCCGCCCGGACGAAGGTCGGGGCTGATTGGGGAAGATGTGACGGTCGAAGAAAAGCACCCGGAGCTGCGCGGGCTGATCGCCCTCGGGAAGGAGCGGGGATACCTGCTCTACGACGAGATCTTCCAGGCACTTCCGGAGGAGATCTCGAATACCCCCGACGAGCTGGACGACGTCTACATAAGGCTCGGGGACTTCGGGATCGAGATCGTGGACGTCCCCGAGAAGGCGACGCCGAAGAAGGAAGGGGCCGCGCAGACCGAGGCGGTCCTCCCCGACCTGACGACCGTCGAGAAGACGAACGACCCCGTCCGGATGTACCTGCGCGAGATGGGGACCGTGAAGCTCCTCGACCGCGAGGGCGAGGTCGAGATCGCCCGCCGGATCGAGAGGGGCGAGGCCCGGATCTACCAGGCGCTCTCCACGAACCGGATCGTCCTCGAGGAGATCCTCCGGATCGTCGAGGCCGCCAAGAAGGACAAGAACGTCGCGCGCGGGTTCCTCGAGTTCGCGGCGGCGGCTCTCGAGGATTCCGAGGAGGTCGACCCGCGGACGGCGAAGCGGATCGAGGAGGTCCTCGGCCACTTCAAGAAGATCGCCAAGCTCGACGGCGAGCTCCGGAAGCTCCAGGAGAAGAAGAAGGCCGCGAAGGCCGCGAAGAAGCCGGCGAAGGCCTCGGCGAAGAAGGCGGCCGCGGCGAAGCCCCAGCCCGCCGTCGACCCGACCGTCGACCGGCGCATCTCCGAGATCGCCCGGCTCATCCACGCGATCGACTTCACGCCGGCGACGCTGCAGCGGATGATCAACATCCTCCGCGACATCGACCGGCAGTTCGCGATGCCGGAGGCCCAGATCCGGCAGGACCTCGCGAACCTGAAGAAGGAGAAGAACGAGGTCCGGATCGACTTCTACAAGCGGCGCGTCGCCAAGTACCGCGTCCTGCTCAAGGAGCTCGAGGAGAAGTACGGCGTCTCGCACGACGAGATCAAGAAGACGCTCCGGCAGATCCGCGAGGGGGAGGAGGAGGCCGACCGGGCCAAGCAGGAGCTCATCGTCGCCAATCTGCGCCTCGTCGTCTCCATCGCGAAGAAGTACACGAACCGCGGCCTCCAGTTCCTCGACCTGATCCAGGAAGGGAACATCGGCCTGATGAAGGCGGTCGAGAAGTTCGAGTACCGCCGCGGCTACAAGTTCTCGACGTACGCGACGTGGTGGATCCGCCAGGCGATCACCCGCGCGATGGCCGACCAGGCGCGCACCATCCGCATCCCCGTGCACATGGTCGAGGTCATCAACAAGCTCGCCCGCGTGCAGCGCCAGATGCTGC
>CAZWRQ010000392.1:0-270 GCA_964636395.1 uncultured Holophagales bacterium
GGAGGGGGACGGGTGCGGTCGTCTCCTGCCGGAGCTTCTCGATCTCGGCCTGCTGCCGCGCCCGGTCGGCGGCGCGCTCCCGCTCCATCTGCTCGAGCTGCCGCCGGAGGGCCTCCTTGTCGGCCGCGAGCGCGTCGAGCGCGCGCTGCATTCGCCCTTCGAGGTCCTTCCGGCGGCCGTCGGCGTCGCCGAGGCGCCGGCGGAGGTCGGAGACGGCCTGCTCGCTCGCGCCAGCCGTCTTCTCGAGCTCGCCGCTGAGTCGGCCGAGGT
>CAZWRQ010000392.1:280-3354 GCA_964636395.1 uncultured Holophagales bacterium
GCTTGCGGGCGACCTCGGCCGACTCAGCGGCGAGCGCGTCGCGCTCCTGGCGCATCTCCTCGACGCGGGTGCCGAGCTCCTTCCGGACCTCCTGGACGCTTTCGTCGGCGGCTCGCGTGACGTGGGCGACGGTCTGACGGGTGCGCCAGACGTTGTAGCCGAGCGCGAAGGCGAGGATGACGAGCGCCGCGCCCGTCAGCAGGAGCCCGATCTTCAGCGAGCGCGTCGCGCTCGTGATCGTGTCGGCGACGACCTCGCGGACGAAGACGGTCCCCTTCTCGACGAAACCGGAATCCCCCTGCTCGCGGGCCTTCGAGAGGGCGTCCTGGATCATGACCATGACCGTCTTCGGCCCGACCGGCTTCTCGCCCGACGCGGTCAGGACGCTCCGGCGGCGCGAGCCGGTGTCCTCGGCCCGCCGGCGGGAGGCGGTGTCGTCGGCGCGTGATGGCTCGGCGACGGGGAAGGGCTGCGGGGCGGTGAAGGGAAGCTCGGCGGAGACGCGCCTCACGGTGAAGACGGGGCCCCAGGCGCCGAAGCGGACCTCGCCGCCGTCGGGGACCGGATGGTCGAGCGGGAACTCTCCCTGCGCGGAGAGGTCGCGGTTGCCGGCCGAGCGGATCCGGAACCCGGAGCCCTCGGCCGAGATCTCGATGACCCGACCGCGAGCTCCGCCGTCGCCGGGCGCGGCCGGGTCGACCCGGAGATCGACGCCCTCGGCGTCGCCGACGCGGACGACCTCCCCGGGGAACGAGAAGTCACGATCGGTGAGAGACCCGGAGAGGAACCGGACGACGATCGGCATGGCGACCTCCTCCGCCCGTGGCGGCGGAATGTGTATCGGGATTATCCGCCCGGGGCCCGCGCCCGGGTCAGCCCAGGATCTTCTCGAGGCGGGCGAAGAGGAACTCGAGGGCGACGGCGTTCTCGCCCCCTTCGGGGATGATCAGGTCGGCGTAGCGCTTCGACGGCTCGACGAACTCGAGGTGCATCGGCCGAACGGTCGACTCGTACTGGATGACGACGCTTTCGAGCGTCCGGCCCCGCTCGGCGATGTCGCGCCGGATACGGCGGATGAGCCTCACGTCGGCGTCGGTGTCGACGAAGATCCTCACGTCGAAGAGCGTCCGGAGCGCGGGCTCCGCGTAGATGAGGATCCCGTCGACGAGGATCACCTTCCGGGGCTCGATCCGGTGTGTCTCCGGCGCGCGCCGGTGCGTCTTGAAGTCGTAGACGGGGACCTCGACGGTCGCGCCGTCCTTCAGCGCCTTCAGGTGCCGCACGAGGAGGTCGGTCTCGAGCGAGTCGGGGTGGTCGAAGTTCTTGTGGTCGAGGACGTCCTTCGGCAGGTCGACCCAGTCGCGGTAGTACCAGTCGTGGGAGAGGATCGCGATGCGGTCCTCTCCCACGCGGTCCCGGATGGCGTTCGCGACGGTCGTCTTGCCGGAGCCGGTCCCTCCGGCGACGCCGATGGCGAGGGGCGCCGCGGTCACGCGGCGCCCTCCGCCGGGCGGGTCGTCACTTGAACGCCTCGAGCATCTCCTTCGCCGTCGCGACCTCCTTGCCCTTGGGGTCGAGCCGGATGTACTCCTCGAGGTGCTTCTTCATGTCGGGGATCTTGTTGAGGTTCACGCACGACATGCCGAGCAGGAAGTGGGCGTTGGCGTACTCCGGGGCGCCCTCGATCACCCTGCGGAGGATCGGATCGGCTCCCTTGAAGTCGCCCTTGTTGTAGAGGTCGACGGCCTGGTTGTAGAGGATCTCGGGCTTGTCGGGGTTCGCGGCGATGAACTTCTTCTCGTACTCCGCCGCCTTGGCCTTGTCCCCCTTCGCCTTGTAGGCCTCCATCAGCGCGCCGAAGAGCGAGCCGTTGTCCGGCTCGATCGAGAGAGCTTTCTCGCCCCACTGGATGACGAGGTCCCAGTCCTTCCGGGCGGCGGCGACCTTCGTGGCCATGTCCCAGGCGCCGGCCTTGTCGGGTCCGAGCTCGGTGGCCTTCTTCGCCCCCTCGATCGCGCCGTCCAGGTCGCCTGCCTGGAACTTCTCGACCGCCCCGTTGAAGGCGAGGGTGTACGGGTCGACGACCTCCTTGACGAGCCCCTTCTCGACGGCCTGGTCGGCGGTCAGGAGCTGGACGTCGAGCGTCCCCTCGGAGCCGATCCCCACCTTCTTGTTCTGCTTCATGGGGATGTACCCCTTCGCCTCGATCAGGTAGTCGTAGGCGATCGTGGAGTCGTTGAGGATCGTCCCCCACTTCCCGTCCTTGTCGGACGTCAGGACGACCTTGAACTTGCCGAACGCGGGGGTCGTGATCGTGATGGTCGCCCCTTCGATCGGACCTCCCTTGGCGTTCGTGACGGTCCCCACGATCCGGGCCTGGGGGCCCGCGAGGGCGATCCCGCTGACGGCGATCAGCATCGCGATCAGCGCGGCCGAGAGCGTCTTCTTCTGGTTCATCTCTACCTCCGGGGGTGGGCCGTGCCACCAACGCGTCATTCTAGCGAAAGCCGTGCCGTCGCGGCCGGCTGCGGGCCGCGACGGCCGGACTCCGCAGGGGACGGCGCGGCGCGGTCCTTTCGAGGGCCGGCTCTCGCCTCTACACTCCGCGCGTGGTGGCGAAAGCGCTGCTCGGGTGGCTGCGGGGCGCGCGGGTGCGCGAAGGGGACGCCGGCGGGGAGGCCGACCGCCTTCCGCCCGCAGAGGAGCGCCGTCCGGGCGTGACGGTGCACACCGCGTCGGCGATCGCCGAGCTCGGCGCCGGGGCGGTGCGGGGCGCCGTCTCGCGTCTCGGGCCGTTCGCCCCTCCCGCCGCGGGGAACGGGCTCGCGTGGGCCGCCGTCGTCCTCTCCGGCGAGGCGGCGGGCGACCTCTTCTTCGCGGCGGAGGGCGCGCTCGCGTTTCCCGCGGGCGTCGCCGCGCTCCTCGACGGCGCCGGGCCGGCAGACGAAGGTGCGCCGCGGAGGATTGCGCGCGAGGCCCTCGCCGGCTCCGCGGTCCCCGGCGTCACGGGCGCCCGGCTCCTCTGCACGAGCGAGGCACGCTCCGTCCTGCGCCTCGGTCCGCCGCCGGCGGCG
>CAZWRQ010000393.1:0-3335 GCA_964636395.1 uncultured Holophagales bacterium
GTACACGCGTTCACGTCCGTCGCCGTCACGGTGAAGCTGAAGGTCCCCGTGACGGTCGGCGTCCCCGAGAGCACCCCGGCGCTCGTAAGCGCCAGGCCCGCCGGCAGCGCACCCGCCGTGACGGCGTATGTAACCGCCCCCACGCCGCCCGTCTGCGTCAACGTCGCCGGCCCGTAGGCCACGCCCGCCGTCCCGTTCGAGAGGCTTGCCGGACTGACCGTGATCGTCGGACAGCTCACCGTGAGCGTCGTCGCGAGGATCCCGGTGCAGCCGAGGGAGTCGGTCGCGGTGACCGTGAACGGGAACGTCCCGACGACCGTCGGCGTCCCCGACAGGACGCCCGTCGCACCATCGAAGGCGACGCCCGCCGGGAGAGCGCCCGCGGTGACCGCGTACGTCGTCGGACCGACCGCGCCGGTGGCCGTGAAGGGAGTCGGTGCGATCGCCACGCCCGCAGTCGCCGCCGGGATCGTCGCCGCGACTCCGATGGGGTTACAGACCAGGATCGGGCGTGCGACCGTGACGTCGCAGCCGTTCGCGTCGCGATAGGTGATCTCCACGTCGAACTGGCCCGCCTCGGTCGGAGTCCCTTCGACGCGGCCGCTGCTCGATATCGTGAGGCCCGGCGGAAGTCGGCGCCCTGCGTACGTGCCCGAACCGGAGCCCCCGGTGACGCTCAGGACGACCGACGGGTAGGGAGCTCCGACGGTGCCGGCCGGAAGGTCCGCGGGCGCGATCGACATCGGCGGGCAGCCGACCTCGATCCTGTAGGCGCGCTCCCCGGTGCAGCCGTTCGCGTCGATGACGGCGATCGTGAACGAGGCCGCACCGGCCTCGGCCGGCGTCCCCTCCAGTAGGCCGGCCGGGGTGAGAACGAGGCCCGAGGGAAGGGCGCCCGCGGAGATGCGGAACGCGAGGGGGGGCCGGCCAGCCGGGACCGAGAAGGTGACTCCTGCGTAGGGCTCGCCGACCGTGGCCTCGACGAGCGCCGCGGGCTCGAGGGTCAGCTCTCCGCAGACGGAGATCGAGAGGGTCCGCGACTTCACGCAGCTCCCCTTCCGGACCGTGAGCGTCACCCCGACGGTGCCGGCTTCCGGGAACGAGATCGTGTACGACCGGGCGTCCTTGTCGAGCTCGAGCTCTGGACCCGCGCCGATCCGGATCGACTGCGAGGTCAGCTCCGCGGTCGGCGGATCGAGGGCGAGGGTCCAGGAAAGCGCGGTCTCGACGCCCGGCTTCACGGGCAGCGGCGTCGCCTCGAACGTGAGGATCGCGACCTTCGAGCAGTCGCCTCCTCCGGGGAGGCCGAACGCGCGCGTGACGGCGTCGCCCGAGCCGTTGTCGATCTGGCTCACGTAGGCGTCGAGCGCGCCCTGCTCGACCGTGACGTCGATGCGCGAGTTCGGCGGGACCGTGGCGAGGGAGAGCCCGTCGCGCGAGGTCGTGCCCGCGAGCGACGAGGCGAACCAGTCGGCGACGCCGAGCTGGCCCCATTCGCCTGGAGCGCGCCGGAACGGCGTCCGCCCCTGCTCGGCTCCGCGCTCGTCCCGGAGGACGAGGGCGCCGGCCGCGCCTTCGGGACCGCCGACGAGCGCGAGGTTCGTTCGCGTGCCGGGGACGTTCAGCGTCTGGTCGATGCCCGTGAAGTAGCCGGTCGCGCCGGCGGCGAGGAGCCCCGTGGGCCAGAGCGAGACGAACTGCTGGGCCGAGAAGGTCCCCGTCCGGACGCCGGTCGGGTCGATGTTGTTCGTCCGCGCCGCCACGAGGAGGGGCGCGTCCGCGGAGACGCGGAGGGCGCTGGCCGTTCGCTCCGGGAAGCCGAGGAAGGCGAGGACCCGCGGCACCTCCACGACGCCGTGAGCCGGGATCGGGACGGGCGCGCTCGCCGGCGTCGGCGCGCCGAGGGAGCGAATCGTCGCGACGACGGGCTCCGCGCCCGGGTTGAAGAGGCGCAGGTCCGTGACCCAATAGGCCCCGAGGTGGCCCGGCGAAAGGGCGGCGCCCGAGACCAGACGCTCGGTCGCGCCCGGCGGGATCCGCTCGCACGGGAGCGCGATCGCGTCGGAGGTGACGTTGTCGTTGACGACGGCGTAGGCCGTCGCCCGGCCGGCCTTCACCTCGAACGCCGCCCGGCCCACGGGGAGCGACGCTTCGCCGGCGATTACCGTCACCGGCTGTTGCCAGACCTGGGGAGTCTGGGCCGTCAGGGTCGTCTCCCCTGCCAGGCCCCCGTCGGCGTCGAAGACGCGGACGACGACGATCGTTCCCGGGTCGACGAGGGTGACGGAGAGGTTCGTGCGGTAGCCGGTCTTCGGGTCGGCCGAATGGCTCACCCAGATCGAGTGCCCCGTCTCTCCGGGCCCGAGCAGGTCCGCCTCGGGCACGGCGAAGAGGCCGAGGCCGTACGGCCCTTCCGCCGCGGCGACATTGCGTGTCGTGAGGCTCGCGAGGAGCGCGGCCTCCGAAGCGACCGTGATCGTGCCGGCGCCCCCCTCCGCGAGGCCGAAGAGGCTCTTCAGCGCGGCCTCGATCCGGACGCTCTCGCCCGCTGCGAGCGTCCTGACGACCGGCGCGGGCGGAGTCTTGCCGGCCATCGGGACGAGGCCGATCGTCGCCGTCGCCGCCGAGTCGCCCGGGTTCGTCAGCTCGAGGGTCGAGGAGAAGCGCGCGCCCTGGAGGCCGGAGAGCTCGGCCGCGCCCGGCAAGTAGGTCGTCTCCGCGACGAGGAGCGGCGACGTGCCGAGAGCGGCAGCGAGAACGAGCCCGAGGGCGGTGCGGTACGTCATCTTCTTGACCTCACGAAATCGTCGCAGGACTTCGATTCGGGAATGGGCCACGTACGCCGAGGGGAGCCCCGGCGAGCTCGCCGGTCAGCCGGGGCCAGGTCAGTCAACGGATGGGGAGCCCAAAACTCTACGGGGGACCAGACAGACGCTACCACGGTCAGGCGCAAAGGAGGATTGATTCTCAAAGCCGCCTTTTCCAGGGCCCTTTCGAAACTTTCGAGGGCACCGAGCGTAGCCGCTATGCGTGTCGCATCGTCGCTGCGCACGAACTGTGACTTGACGTCACACTTTTCGAGGAGGACTTGCCCCATGCCCGAGAATCCCGGCATGTCGAGACGAAAGCTCATCGGCCTGGGCGCGGCGACCGTCGCCGCCACCGCCCTGCCCGACGCCCTCTTCCGCCTCTCCTCCGCCGCGGCCGCGACCGGCCCGACGGAGGGGATCGGCTACTTCGCACGCTTTGGCGTGACGGAGAAGATGCTCCGCGACGGACTCTCGGCCGCGCTCTCCCGCGGGGCCGACTACGCCGACCTCTTCTTCCAGCACCGC
>CAZWRQ010000394.1:0-3334 GCA_964636395.1 uncultured Holophagales bacterium
CGAGCGCCTCGCGGCGCGCGCCAGCGGGTCCCCGGCCGTGCTCGAGTCGGCTCGCGAGACGCCCCGCCCCGCCCGCGGCCGTGGCGAAGCAACAGTTCGTTTCCCGAGAGAGCGCAGCAATCGTCAGCGGCGTGAAACTGACAATGGTGGCGGTGGAGCCACCTTCGCGGGACGCGCAGGCTCGAGATCCTCGCCGTCTTCAACGGCGTCGATCCCCCCGCTCATCATCAGCATCGGTTTGGGTATCGGCAACGCGAGCCTCGCGATGACGTGGAGCGGGCGGGAGGGGTGTCCCGCGAGCGAGCGTTCGAGCACGCGCGGGGCACCCGCACGGTTCCGCGAGCAGGCCGCCGGGTACAGAGCGCGCACGGATTCGACGAGCGAAGCGAGGAGCTTGCGCGCTCGCCGGCGGCCCGCGCAGCGGGAGCGATGCGGGTCGCGCGCGCGCAGGGCGAGCCGCGGGATGCCCCTCCCGCCCGCGACTCGAGCGGCACGACGAAGTGAACGGATCGCCTCTCCCGGCCCTCGCCGCCTGTGCGTGACGCCTTCAGAAGAGGAAGAGGGCCGGCCCTTTCGGACCGGCCCTCGGTGATGGTGTCTCGGCCGCTCTCGGCGGCGTCTTCCGGTCAGACCCCGGCGAACTGGACGCCCTCGAAGACGAGGGTGGGGGTCTTCATGGAGGAGTAGGGGTAGGGGTCGTTCCCGACGGCGGCGAGCTTCTTCCAGAGGTCGAGGTGGTTGCCGGAGATGTTCATCTCTCCGACCGGCTCGGCGACCTTGCCGCCGCGGACGCGGAAGCCCTGGACGCCGAGCGAGAAGTCGCCCGTGAGGCTGTTGGAGTTGCCGCCGAGGAAGCCGGTGACGAGTATCCCCTCCTTCATCGCGGCGAGGAGGGCGGCCTGGTCCTTGTCGCCGAGCGTCCAGACGACGTTCGACGGGCCGCCGGTCGTGGGCGCCATCTGGAGCTTCTTCCCGTAGTAGGTGTCGATGAAGTAGGACTTGAGGACGCCCGCCTCGACGATCGGCATCCTCTTCGCGGCGATCCCCTCGCCGTCGAAGAGGCGCGAGCCGAACGCTTTCGGGACGAGCGGGTCGTCGACGAGCGTGAGGACGGGGCTCGCGATCGTCTGGCCGAGCTTCCCCTCGAGGAAGGAGCGCTTCTGCTGGAGCGCGCCGCCGCTGAGCGGCCCGAGGAGGTAGGCCGGGAGCCGGCCGGCGGCGCGGTTCTCGACCGCCATCGTGAGGACGGCCGACTCGCCCTTCTTCGCGCCGAGGCGCAAGAGGGCGCGCGTGGCGGCATCTCGGCCGATCTCGGCCGACTTCGGCATCTCGCCGACGAAGCGGGAGCCGCCGAACGCGTAGTCCTCGGGCTTACGGCCGTCGGGGTCCTTGACGCTGACCTCGGCCGAGACCCAGAACTGCGTGTCGCGGCGCGATCCGGAGAAGCCGTTCGAGGAGACGCGCCAGCTTTCGGCGAAGGTGTCGCTGAACGCGGTCGTGACGGAGAGGATCGACTTTGCCCCCGTGACCGACCGGGCCGCGGCCTCGATCTCCTTCGCGACGGCGCGCCGCATCTCGGGCGTGACGGTCGCGTACTTCGGGTCCTCGAGGAGGAGGTCGACCTTCGCCTGCCCCTCGTAGAGCTTCGGGTCGGGGAGCGTGCGGAACGGGTCCTTCGCGAGGGCGCGGGTCAGGGTGACCGAGTCGCCGATGAACGTCTCGAGCGCCTCGGGGCGGAGGTCGCTCGTCGAGACGTTCGAGTAGCGGCCGTCGACGTAGAGCGTGAGGCCGAGGCCCCGGGTCGTCGCCTCGTGGACCTTCTCGAGGGCTCCGTCGCGCCACCGTACCTCGACCTCGCGGACGCGGTAGGTGCGGGCGGAGGCTTCCTGCGCCCCCTTGCCGAGGGCGCTCTTCACGGCGGCGTGGGCGGCGGCGAGCATGTCCTGCTGTGCCATCTCTCTCACCTCACGCCTGCTTCCCGCGTCCGCCGACGGTGATCGACGCGACGCGCACGGTGGGGATCCCCTGGGAGACCGGGACCGACTGGCCGTCCTTGCCGCACGTCCAGCCCCCTTCGTCGATGACGAGGTCGTCCGCGACCATGTCGATCTTCTCGAGGACCTTCGGTCCGTTCCCGATGATGTTCACGTCCTTGATCGGGGTCGTCAGCTTGCCGTCCTCGATGAGGTAGCCGTTCTTCACGTAGAACGTGAAGTCGCCGGCGCCGATCTGCACCTGCCCGTTCGTGAAGTTCGTGCAGTAGATCCCCTTCTTGACCGAGGCGACGATCTCGTCCTTCTTGTGAGGCCCCGGGAGCATGTACGTCGCGCGCATCCGGGGGACGGGCGCGTAGGCGTAGCTCTCGCGGCGGCCGTTGCCGGTGGGCTTCACCTTGTAGTGCTTCGCCGAGATCGAGTCGTGGAGGTAGGTCGTCAGGATGCCGTTCTCGACGAGCATCGTCTTGCCGACGGGGTTCCCCTCGTCGTCGACGTTGATCGCGCCGCGGGCGCCCGCGATCGTCCCCTCGTCGACGATGTTCACGAACTTGTTCGCGACCGGCTTGCCGATACGGTCGGCGAAGATCGAGATCCCCTTCCGGTTGAAGTCCGCCTCCATCCCGTGCCCGATCGCCTCGTGGAGGAGGATCCCCGACGCGCCCGCGCCGAGGACGACCGGCATCTCGCCGGCCGGAGGCTGGACCGCCTCGAAGAGGACGAGGGTGCGGGAGACGGCCTCCTTCACGATCCGCTCGAGGCGGTCGGAAGAGTAGTAGCCGAGGTCGGCCCGCCCCGCGACGTTGTAGCCGTTCGTCTCCTTCTTGCCGTCCTGCTCGGCGACGCAGGAGAGGCCGAGGCGCGTCATCGGCTGGAGGTCCTCGACGACGCGGCCGGTCGAGTCGGCGATCAGGATCGCGCCCGCCTCGTCGCCGAAGAAGACGTTCACCTTCGTGATCCGCTTGTCGGCGGCGAAGACCTTCTCGTTGAGGCCCGAGAGGAGCGGCAGCTTCTGCTGCGGGCGGACGTCCTCCCACCGGGTCTTCACGGGATAGCGCGAGGGGAGGGAGGTGTCGGCCTTCAGCCCCTTCGGCCCGGGCTTCGCCGGTCCGTCGGCGATCGCGGCGGCGGTCTTCGCGGCCGTGACGAGCGCCTCGGGGGTGAGGTCCTCCGTGTAGGCGTAGCCCGTCTGGTCGCCCTTGACGGCCCGCACGCCGACGCCGAGCTCGACGCTCGCGTAGGCGCGGTTCACTTCGCCGTCCTCGAGCGCGAGGCTGTTGCCGACGCGGTGCTGGAAGAAGAGGTCGGCGTAGTCGGCCCCGCGGGAGAGCGCGGCCGAG
>CAZWRQ010000395.1:0-3330 GCA_964636395.1 uncultured Holophagales bacterium
CGGCGTCGACCCGCGCGCCGAACCGTGGCTCTTCGCGCGGCGGATCGAGGAGCACCTCGCGACCCGTTTCTTCTACACGCTCGACTCGGCCCGCTGGGGCCCCTCCGCCGTCGAGGAGTTCCTGACGAGCCGGCGATCGGGGCACTGCGAGACGTTCGCGACGGCGATGGCGCTCGTCCTGCGCGAGCACGGCATTCCGACGCGGCTCGTGACCGGATTCGCGGGAGGCGAGCGAGGACCGTTCGGCTCCTACTACCTCATTCGCGGCCGCGAGGCGCACGCCTGGCTGGAGGCGTGGTGCGGGCCGGAGCGGGGATGGGTCTCGTTCGACCCGACGCCGGCCTCGGGGAGGCCGCAGGTGACGCGCCTCGACCTCGTCCGGAGCGTGGGGCAGTTCTTCGGGAACCTCGAGTTCCTCTACGGCCGCTGGATCCTCGGCTTCGCCCAGGCCGACCAGGCGTCGATCGCGACGGCCGTCCGCGAGGCGGTCTCGGCGATCGAGGAGAAGGCGAAGGCCGTCGCGCGAGCCGTCTCGTCGATCGCGGCGGGCGGGGGGCCGGCTCGCCTCCTCCTCGGCGTTCTCGGCGCGGTGGCGCTCGCCGCGCTCGTCCTCCTCCTCCTGAGGCTCGCTCGAGGAGTCGGAGGCTTCGGCACGCGGGGGCTCCCGCCCGCCTCGGCGGCCTATCGACGGCTCCAGCGGCTCCTTCGGCGGAGGGGTGGCGCGTTGACGCCCGCCTCGGCCCCGTCGGAGACGCTCACGGCGGCCGACCGCTTCGGCGTGGGCGCCCCGTCCCGCGAGATCGTCCGCGCCTACGTCGCCGAATCGTTCGGAGGGCGGCCGACGTCTCCGGCCGAGGCGGAACGCCTCACGGCCCTTCTTCGCGAGGCCCGCGCCGCGCGCTTCCGCACCTGACGCGCGGAACCGCAGGGGCTCGTTCTCCGTATCCGACGGAGAACGAACCCCGAGGAGGACCCATGCGCCGATCCGTCCCCGTCGTCCTTGCCCTCTCGCTCCTCGTCGCCGGCTCCACACCGGCCGCCGAGCCCGTATCGAAGGTCGTCGAGAAGACGCTGCCGCTCGCCGCGGACGGCCGGCTCGCGATCGACACGTACAAGGGGCGGGTGTCGGTCGTCGCCTGGGACCGCGCGGAGGCCTCGATCCGGGCGGTCGTGCGGCCGGACGGCGACTGCGACCGGGCGGCCGAGCTCGTCGAGCGGACGCAGGTGCGGATCGAGGGGGGCGGCCGCGAGGTGCGCGTCGTCTCCGACTACGAAGACCTGCCGAAGATCTGGTTCTCCTTCCGCGACGACTGCTCGTCCCGGCCGTTCGTCGAGTACGACATCCGCGTCCCGCAGGGCGCCACCCTCGACCTTTCCGACTACAAGTCGCGCATCTCGGTCGAAGGGCTCGGCGGGGACGTCTCGGTCGAGAGCTACAAGGGGGTCGCGCGCCTCTCCGGTCTCTCGGGCCGCCTCGAGGTCGAGACCTACAAGGGCGACGTCCGTGCCGAGCTCGCGCGGGTCGCCGGCGACCTGCGCGTCGAGACGTACAAGGGGGAGATCGAGGTCGTCCTCCCGAAGGGCTCCCGCGTCGCACTCGACCAGGAGATCGGCCGGCGCGGCCGGCTCGTCGCCGAGATCGAGGAGACGCGTTCCGGGCCGCGCCTCGTGGCGGAAACCTACAAGGGGACGATCCGGCTCCGGGAGAAGTAGCCCGGCGCCCGGGGGTCAGTAGGCGTTCTCGTCGCGGAAGCTGCGGGTCGCGGTCAGCCAGAGGATGCGGAGGTCGAGCGCGAGGCTCCAGTTCTCGATGTAGTAGAGGTCGTGCTCGATCCTCTTCGAAAGGCTCGTGTTCCCGCGCCAGCCGTGCACCTGGGCCCAGCCCGTGAGGCCCGCCTTCACGCGGTGCCGCAGCATGTACTGGGGGTACTTCTCCTTGAACTCGCGAACGAACTCGGGGCGCTCGGGACGCGGGCCGACGAGCGACATGTCGCCCCGGAGGATGTTCACGAGCTGGGGCACCTCGTCGAGCGACGTGCTCCTGAGGAACGCTCCGACGCGCGTCCGTCGCGAGTCGCCCTCGAGCGCCCAGACGGCCCCGGTCGCGTCCTCCGCGCCGACGCGCATCGACCGGAACTTCAGGATGCGGAAGAGGCGGCCGTCCAGCCCCATCCGCTCCTGCGTGTAGAAGATCGGTCCCCGGTCTTCGAGCCAGATCGCGAGGGCGACGAACGGGAGGAGGACCGACAGGCCGACCAGCCCCCCCGCGGAGAGGACGACGTCCATGGAGCGCTTCACGAGCGAGTTCCACCCCTCGAGAGGCCGCTGAGTGAGGTTGATGACCGGCAGGCCGTCGAAGTCCTCGACCCCCGCCTTGAACGTGACGAACTGGAAGAGGTCGGGCACGAACCGGAGGTCGAGCATCTCGTTGCCGACGTCCTTCAGGATCCGGAGCATCGTTCGGTAGGCGTCGACCGGAAGGGCGAGGAAGAGCGTGTCGACCTGGTGCGACTCGAGCAGCGCGCGGACGTCGGCCGTCGTCCCGAGGACACGAAGCCCGCGATGCTCGGCGCCCCGGCGCTCCGGGTCGTCGTCGGCGAAGCCGACCGGCTTGATGCCGGCCGCGGGGTGGTCGAGGAGCTTGTCCGCCACGGCGCGGCCCGCCTCGCCCGCGCCGACGACGAGGGCGCGGCGCACCCCGACCCCGGCGCTCCAGACCTTCTCGAGGTAGCGCCAGATCGCGAAGCGGCCGAGCGAGACGAAGAGGACGTCCAGCCCGAGGAAGAGGACGAGGAGCGTCCGCGGCAGCGAGAAGGCGCGGGAGAAGGAGAGGAGGCCGACGAGGAGGAGCGTCGCGAGCGAGGCGGCGATGAGGACCGCGAGCGCCTCGTCGACGAACGAGCGGTCCCGGCGGAGCGGGTAGAGACGGTGGAAGTAGAAGACGACCGGCCAGAGGAGCGCGAGGACCGGGAGGAGCCGGAGGTAGTTCCCGAACGGCTGGACGCCGAGCGGCGTCGGCCACACCGTCTCGAACCGGACGACGTAAGCGGCGAGGAGCGCCGCGCACGTGGCCGCGACGTCGGACGCGAGGAAGGTCGCTCGGAGCCGCCGGGCCTGGTTCTGGATCACGCGGTCACCGGGCGGATTCTACGGTTCGGCGCGGGGGAGCCCCTCCGCGAGGTCGGTCCGTCCCGCCTCGAGGAGGGCCGCGCGCGCGGCGTCGAGGAACCGGGCCCGGAAGGCCGCCTCGGAGAAGCGCGCCGCGTTCGCGACGAGCCGCGCGCCGTCGAACCGCGTGGAGCGGGCGAGGTCGATCGCTTTCGCGAGATG
>CAZWRQ010000396.1:0-3237 GCA_964636395.1 uncultured Holophagales bacterium
CGGCCCCCCGGACCCCCACTCGGAATCCACGCTCATCAGTCCCTCAATTCCGCAATGGTCGCGGCGTCGCCGCCTTCCGTGTCGTCGCCGGGGCGGTACGCGGAGACGCCCGGATGGTCGGCGAGGAACTCTCGGACGGCGGCGGCGAGGCGGCCGGAGCCGAAGCCGTGGACGATCCGCAGGCTCCCCTTGCCGGCGAGGAGGGCGTCGTTGATCGCCCGCTCCACCTCCGGCAGGGCGGCGTCGACGCGCAGGCCGACGAGGACGATCTCCCCGCGGGGAGCGACGGCCTTCGGGGCGGGCGCGACCCTCGCCTCCCCGACGGAGGCGCGCGGGATCGGCGCCCACTTCGAGACGGCGGCCGACGCCACGGCGCCGGTGGCCGGCCGAAGGTCGGCCGCGCCGACCTTCATCCGCTTGCCGCCCACCTCGACCTCGGCCTGCCCTCTCGCCTCGTCGAGCGCGAGGAGCTTCCCCGTCGTCCCGAACGGGACGACCTTCACCCTCTCGCCGACGACGACGGGACCGGACGGCTCCGGGGGCGCCGCCATCTCGAAGAGCGCTTCGGCGTCCTTGCGCGCCTCGCCGACGACGGTCATCAGCGCGCCTCGCGAGACGGCGCGCCCCGCGCGTGCCTCCTCGCGGATCCGGTCGAGCTCGCGGCGCGTCCGCTCGCGGAGCGCCTCGATGGCCCGGTCGATCTCGGTCTTCGCGCGCTCCCGAAGCCGCTGCTTCTCGGTCGCGAGCGCGGCGGCCTCCCGCTCGAGGGCGTCGCGCCTCGCGGCGAGGGCCGCCGCCTCGGCGCGGAGCTTCTCCGCCTCCGCACGCGCCGCCCGCGTCTCCGACTCGAGACGCTCGAGCGCGGCGTCGGCCGCGGCCCAGCCCGAGCCGAGCCTCTCGCGCGCCGCGTCGAGGACGCGCCGCGGGATGCCGGAGCGCTCGGCCACGGCGAGGGCGCGCGAGCGCCCCGTGGCCCCGGGCCTCACGCGGAACGTCGGGCGGCCGAGGCTCTCGTCGAACTCCATCGCGGCCGAAAGGACGTCGGGGCGGTCGTGCGCCCACTCCTTCACGGCGGCGAGGTGCGTCGTGGCGACCGTCAGCCCGCCGCGGCGGAGGTCCTCCTCGAGGACCGACATCGCGATGGCCCCGCCCTCGTCGGGGTCGGTGCCGCTCCCGAGCTCGTCGAGGAGGACGAGGCTCCGCGGCGTCGCAGCGGCGAGCGCCGCGGCCGTGCGCGTCATCGCTCCGGCGAATGAGGAGAGGTCGCCGAGGAGGTCCTGCGCGTCGCCCGCGACGACGAGGAGCCTGTCGAAGACGGGGAGGGAGGTGCCGGGGTCGGCCGGGACGGCGAAGCCCGACTGCGCGAGGAGCGCGAAGAGGCCGACGGTCTTCATCGCGACCGTCTTGCCGCCGGCGTTCGGCCCGGAGAGGAGGACGAGGCGCTGCCCCTCGTCGAGGACGAGGTCGAGCGGGACGGCGTCGGAGCCTCGCTCCTCGGCCCTCTCGCCGAAGACCTCCTCGCGGAGCGGCGCGAGGCGACGGTCGAGGAGCGGGTGCCGGGCCTTCTTCAGGACGAGCGGGCCGTCCGTCTCCGGGAAGACTCCCTGCGAACGGCGGGCGAGCTCGGCGCGCGCCTGGTAGCCGTCGAGCTCGGTGAGGACCTCGACGGCGGCGGAGAGCTCCCTCTTGCGCGCGGCGAACCGCGCCGTGAGCGCGACGAGGATCCGGTGGATCTCCTCCCGCTCCTCCTCGAAGGCCTCGGACAGCGCGTTGTTCGCCTCGACGACGGCGAGCGGCTCGACGAAGAGCGTCTGTCCCGAGCCCGACTTCTCGTGGACGATCCCGGCGACGCTCTCGCGCCGGTCCGACCGGACGGGGAGGCAGTAGCGCCCCCCCTTCTCCGTGACGTAGCCGTCGGCGAGCGCGTCGGGCCGTGCCCGCACGAGCTCCTCGAGGCGCCTCACGACGTCGCGCCGGAGGCGGACGATCGCGGCGCGGATCGAGGCGAGGCGCGCCGAGGCGGTGTCGCGGATCCTCCCGTCGGGCTCGAAGGTGTAGTCGCGCTCGCCGAGGAGGTCCTCGAGGTCGCCCAGGGGGGCGAGGAGGGCGGTCAGGTCGGGGAGCTCGAGGCCTTCGAGAGGGACGGCGCGACGGGCCTCCTCGGAACGCTCGACGAGCGCGAAGAGGTCGAGCAGCTCCTCCGGCGCGAGGGCCTGCCCGGCGGCGCCGAGGCGTGAGACCAGCGGAACTCCCTCGTCGAGGCCGAAGATCCGGACGGGCGGGCGAAGGCCGGTGCGGGCGACGAGGTCCCGGGTGACTCCCGCGCGGCGCCGCACTTCGGCAGGGTCGCCCGAGGGGGTCGAGGCGAGGAGCCGCTCGCGTCCCCGCTCCGAAGAGCAGAAACGCCCGGCGAGCCGAAGCACGCCGGGCCAGTCGACTTCCGTGTGAATCATGAAAGGGGTCTCGGGATCAGACTCCCGCGCGGCGCTCCTCGGCCAGCTTCCGCAGCATCTTCTTCCTCGCGGCGATCGCTTTGCGCTTCCGCTTGGTCGACGGCTTCTCGTAGTGCTGGCGCTTCTTGAGCTCCGACAGGATCCCCGACTTCTCGCACTTCCGCTTGAAGCGGCGCAGAGCGTTCTCGAAGGACTCGTCCTCCTTGACGTGGATCAAAGGCAACTGAGAGTCACCCCTTTCGGGCCCGGAGTGGCGCGGCCGTGGCGGCCGGACCGAGGCGGACCTGCGAGTCTACGGGTCCGTCCCGGCGCCGTCAACCGCGGCCCGCCCGCGGCGGGACGGTCGGAAACGCGCGTCTATAATGCCGGCTCGCGACCCCGAAGGCATCCAGGAGAGGCGTGTCATGCCCGTCGACCCCGCCGCCAATCGCAGGTTCATCGAGTCGCTTTCGACCCTCCTCGAGGACCACCTCGCGACCTGGAAGTCCCAGCTCGCGGACACCCGCAACGAGATCGACCAGCTGATCTCCAAGGCCTCGGAGAGCATCCCCGCCCAGGCGCGGCACCTGTTCCCCGAGGACCTCGTCGCGACGCTTCTCGAGGACGCCGTCCCGCCGGCGCCGGCGCCGGAGCGCGTCGTCGAGAAGGTGGTCGAGAGGGTCGTCGAGACCGTCACCGTCCCCGGCCCCCCCGCGGCTCCCGACTGGGGCCTCGTGAAGACCTCGATCGCGGCGATCGAGGGCTCCCGAACGCAGGTGGACGTCCTGACGCACTTCCTGACGGA
>CAZWRQ010000397.1:0-3203 GCA_964636395.1 uncultured Holophagales bacterium
CCCCGCGGGCCGTCGCCTACACGAAGCGCGAGCTCGAGGCGTTCGAGGACGAGCGGCTCGCGATTTACGCCTCCCGGGCGGCGGTCTCGACCCGCCGCCGCACGATCTCCCCGGAGGCGGACGGTCACGACTACCGGACGGAGTTCCAGCGCGACCGGGACCGGATCGTCCACTCCAAGGCGTTCCGGCGCCTGAAGCACAAGACCCAGGTCTTCATCCCGTTCGAGGGGGACCACTACCGGACGCGCCTGACGCACACGCTCGAGGTGACGCAGGTCGCGCGGACGGTCGCGCGCGCCCTCGGTCTGAACGAGGACCTCGCCGAGTCGTGCGCCCTCGCGCACGACCTCGGCCACACGCCGTTCGGCCACTCCGGCGAGAAGGCGCTGAACAGGATCCTGACCGGCGGCGAGCCGACCGTCTCGCTCTCGCCGAAGGCGGTCGCCGCCGTCGGCGCGTTCAAGCACAACTACCAGTCGGTCCGCGTCGTCGACCTCCTCGAGAAGCGGTACGAGGAGCCGGGGCTGAACCTGACCGACGAGACGCGCGAGGGGATCCTCAAGCACACCACCTGGAAGCGGGACTTCCCGTTTCCGGTCCTCGATCCGGACGGCCTCCACCTCGGGTCGGGCTGCCACCTCGAAGGGCAGGCGGTCGGCTGGGCGGACGAGATCGCCCAGCAGGCGCACGACCTGGAGGACGGCCTCGGCCTCGTCGGGATCGGCAGGGCGGAAGAGATCCCTCTCGCGCGGGAGATCGTCGCGGCGCTCGGCGACGCCTGGACCGGCGCCTCCGACCCGGCCGTGAAGCGGGCGCTCCTGATCCGCGGCCTGATCCACCACCTCGTCACCGACCTCGTCGTCGCCTCGCGCGCGGCGATCGAGAGGTGGCTGACGGCGGGGAAGGTGACGACGCGGGCCGCGTTCGCCGCGCACCGCAGGAAGCTGCCCGGCTCCCTCGTCGCGCCCTCCCGCGAAGGGGAGAAGCGGTACCTCGAGCTGAAGGAGTTCGTCTACCGCCACATCATCCACAGCCAGGCCGTCTCGCAGCACGACGCGAGGGCCCAGCTCGTCGTCAACCGCCTCTTCGACGCCTACGCGAAGAACCCCAGGCTCCTCCCCGACGCCGTCCTCGCGCGCGTCGCGGAGCTCTCGGGCCTCCCGTTCCTCCGCGAGGTGCCGCTCAAGAAGGTCGAGGCCGTCATCGCCGGGCGCTGGCGGGAAGAGCCGGCCGTCCTGCGCTGCATCGCCGACCACATCGCCGGGATGACCGACAGCTATGCCCTCGCCGAGTACGACGCCCTCTTCGCCCCCTACCCGCGGAGGCCTGCGGGGACGCCCGCGGGGTAGGATCGGTCGATGCGCATCGCCTTCGGCGCCGACCACGCCGGCTTCGAGCTCAAGCACCTCCTGGCCGGGCGGGCCGCGGAGCTCGGCCACGAGGTGCTCGACCTCGGGACCTCCTCGACCGCCTCCGTCGACTACCCCGACTTCGGCTTCGCCGTCGGCGAGGCCGTGGCGTCCGGCCGCGCCGACCGCGGGGTCGTCGTCTGCGGCACCGGCATCGGCATCTCCATCGCGGCGAACCGAGTGCGGGGCGCGCGAGCCGGCGTCGCGACCGACCTCTTCTCCGCGCAGCTCATGCGCGAGCACAACGACGCGAACGTCCTCGGCCTCGGCGCCCGCGTCACGGCCGTCCCGCTCGCGACGGCGATCCTCGAGGCCTTCCTGTCCACACCGTTCGCCGGCGGGCGGCACCAGCGGCGCGTCGACAAGCTCGACGCCCCCCCGCCGAGCGCCCAAGGAGCATCCCGATGACGACGACCGAAGCCCCGACCCCCCGCCTGATGGGGCGGCCACTTTCCACCGTCGACCCCGAAATCGCCGCGGCCGTCGACGCCGAGCTCGCCCGCCAGCGCGACGGCCTCGAGGTGATCGCCTCGGAGAACTACGCCTCCCGCGCCGTCCTCGAGGCGATGGGCTCCGTCCTGACGAACAAGTACGCCGAAGGCTACCCGGGCCGGCGCTACTACGGCGGCTGCGAGAACGTCGACGTCGCCGAGTCACTCGCGATCGCGAGGGCGAAGAAGCTCTTCTCGCCCGCGAACCCCGACGCGATCCACGCGAACGTCCAGCCCCACTCGGGCTCGCAGGCGAACACGGCCGTCTACCTCGCGTGCCTCAAGCCGGGCGACACGCTCCTCGGCATGTCCCTCGCGCACGGCGGCCACCTGACGCACGGCCACCCGCTCTCGATCTCCGGCAAGCAGTACCGCGTCGTCTCCTACGGCGTGACGCGCGAGGCCGAGACGATCGACTACGACGAGCTCGCCCGGATCGCCGAGGCCGAGAAGCCGAAGCTGATCATCGCGGGAGCGTCGGCCTACCCGCGCGTCCTCGACTTCCCGCGCTTCCGGCAAGTCGCCGACTCCGTCGGCGCGCTCCTCATGGTCGACATGGCCCACATCGCGGGTCTCGTCGCTGCGGGCCTCCACCCCTCGCCGGTCGGCCACGCCCACTTCGTCACGTCGACGACGCACAAGACGCTCCGAGGCCCCCGCGGCGGCCTCGTCCTCTGCACGCCGGAGTGGGCCAAGGAGATCGACAAGGCGGTCTTCCCGGGCCTGCAGGGCGGGCCGCTCGAGCACGTCATCGCGGCGAAGGCCGTCTCCTTCCTCGAAGCGCTCGCGCCCGAGTTCCGGGAATACCAGGGGCGCGTCCTGACGAACGCGAAGGCGTTCGCCGAGGCAGTTGCGGGGCAGGGCTTCCGGATCGTCTCCGGCGGCACCGACAACCACCTCTTCCTCGTCGACCTCGGCCCGAAGCAGCTCACCGGCAAGGTCGCCGAGAAGGCGCTCGACCACGCCGGCATCACGGTCAACAAGAACGCCATCCCGTTCGACCCGAACCCGCCGCTCGTCACCTCGGGCCTCCGCCTCGGCGCCCCGGCGGTCACGACGCGCGGCATGGGCGTCGCCGAGATGAAGACGATCGCCGGCTGGATCGGCGAAGTCCTCGCGGCGCCGGAGGACGAGGCGGTCAAGATCGCCGTCAAGGCGAAGGTGAAGGACCTGACGGCGGCGTTCCCGATCTACTAGCGTTCTCGGGGGACCCGGTTCCGTCCGGGTCCCGGCGCGTGAGGTTCGGGGGAGGCGTGACCCGCCTCCCCCGTTCCCCCTGCGTCGAAGGGGTCAGGTCCGTTTC
>CAZWRQ010000398.1:0-3176 GCA_964636395.1 uncultured Holophagales bacterium
CGCGCGGCGTCGCCGTCGGCGCCGGCTTCGTCGAGGGCGACATCCTCGCGGGGGGGCCGCTTCTCGCTCTTCCGCCGCTCCTCTGCACGATCTTCGCCGTCGTCTGGACGACGACCCTCCTCGCCACGACCAGCCAGCGCCTGACCCGGGTCGTCCGGACCCAGATCGACCTCCTCGCGAGCCTTCTCTCGGTCGCGCGAGCCGCGGGTGCCGGGGAAGGGCTCGACGGGACGCTCACCAGGGTCCTCGACGCCGCGAAGCTCGCGACCGGCGCGACGGGCGCGAGCCTCCTCCTCCTGGACGAGCACCGCCGCTTCACCCGCGGCCTCTTCACCGAGGGGGACGCCACGCTCGTCGTCGGACCGGCCGCGGCGGGCGAGATGCTCGAGAGCGGCCTCGCCGGATGGGTCGTGAGGAACGGTTCGGTGGCGCTCGTCGACGACGTCCGGCAGGACCGCCGCTGGCGCCGCCTCGAGGCCCAGGACGCGACGATCCGGTCCGTGCTCTCGGCGCCGATCTCCGTCGGCACGTCCCTCTCCGGTGTCCTCACGCTCGTCCATCCCGACGCCGGGCACTTCGGAGAGGAGCAGCGCCACCTCATCGAGTCGACGGCGGCGCAGATCGCGCTCGCCCTCCGAACCGCGCAGATCGCCGACGCGCGGCGACGCGCCTCTCGCGAGCTGGAGGCGCTCAACGCCGTTCTCGACATCTCGGCCCGGCGTCACGCGTCGGAGGAGATCGCCGAGGAGTCCGTCGCGGCGATCTGCCGGCTCACGTCCTTCTCCCGGGTCTTCGTCGCCCTCCCGGCGGAAGACGGCTTCCGCCTGATCGGCCGGACCGAGGGTCCGGAAAAGCTCCGGCCGCCCGTCCTCGAAGGCGACCTCGGCCTCGCCTGGGAGAGTGGTCTCGTCCGGCGTTCGGGAGGGGGCAGTGCGAGCGGGGCCGGCCGGAGCCTCGTCATCCCGCTCCGGCACCTCGGCGACCGCCTCGGCGTCGCGTCGTTCGAGACCTCGACCCCGGAGGGCCTCGACGAGGACGCCTGCGCATTCGCGGAAGCCCTGGCCGAAGCGATTAGCCTCGGGCTCGGGAAGGAGACCCTCGCCCGCGCCCGGGAGGAGCTCTCCCGGATGCTCGTCCACGACCTTCGCGGCCCGATCTCGGGCGTCCTGGGCGCCCTCGAGCTCCTCCGCGAGAATGCGTCCCTGGATGGGGACGGGAAGCGCCTTCTCGACCTCGCCGAGAGGAACGCGCGCCGCCAGCTGACGCTCGTCGACGGCATCCTGGAGCTCTCCCGGCTGGAGGAGGGCTCGCTCCCCGTTCGCCGGTCGGACGTCCACGTCCCGGCGGTCGTCGACGAGGTGATCGGGAGGGCGCTCCCGGCCGCGCAGGCCCGCGGCATCTCGCTCGTGTCGGCCCTCCCGCCCGACCTGCCGCCCGTTCGCGCCGACGCCGGGCTCGTCGCGCGCGTCGTCGAGAACCTCCTGGCGAACGCGGTCAAGTTCAGCACGCCCGGCTCCGGCTCCGTTCGGCTGGAGGGACGCGTCGAGGGGGACAGCGTCGTCCTCGACGTCAAGGACTCCGGCCCCGGCATCTGCGAGGAGCTTCGACCCCGGCTCTTCGAGAAGTTCGCCGTCGGGAACCTTCCCGGCCGCGGTTCCGGCCTCGGCCTTCCGTTCTGTCGCCTCGCCGTCGAAGCGCAGGGGGGTCGGATGTGGCTTCAGCACCCGGGCCCGGCGGCCGTCTTCTCCTTCAGCCTGCCGCTCGCGAGCCCTCCCCCGTCGTAACGTCTCCCGGGGCCGTGCTAGAAAGGCGCATGCGCCGCGCGGCCGCCGTCCTCCCGTTCCTCGTTCTCCACCTCGCCTGCGACCGCCCCCCCGCCGCCGACCCGGGCTACGTGCGGGAGATCGAGGCAGCGCGCGCCGCCCGGCACACCGAGCTGACGGCGGAGGACGGCTGGCTGACCATCGTGGCGCGGGAAGCGCTCGCGCCGGGGGAGAACACGTTCGGCTCCGACCCGTCCTCGAAGGTCGCCCTCGAAGGCACCGGGATCCCGCCCCGGGCGGGCGCGTTCGTCGTCCGGGAGGACGGCAGCGTCGTCCTTCGGGCGGAGCCGGGCGCGCCCGTGACGGTGAACGGAGCCGCGCCGACCGACGCGCCGCTCGTTCCGGAGGGGGACGAGAAGGCCGACGTCGTCACCGTGGGCCGTGTGCGCCTGGCGTACTTCCGGAAGGACGGCGCGCCGTACGTGCGCGCCCGGGACCCCGAGAGCGCGCGGCTCCTCGGCTTCCTCGGTCTCTCGCACTTTCCGATCGACCCCGCGTACCGTGTCGAAGGACGCTGGGAGCCGTACGACGCCCCCCGCAACGTCGAGGTGCCCTCCTCCCGGGGGCCGGCCCGAACGGCCCTCGCGCCCGGGCTCGTCCGGTTCACCCTCGGCGGGAGGGAGCTCTCGCTCGAGCCGACCGTCGAGTCGCCCGACGACGCGACGCTCTTCTTCGTCTTCGCCGACGCGACCTCCGGCTCCGAGAGCTACGGCGGCGGGCGCTTCCTCTCCGCCCCGCGGCCGGCCGCCGGAGGGGATCGCGTCGTCCTCGACTTCAACCTCGCCGAGACGCCGCCCTGCTCGCTGACGCCTTTCGCGAGCTGCCCGATGGCGCTCCCGCGGAACACGCTGCCGATCCGCGTCGAGGCCGGGGAGAAGGCTCCTTCGCACGACTGAGCGTCGCTGACGGGTCGCGGCTCTTCGCCTGGACACACGCCCGGCCCTTCGCCGTGCTAGAAGGGGCCATGCGCCGAGCCGCTCCCCTCCTCCTCCTCGCCGCCGTAGCCCTCGCCGCCTGCCGCCGCCCTCCGGCCGCGGACCCGGCCTACGCGGCCGAGATCGGAACGGCCCGAGCGCTGCGCGAGACGCGCCTCGCATCCGAGAGCGGATGGCTCACTCTCGTCGCCCTCCAATGGCTGACTCAGGGCGAAAACCCGTTCGGCTCGGACCCCGCCCTCCCGATCTCGCTGAACGCTCCCGGCATCCCGGCGAGAGCCGGGACGTTCGTCCTCGAGTCCGACGGCTCCGTGAGCCTGCGCGTGGAAGGCGGCGCCCCGGTCACCGTCGACGGCGCCCCGCCGAGCGGCGCGCCGCTCGTCACCGACCGTGCCGGGAAGCCCTCCGTCGTCGAGGT
>CAZWRQ010000399.1:0-3166 GCA_964636395.1 uncultured Holophagales bacterium
CGACCCGGCCTCCGTCACCGCGACCTGGAGTGAGTCGACGAGGACGAGGAGCGGGCCTTTCGCGCGCATCTCCGCGGCCTTCAGGCGGGCGACGTCGAGCGGCGAGGCGTAGGGGTCGAGCATCTGGATGCGGTCGCCCCAGCGCGCCTCGAGGGCCTCGGCCGCGGCCTTGCACGTCTCCGGGTCGTTCTGCCGGAGCGCGGCCCGGTCGAACCCGACCCGCTGCGCGAGACGGTTGACGAAGGCGCCGGGGTCCTCGTCGCGGACGTAGACGAGGAGCTGAGCATTCGGAGACGAGTCGAGGTGCCGCGCGGCGAGGTGCGCTGCAAACGAGGTCTTGCCGCTCTCCGGCGGCCCGACGAGGACCGCGTGACACGGCCGGAGCCCACCCTCGAGGAACTCGTCGAGGGAGGGTAGGCCAGTCGGAACCGCCGGCCCGAGAGGGCGGCGAGAGCGGAGATGGTGAGCGGGAGTGAAATAGAGCGGCTCCGCCTCGCAGGCCGCCCGGATCGCCTCCGCCACATCGGGACGAGGAGCGCGCGGTGCGGTGCCGTAGATGCTCGGCACGAAGTCCTGAAACCATGAGAGAGGCTTGCGCCGGCCGCCGTGGACCTTCAGGACGTCGGGGTCGTTCCCGCCCTTATAGAGCGCCCGCGCGGCGCCGTGAGCCATCTCGGCCCGGACGCCGCAGTCGCGAAGCTGAACGAAGATGTCGGAGCAGATCGCCTGCCGCGTCCGCTTCCCGGCCAACATCTCGCCGAACCCTCGGCCGCAGAGCTCGGCGACGAGGGCGAGGGCGACACCTTCGGGCGCCTCTATCGTCCCGGCCGTCGCCGGGGCCGGAGTCGTCCCGATCCGCGGCAGGGCGAGCGGCCGGCCGTTGCCGTCCCGGAACCCGATCTGGCAGCCGTCGAGCGGGTCGAGTGCGTCACCCTCGAAAACCGGCCGCGCCGTGTAGAAGATCGACTGCGCGCCGTATATGGACGAGTCGAAGATAGGCCGGCCCGCCTCCGCGTTCCATTTCTCGACGATCGCCTTGAGCTCCGACCCGAGGACGGGGCGGTCGAGGAACGCCGCGAAGTGAAGGGAGAGCTTCCGCGGGGAGATGCCGGCCGAAGCGCCGAAGGACCAGACGAGGTCACACACGCGGAACGCGGGCGGAGTGAGCGAGAGGGCGAAGTCGACCGCGCCGTCCGGGTCGGTGACGACCTGGACCCGCTGCGCCTCCTCGGCAGTCATCTCGAGGTCGACGTCGAAGAGCCCGACCGATCGCGGGCAGTCGATCAGTGTTGGCGGCTCTCCGTTCCGCTCCGCTGCCCGGCGGAGCATCCTCGCCGGGTTCGCCCCTTCGGCGATTGCGCCGCGGACGATGCACGAGAGCGGGTCGTCTTTGAGCTCGGCCAGCCGGTGGTAGAAGTCGCGGGGAGTCTCGACGGTCTCCGCACGCGCCGAGAACTCGTAAGCGTTGTCGTAGTCGTCGACCTCGATCGGCCCGTCGCCGATCTGCCGGAAGCGCTTCGCGAGCCGCTTCCCGCCGAGAGCCGTCAGGACCGTATAGCCGTTCGGCGCCTCGGTGGAGGGGACGGCCGTCACGAGCCCCCCGTGCTACGATCACCGCGGTAGATCTCCCCGGAGAGCTTGACGAGGGCCGGCCTGCACGCCGGCTCTTGTCGTTCGTGGGGACCGTCCCTCACGCCGCCTCCGCTGCGACCTTGCGTTCAGCGGTAGAGGCGAAGAAGGGCCGGGCGTTGAGCCAGGCTTCCACGTCGCTCGCGCGGTAGTAGGTCTTTCGCCCGATGACGGTGAAGCGCGGGCCGGTGCCGAGCATCCGGTGCCGCCTTACCGACTGCTCGGACGGGAAGAGCCGCGGCCATCGTTCGACGAGTCCGCGAGTCGGGATGAAGTCGTCGGGGCTCTCTGTCATTCGTGGCCTCCCTTTCTGCGCGAGCGCTGAAGAGCGCGAGCCCAGATATTTGGCCACGTAGACAAACGCTGGTCAAGACGTTGGAAGTATAAACAAATGCGACAACCGGGCCTCGCCGGCTGTCGCATTTACCGGGATGTCAGCGCAGCCGGGGCGGGCGCCCGCGGCGCCGCGGCGGTTCGCCGGCCTTCTTCCGCGCCCGCTGCTCGGCCCGCTGTACGGCGCGGGAGGTCGCCGTTGCATTCGGCTTTGGCTTCACCAAACCGATCTCGGCAGCGTGCCGGGCGAGGGCGACGGACTGCTTCTCGCCGGTGTTGACGTAGTCGAGGAGCGCCGCCGTCCGCGCTATGGCCATCTTCACGCCGGCGATAGCCTGCTTCATGTTGGCTTCGGCCGTCTGCATGGCGCGCGACGGCTTCGGAGTCGCGTACACCGTGAGTAGCTCGAGGAGCTCGCGCGAGAGAGCCGCGGACTGCTTCCGCTCCTCCGCGTTGCCCTTCGCCAGAAGGCAGATCCGCGTCCGGGTCGTGAAGATGAAGTGCAGAGCGTCGGGGGCGAGAAGCGCATGGTCGTTCTCGCGGAAGAAGTCGAGGACGGCGCCCCAGTCCTTGCCCGCGACGTGCTCCTCGAAGTCCGCGTGCGCGTGCTGCATCAGCGCGCCGTACCTGTCGATGAAGGTCTCAAGGGAGCTCCGTTGCTTCTTCACGCCGCCCCCTTCTTGAACCGCAGCACGCGGGATTTCTCGGCCTTGACCATCGCCTCGCGGATGTCCCCGAGTTGCAGCGGGGCGTATACCCGCGCCGTCACGCGGGCATCGGAGTGCCGGAGCGCCTTGCTTGCGACGTGGAGCCCGGCCGCGCGGACGAGGGCGAGCCCGGCGGTTCGCCGCAGATCGTGGACGATGACGCCGTCTAGCTGCGCCGCGTCGGCGAGCCTCTCCCATCCGGCCCGGATCGAAGCGCGGTGCTTCGTCTGGTCGGGACCGGGGAAGACCCACGGGCTATCAGCGAACCGCGGGAGCCCCTCGAGGAGCTTCGCGACGGTCGGCGTCAGGGCGATGTGCTGCGGCGTGCCGGCCTTCGGACTCGGGAGCCGCCAGGAGAGCCCCTCGAGGTCGATATCCGCCCAGCGGGCGCCGAGAGCCTCTCCGACCCGGCAGCCGGTCGCGAGGGCGAGCCTGACGACGGCGGCGACGATCCAGTCAGGCTCTCTGCGCGCACAGCGTCAACCGGGGAACCCGGG
>CAZWRQ010000400.1:0-3142 GCA_964636395.1 uncultured Holophagales bacterium
CCGACGACGCCGGGGTCGTCGGAGAGCGACATCTGGGTCTTGGCGACGCAGAGCGGGAGCTTCTCGTAGCCGAGGCGGGCGATCTCCGAGAGGTCGCGTTCCGCCTCCCGGCTCCACTCGACCGAGGAGGCGCCGTACATGAGGCGGGCGACCTTCGCCAGCTTCACTTTTGGCGGGTCGTCGCGATCGTAGAGCGGCCGGAACGGGCTCGAGCGGCGCTCCGCGTGGGCGAGGACCGCCTCCGCGAGCGCAACGGCCCCGTCGCCTCCTCTCTCGAAGGCGTCGCAGACGGCGAACGGCGCGCCCCAGCCCTCGGCGGCGTGGCGGACGACGGCGACCTCGCCGTCGGAGTCGGTGGCGAAGCGGTTCAACGCGACGACCGGGACCTCCCCGAACGCGCGGATGCTCTCGAGGTGTTTCGCGAGGTTCGGCAGGCCCCGCTCGACGGCCCCCGGGTCGGGGGAGGCGAGGCCCTCCTTCGGGACGCCGCCGTGGCGCTTCAGGGCCCGCACGGTCGCCACCAGGACGACGGCGGCCGTGTCGAGGCCGGCCCCGGCGCACTTGATGTCGAAGAACTTCTCCGCCCCGAGGTCGAAGCCGAAGCCGGCCTCGGTGACGACCCAGTCGGCGAGGGAGAGCGCCGTCTTCGTCGCGATGACCGAGCTGCAGCCGTGGGCGATGTTCGCGAACGGGCCGCCGTGGACGAAGGCCGGCACCCCCTCGCCCGTGCGGACGAGGTTCGGGTGGATCGCGTCGCGCAGGAGCGCGAGCATGGCGCCCGCCGCCTCGAGGTCGCCGGCCGTGACCGGCTCCTTCCCGAACGTCAGGGCGACGACCATTCGCGAAAGGCGCGCCCGGAGGTCCTCGGCGTCCTCGGCGAGGCAGAGCGCGGCCATCACCTCGGAAGCGGGGGTGATGTCGAAGCCGGTCTCGCGCGGCACCCCCTGGAGGACGCCGCCGAGCCCGATGACGACGTGGCGAAGCGCCCGGTCGTTCACGTCGAGGACGCGGCGCCAGAAGACGCGCCGCGGGTCGATGTCGAGCCGGTTGCCGTGGTGGACGTGGTTGTCGAGGAGCGCCGCGAGGAGGTTGTGGGCCGAGGTGACGGCGTGGAAGTCGCCGGTGAAGTGGAGGTTGATGTCGTCCGACGGGACGAGGCGCGCGCGGCCTCCTCCCGTCGCGCCCCCCTTCATCCCGAACGTCGGCCCGAGAGAGGGCTCGCGGAGCGCGACGCAGGCCCGAGCGCCGATCCGGGCGAGGCCCTGGGCGAGGCCGATGGAGGTCGTCGTCTTCCCTTCGCCGGCGCCCGTCGGCGTGATCGCCGAGACGAGGACGAGCCGGCCGCGCGGCGTGAAACCCGCCGGCGACGGCAGCACCTTCGCCTTGTCGTGGCCGTACGGGACGAGGCGCTCCGGCGGAAGGCCGAGCGCGGCGGCCGCTTCGGACAGGGACGGGATCGCGGGCTCGGGCATCGCTCCCTCCTCGGGCCGGGAGGTGGCGGCCGTCCGGCCCGCCGCAGTATGAACCTGCGGCCCGGGCGGCCGCTCAGGTGAAGCCCTGGAGCTTCTTCAGCGCCGCGACTTTCAGGGCCATGCTCGTCGCCGCGCCGCGCGAGATGTTCCTCACCTCCGACTCGGGGAGCGTCGGCAGGATCCGGAGGGCGAAGGCGGGCGGGGTCTTCGCGTTGTGGACGAGCGCGACGCGGACCTCGAGGTTCGAGAACCACTGGGTCGACTTCATCATCGCCTCGGCCGTCTGGAACGTCAGGTACGGCGACTTCGCGATCCGGATCACCTCGTCGGGGGTCAGGCGCGGGTTCTTCAGGAGGGAGTAGAGGACCTGCGGGTCGCTGTCCTGCGCGAGGATCATCCGCTCGACCCGGTCGGCCTTCGCGGCGAGGAGGAGCTTCTCGACCCGGCCGAGGCCTCGCAGCCGGTCCCAGACGCTCTCGCGGGCGACGACGTCCTCCGCTTCTCCGGCCTCCTCGAGGACCTCCTCTCCGGGCTCCTCGGGGGCGTCGCGAAGCGCGTCGGCGAGGGCGGCGGCGTCTCCTTCGACGTGGAGGGCGAAGCCGTCGGGGAGAGGCGCGACGACGGTCGCCGTCGCGGGGACCGCGCCGCTTCCCGCGAGCCGGAGGAGGAGCTGGAGCTTCGCGAAGATCGGGAGCTTCTCGCGCGTCGGGAGCCTCAGGCCGCCCGCGGAGAGGTTCGTTCGCGCCTCGGCCTCGAGCTCGGCCTCGGACTCGAACTCGACCGTGAACGCCGCGGGGCCGGTCCTCTCGGTCTTCACGCTCCGCTCCTTCCCGCCGCGGAGTGTAGGACGGGCGGCCTGCGTTACGCGCCGGTCAGGCGAGCAGGCGCCAGAACGTCCAGCCCTCGTGAGGGACGCCGGCGTCCTCGATCGCGGAGAAGCCCGCGCGCCGCGCGTAGCTCTCGAGCGTCCCGCGGCGGAGGAGCGTTCCGGTCCCCGCGGGCTCCTCGCCGCACATGGAGGACGAGAGGCACGTCAGGACGCTCCATCCGTAGTTCAACCGGTCGTTCGCGGGGGCCGGCAGCGTGAAGCGCTCGTCGTTCCTCATCTCGACGACGAGGACGGTCCCGGAAGGCGCCGCGAGGCGGCGCATCGCGGCCAGCGCCTCCACGGGGCGAGGCATGTCGTGGATCGCCTCGAACGCGATCACGAGGTCGTATCCCTCGCGAAGCTCCGGTGCGGCGGCGTCGTGAACGTGGAACGCGACGCGGTCGGCGACGCCGTGAGTCCGCGCGTTCGCGCGGGCGTCCTCGACGGAGGCCGGGTCGAGGTCGAGACCGTCGACACGGACGAGCGGGAAGCCGCGCGCGAGTGCGATCGACGCCCAGCCCGAGCCGCACCCCACGTCCAGGACGCGTGCGGGAGGCTCGGCCCGGAGCCGCGCGTCGACGTCGGGAATCGCGGGGAGCCACTCCGTCGCGAGCTGCCGAAGGAACGCGGCGCGCCCCAGGTCTCCCTGCGCCGTCCGGGCGTCTTCCGTGCCGTCGGCGATTCCCCGGCCGCTCCGGAACGCTTCCAGCAGGATCGGGAGCTTCTGCGCGAGCGCGACGAGGCTGCGCGGCCGGGCGGCAGACCAGAGGAGGCTCTCCCGGTCGGTCAGGACCTCGGCGGA
>CAZWRQ010000401.1:0-3095 GCA_964636395.1 uncultured Holophagales bacterium
GTCGTCCCCGCGACGGGCGGCGTGCCGAAGCGCCTCACGTTCCACCCCTCGCGCGACGTCGTCCAGGGCTTCACACCCGACGGGAAGGCGGTCCTCTTCGCCTCCCCGCGCGAGGCGACGAACAACCGCCACGACCAGCTCTACACGGTGCCGGTCGAAGGGGGCGTCGAGACGAAGCTCCCGATCCCATACGCCTCCCGCGCCGTCTTCTCGCCCGACGGCAAGACCATCGCCTACACGCCGAACCGCCCCGCGCACCTCCAGTGGAAGCGCTACCGCGGCGGCACCGTCTCGCGGATCTGGCTCTACGACGTCGCGACGCACGCGATCGTGAAGGTCCCGCAGCCCGAGGGGCGCTGCAACGACCTGAACCCGACGTGGGTCGGCGACACGCTCTACTTCACCTCCGACCGCGATGGGGAGTTCAACCTCTACACCTTCGACGCGAAGACGAAGGCGCTCACGAAGGTCACGGCGCACGACGACTTCCCGGTCCTCGCCGCCGCCGCCGCGAACGGCAGGGTCGTCTACGAGCAGGCGGGCCGCCTCAACCTCCTCGACGCGGCGACGAGGAAGGCCGCGCCGCTTCCGATCACGGTGAACGCCGACCTCCTCGAAACCCGGCCTCGCTGGGCGAAGGGGGCGCAGTGGGTCCGCGACGCCTCGCTCTCGCCTTCGGGCGCGCGCGTCGCGCTCGAGTTCCGGGGCGAGATCGTCACCGTCCCGGCCGAGAAGGGGGACCCGCGATACCTGACGGCCACTCCCGGCGCACACGAGCGCGGGCCGGCCTGGTCTCCGGACGGGAAGTCGATCGCGTACGTCTCCGACGAGGGGGGCGAGTACCGCCTCGTCGTCGCCGCGCAGGACGGGAAGGGGACGCCGAAGAAGATCGCCGTCCCCGGCTCGGGCTTCTACGACCGGCTGGCCTGGTCGCCGGACTCGAAGAAGATCGCCCTCACGGACAACTCCTGGACCCTCTGGTGGGTCGACGTCGCCTCCGGGAAGGCGGTGAAGGTCGCCTCCGAGCGGCTCTACGCCCCGCAGAAGACGCTGAAGGCGAGCTGGTCGCCCGACTCGCGCTGGCTCGCCTACACGCTCGCCGGCCCCACCTACATCCGCACGCTCCACGTCCACGACACCGTCGAGGGCAGGTCGTTCCCCCTCACGGACGGACTGTCCGACGTCTCCGACCCGGTCTTCGACAAGGGCGGGAAGCTGATCTGGTTCCTCGCCTCGACCGACGCCGGCCCGGTACGGAACTGGTTCTCGCTCGTCAACCAGGACATGGACGTCACCCGCGCGATCTACGTCGCGACGCTGAAGGCCGGCACGCCGTCGCCCCTCGCGAAGGAGAGCGACGAGGAGGCGGGCGAGGGCGAGAGGAAGGACGACGCCGCGAAGCCCGCCGACGGCAAGGGCGGGAAGGACGCGAAGAAGGACGACGCGAAGAAGGAGGAGAAGAAGCCCGAGCCTGTCGTCATCGACCGAGACGGCTTCAGCCTCCGGATCGTCGACGTCCCGGTGAAGGCTGCCGACATCTCCGGCCTCTCCTCCCCGAACGCCGGCGAGGTCTGGTTCCTCCGCGAGGCCGACGGGAAGACGGCGCTCCAGAAGTGGGACACGAAGAGCCGGAAGGCCGAGACGATCGCCGCCGACGTCGACGACTACGAGGTCTCCTTCGACGGGAAGAAGCTCCTGACGCGCGCGAAGGAATCCTTCGAGGTCGGTCCCGCCGGGAAAAAGGGCGAGGCGAAGCCGGGCGAAGGCAACGGGAGGCTGAAGCTCGACGCCGTCCAGGTGCGCGTCGACCCGCGCGCCGAGTGGCCGCAGATCCTCGAGGAGGTCTGGCGGATCAACCGCGACTACTTCTACGACCCCGGGATGCACGGCCGCGACTGGAAGGCGATCCGGGCGAAGTACGAGCCCTTCCTCCCGCACCTCTCCTCGCGCGCCGACCTGACGCGCCTCATCCAGTGGATGTGCAGCGAGCTCGCCGTCGGCCACCACCGGACGTTCGGCGGCGACCGGCTCGACGAGGCGACGCCCGTCCCGGGCGGCCTCCTCGGCGCCGACTACGAGGTGGCCAGCGGGCGCTATCGCTTCCGCAAGGTCTTCGGCGGCCTGAACTGGAACCCCGAGCTCCGCGCGCCGCTCAGCGAGCCGGGCGTCGAGGTGAAGGCGGGCGAGTACCTCCTCGCGGTGAACGGGAAGGAGCTCGCGCCGCCGGAGAACCTCTTCTCTCGCTTCGAGGCGACCGCCGGAAAGATCGTCGAGATCACCGTCGGGCCGACGCCCGACGGGAAGGGCTCACGCACCGTGAACGTCGTCCCGGTGGCCGACGAGGGCGCCCTTCGCAACCGCGATTGGGTCGAGGGCAACCTCGCGAAGGTCGAGAAGGCGACGGGCGGGCGCGTCGCGTACGTCTACGTCCCGAACACGGCCGGCCTCGGACACACCTACTTCAAGCGCTACTTCTACCCGCAGGCGTGGAAGGACGCGATCATCGTCGACGAGCGGTTCAACGGCGGCGGCAGCGTGGCCGACTACTACATCGAGGCGCTCCGCCGCGAGCCGATTGCCTGGTGGACGTTCCGCTACGGCGACGACATGAAGACCCCGAGCGCCTCGATCCAGGGGCCGAAGGTGATGCTCATCGACGAGACCGCCGGCTCGGGCGGCGACCTCCTCCCCTGGATGTTCCGGAAGTTCAAGGTCGGGCCGCTCGTCGGCCAGCGGACCTGGGGCGGCCTCGTCGGCATCCTCGGCTTCCCGGTGCTGATGGACGGGGCGCAGGTGACCGCACCGAACCTCGCGTTCTGGGCGCCCGAGGAGGGCTTCGGCGTCGAGAACGTCGGCGTCCCGCCCGACGTCGAGGTCGAGCAGACGCCGGCCGACGTCATCGCCGGCCGCGACCCGCAGCTCGAGAGGGCGATCGAGATCGTCCTCGAGCAGCTGAAGAAGAGCCCGCCGGTCTCGCCGAAGCGGCCGCCGTTCCCGATCCGATAGAAGAACCTGCGGCACGGCGCGTGCATACCTCGACTCGCATGCGCCGTGCCGTCCTCTCCGCCGGATTCGCCCTCACCCTCCTCGCGCCC
>CAZWRQ010000402.1:0-3084 GCA_964636395.1 uncultured Holophagales bacterium
CCGGCTGAAGCTTGATCTCCACGGGCGTCCCGGGCGCGCTCTCGTCCTTCCAGACGAGCCGGATCGTCTTCCCGGGCGTCACCCCCTTCACGTCGGCCGCGTTCCCATCGGCGTTCGCGAGGGAGCCTCCCGCCTTCAGGTCGAGGACGTTCTTCGGCCCGAACCACCCGTCGAGCGCCCGGCCGGTCGCGAACAGCTCCCAGCACCTCTCGGGCGGCGCCTTCACCGACTTCGTGGCGCAGATCGTGTAGCCCTTCCCCTTGCCGTCCTTCTCGACGAGCCCCTTGTGACGCTCGTACTCGACCTGGAGCGTCGCCGACCACCACGGGTCGACCTTCAGCTCTCCATAGAGGTGGGCGCCGATCTCCCGCCGACCCTTCGCCGGGCCGCCGAAGGCGTCGAGCACCTTCCACCACTCGGCGAAGCCCTTCCCGGTCTCCTTCTTCACGTTCTCGTCCGACACGACCCGCTCGGAGCGAAGCGTCACCTTCATCGGTTCCTCCTGCCTTCCCCTTCAACGGAACGGCGCGGATCTTTACGTTTCCCCCTCTGCGACCGCAACTTCCGGCGGAAACGGTCCGTCCCCGGCCCGAAGGACGTTGTCGCGAGGCGCCCTCGCGACGAGAATCCGCCTTCATGGGCGGCGAAGAACGGTCGTTCCTGAAGGCCCTCGGCCCGGGCCTCCTTTGGGCCGGTGCCGCGGTCGGCGTCTCGCACCTCGTCCAGAGCACCCGGGCCGGGGCCAGCTTCGGCCTCGGCCTCCTCGTCGTCGTCCTGGCGGCGAACTTCTTCAAGTACCCCGCGTTCCAGTTCGGGCCGCGGTACGCGGCGGCCACCGGGACGAGTCTCCTCGAGGGGTACCGGCGGCAGGGGCGCTGGGCGCTCGTCCTCTACGGCCTCCTGACCGTCGGGACGATGTTCACGGTCCAGTCCGTCGTCACGCTCGTCACGGCGGCCCTCTTCGCGGCGCTCTTCGGGTGGACTGCGCCGTTCCTCGGCTTTCCGCCCGCGTACTGGATCGCCGGCCTCCTCCTCGTCGTCTGCGGCGCCCTCCTCCTCGTCGGCCGCTACCGCTGGCTCGACCGGATCAACAAAGCGGTCGTCCTCGTCCTGACTCTCACGACCTTCTCGGCGACTCTCCTCGTCGTGCCGAAGATCCCCTGGGGGAGCATCTCCTGGCTCCCCGACGCGAGCCTGTTCACCGACCTGCGCTCCGTCGCGTTCATGGTCGCCCTCGTCGGCTGGATGCCTTCGGCTTTCGACATCTCGATCTGGCACTCGCTCTGGACGCTCGCCCGACGCGAGCAGACGGGCCACGCCCCCCGCGTGAAGGAGTCGGTCCTCGACTTCAACGTCGGCTACGTCGGCACCGTCCTCCTCGCCCTCTGCTTCGTCCTCCTCGGCGCGGGCGTCATGTACGGCTCGGGAGAGACGTTCGACGACCGCGCCGCCGTCTTCGCGCAGCAGGTCATCGCGCTCTACACGAGGAACCTCGGCGCGTGGGCCGCGCCCCTCATCGGCCTCGCCGCCGGGACGGTCATGCTCTCGACGACGCTCACCGTCGTCGACGGCTTCCCACGCGCTCTGGCAGGCCTCGCCGCGCGATTCCGCGGCCCCGAGACGCCGGGCGAGGCGACGACGCGCGGGAGCGTTTACTGGGCCTCTCTCGTCGTCCTCGGTGCCGGCTCGCTCGCGATCATCGGGTACGCGCTTCGGGGCGGGGCCGCGTTCAAGACGCTCGTCGACCTCGCAACGTCGCTCTCGTTCCTCACCGCTCCCGCGCTCGCGTGGCTGAACCACCGGGCGATCCACGCGGCGGAGGTCCCGGCCGAGCACCGGCCGTCCCGCGGGCTGACGGCGTGGAGCGTTTCGGGGATCGTCTTCTCGACCGCGTTCGCCGCCTGGTACCTGAAGGTCCTCGCCGGCTGAGAGGCGCGGACCCCCTCGAGCCCCGACGGAGACGGAACGACTTGCCCCGAAACCGAATCAGCCCGTGCACGGCTTCCGGGCGCTCCGTTCGGCCGCAGTGTCCATAGGCTTTCAGGCGCCGCCCTTCGTCGGAGTCGCAAGTCGCTGTTGCCTGGTCCGCCCGTCTGTCTCCGCGCTCCTCCATCCTGGTCGAGTCCCCCAGGCGCCGGCGCAAGGACGATCTGGCTGTCAGAAGCGAGTATGTCGCCGTCGGGCGGGGCCGCGTTCTGTGAGTCAGTGCGTGGGCCACGGCTCGGGAACCACACACGGACTGCAGTGCAGCCCTCGGCCTCTTCGAGCTTCCACGGAGCCCCGGCTACGTCGCCGGGGATGCCGAACAGCCGACGCACGTTCTCCTCAACTGGGGCAGGCTTCAATGGAGCCCCGGCGACATCGCCGGGGATGCCTGGTCCTCGACGGAGACGCCGAGCCAGACGTTCGGGCTTCAATGGAGCCCCGGCGACATCGCCGGGGATGCATCGATCCGGTGTCGACGGCCCACGGGAACGGGAGGTAGCTTCAATGGAGCCCCGGCGACATCGCCGGGGATGCATAGGCCCCGGCCGCGAGCTCGGTCCCGGGGGCGCTGCTTCAATGGAGCCCCGGCGACATCGCCGGGGATGCCAGGACCGGACTCTCACCATCCTCGCGAAGGCCGAGCTTCAATGGAGCCCCGGCGACATCGCCGGGGATGCATGGCTGATCGGCGTCTTCGCTTCGAGGATGAACTCGCTTCAATGGAGCCCCGGCGACATCGCCGGGGATGCAGGTGACGCGATGAAGGTGACGAAGATCGAGATCGAGCTTCAATGGAGCCCCGGCGACATCGCCGGGGATGCCCTCTTCATCAACGCCTACGATGTGACGATCGACTCGCTTCAATGGAGCCCCGGCGACATCGCCGGGGATGCCGGAGAGCCTGGCGAGGTGACGATGCGCGAACGACGCGCTTCAATGGAGCCCCGGCGACATCGCCGGGGATGCTGGCGGCTCACGATCTCGCTCCCTTCTCCTCTGCGCGGCTTCAATGGAGCCCCGGCGACATCGCCGGGGATGCGCCTGCACGTCATGGTCGAGCCGCGCGGGCTCGAAGGGCTTCAATGGAGCCCCGGCGAC
>CAZWRQ010000403.1:0-3034 GCA_964636395.1 uncultured Holophagales bacterium
TCGTCGTGGGCGGCGAGGAGACCGGGTGGCTCTCGGACGCCGAGATCGTCGACCGAATGAACCCGGCGTGGACGACGGTCGGGACGACGTGGGGGCGGGAGCACGGAACCGCGACCCTCCTGCCGAACGGGAAGGTCCTCGTCCTGGGAGGTATCGCCGTCGGGGACGCGACGCGCGGCGCGCTCTTCAATCCCGGGACGGACACGTGGGCCTACACGGCCGGGGCGATGGTCTATCCGAGGTGGAAACATGCCGCGACGCTTCTCGCGGATGGGCGCGTCCTGATCGTCGGAGGTCGCAGGAACGACGGAACCGATCTCGAGACGCCCGACGACGAGATCTACGACCCGGTGACCGACTCGTTCTCGGTAATCCCCGACAGCCCCCGCATCGTGTCCACTGCTCTCAGGACCGCTCTGCTTTCGGACGGGCGTGTCCTCGTGGCGGGCAACGAGTCCTGCTTGAACTACCCCGGAGTCGGGGATGTCTGCTCGGGCTGGCCGCAGCTGTTCGACCCGGCCAGCGAAACGTGGGCCGAGGTAGCGAGCTTCCCCCCCACGAAGGACTACGGACGTACGCGGGGCCTGACGTTGCTCCCGAACGGACGGGTCCTCGTCGTGAAGTACACCAGTCCCGGGTTGTTCGATCCCTCTACGAGCTCCGCCTTCCTCTTCGACCCCGGCGCAGGAGACACCTGGCGGCCGGCGGGCGGGCCTTCGGTCCCCGGGCTCGTCAGCGGCGGGACGCTCCTTCCGGGAGGAGACGTCCTCTTCGTGACGGACGCCCTGGAGCTCGTCGTCTACGACGCCGATACGGATCGCTTCCGTCAGCCCTTCCCGCCGGTCGGCATCCCCGGCTGGGGCGGGGGTGTCTCCACGACGACGCTTCCCGACGGCCGCGTCCTCCTCGTCGGGGGAGCGAACGAGGAGGAGACGGCTGCCGTTCCGTACGTCGCGGTCTTCGACCCGTCGACGGGCGTCACGGCGCCGCTCCCTTCGCTCTCCGCGGCCCGTGCGAAGCCCGCGACGGCCCTCCTGCCCGACGGCCGGGTCCTCGTCTCCGGCGGACGCTCCCATCCCTCCGACACCGAGGGAAACCCGGTGACGAGCGCCGAGGTGCTGGACCCCTGGCCGACGCTCGTGGAGTCGTGGAGGCCTCTCGTCTCCGGCTGGCCGTCCTCACTGGCGATGCCCGGGGCCTTCACCCTGACCGGGAACGGATTCCGGGGCGGGGCCGAGGCCTCGGGAGGTAACGGCACGTCGAGCTCCTCGGCGGACGCCCCGTCCGTTCTCCTCCGGAGGGCCGACGGAGGGCTTGCGAGATGGGTCCCGTCGTCGGGCGCCGCCTCGTGGTCCTCGACGAGCTTCCCGTCGGTCACGGTGTCGGGCCTGCCCGGCGGCCTTTGGGGGGCAACCCTCTTCGCGAGCGGTCTGCCGTCCTTCTCGAGGGCCATCCCCGTCACGGCCTGCGAGCTGACGACGAGCGTCCTCGAGACGACGCCCGCGGCCTCCGTCTGCGAGGGCGAGGATCTCTCGCTCTCGGCGAGGCTGATCTCCGGCGCGACCTACCTCTGGACCCGCCCCGACGGGAGCACGTCGGCACTTCGGTCCTTCACGGTCTTCGACGCCGGGCCGGAGGACAGCGGCCTCTACACGGTCGTCGCGACGAAGAACGGCTGCACGTCCCCTCCGGACTCGGTCCTCCTCCGAGTCGCCCCCTCGTCGCAGGCGCCGGTTCTCAGCGTCCCGTCCGAGCTGGGGGTGAACGAGACGGCCCGGGCGTCGGTCGAGTTCCACGTCGGGAGCACCTACAGCTGGCTTCTCTCCAGCGGGACGATCCTGTCGGGCCAGGGGACGAACGAGCTCACCTTCCGCGCCCCGGCGTCGGCGACCAACGTGACCATCAACGTCGTGGAGACCGTCGGGACGGCGTGCGTGCAGCCGAACACTCTGGCGACGATCACCATCGTTCCGTGCAATCTGCCGACGCCGACCGCGAGCAACACGGGCCCGTACTGCACGGGGGCGACGATCTCGCTCTCGACGCCGGCGGTTTCCGGGGCGACCTACTCGTGGTCGGGGCCGAACGGCTTCACCTCGAGCCTGCAGAGCCCGACGCTGACGAACGCGTGGGAGGGCCACGCGGGGACGTATGCCGTCACCGTGACCGTGGGTGACTGCACCTCGGCGCCCGCCACGACGAACGTGGTGGTCTACCCGCCGCCGATCCCGCTCGAGATCACCGTGCCGGCGCACGTCGCCCCGGGAGAGCACTTCGAGGCCTCGGTCGCCGCCGCACCCGGCGCGTCGTGGAGTTGGACCGTAACGAACGGAACGCTCCTCACCGGGGCCGGGACTCCGCAGATCACCGTCGCGGCAGGCGAATCCGGCCCGGTCACGGTGAAGGTGACGGAGACGTACACCGGAACGGGCTGCGGCGACCCCCGGGAGGCGAACGTGCAGATTCCCGTGACGCTCCCCGCGACGCGCTTCTACCCGGTAACACCGTGCCGGCTCTTCGACACGCGGAACGCCTCGGGGCCGGATGCGGCCTCGCCGGCGCTCGCCGCCGGCGAGACGCGGACCTTCAGCGTCGGAACCCGCTGCGGGCTGACGGTCGCGACGATTCGCTCCCTGTCGGTGAACCAGACCGTCACCCAGACCTCGGCAACGGGCGACCTCGTCGTCTACCAGGCCGACCTCGCCTCGGTCCCGATCACGAGCAGCGTCAGCTTCACCGCCGGGAAGACGAGGGCCAACAACGGCATCCTCGAGCTCTCCCGGACGGGGGACGGGACGTTCAAGGTCCACAACCGGTCCGCCGGCGCGCTCCACTTCATCCTCGACGTGAGCGGCGTCTTCCAATAGCGCGGTCCGGAGGCGGCGGGCTCCCGGACCGCGGCCCCTGGCGGCCCGTCGCCGACCCCCGGAGGCCGCGACGGCGTGGCGGTGCCGCCGTCACACGGCCCGGGACCTCGTCCGCGCCCCGGTGACGCCCCTCACGCGACCGCCTCCTGAGACGCTGTCAATTCGCC
>CAZWRQ010000404.1:0-2915 GCA_964636395.1 uncultured Holophagales bacterium
CTGCGTCCCGGGCGTTCGGAGCGACGAGGTCCTCTGCTTCGTCCCGACGCGGCCGAGGAACGGCTCCGACCAGGCGCCCCACGAGTGGCTCGGCGGTCTCGCATCGCGTATGGACGCTTTCGTCTCGTCGTTCCTCGCCGAAAGGCTGACCTCCGTCGACTCCTACTCCTCCCACGTGGGGCAGGCGCTGATCCTCTTCGACCCGAAGGTCCGGGTCGAGCGCGCGGTCTACCGGGGCCTGAACGAAGCCCGGGGCGAGGTCTTCCGTCAGACGGCCAACGCCGAGGAGCGCGGGGTCGAGATCCTGAAGGGGATACTCGCCGACCGCCGGGTCGTCTCGCTCTTCCAGCCGATCCACGACCTCGTCGAAGAGAAGGTCACCGGCGTCGAGGCCCTCTCGAGGGGACCCGCCGGGAGCGGGCTCGAAGACGCCGAGCGGCTCTTCTCGCTCGCCGAGAAGGCCGGCCTCGTCATCCCTCTCGAGCGGCTCTGCCGGAGGCGGTCCCTCGAGGAGGCGTCCCGATCGGGCTGGGACAGGCTCGTCTTCCTCAACTTGTCCCCCGCGGCGTCGCAGGACTCCGACTTCCTCGAAGGGGGGCTGGTGCGCGAGGTGCTCGAGCTCCACCTCGACCCGAGGCAGGTCGTCATCGAGGTGACCGAGCGGACCTACGCGGAGAACCAGGAGCTCTTCACGAGAGTGCTCGGCGAGCTCCGCAGGGAGGGCTTCCACGTCGCGGTCGACGACCTCGGCTCGGGCTACTCGAACCTCTCCGCCCTCGCAGACATCCGCCCCGAGTTCCTGAAGTTCGACCACCTCTTCACGAAGGACATCCACCGGAACCGGATCAAGCAGGACCTGCTCGGCGCCATCCTCTCGTTCGCGATGAAGATGGAGACCCAGGTCATCGCCGAGGGGATCGAATCGCTCGACGAGCTGCAGGCTCTCCGCAGGCTCGGCGTCCCGTTGGGACAGGGCTTCTACCTGGGCCGGCCCGGCCCGATGCCGGCCCGGGCCGCTTGAGCGCCGCTCCTCGCGCCGGGCGCCGCCTCAGCGTGCCCGCGCGATCTCGGAAGCGATGAGGAAGTTGTCGTTACGCGGCGTCCAGGAGACTCCTTCCCGGAACGCGTAGAGGTCCTGGTCGACGTACAGCGGTATCACGGGCAGGTCCTCGAGCACCCGTGCCGTCGCCCCCCGAAGCGCCTCCTGCCGCCGGCTCATCTCGAGCGTCCGGCCGGCCAGGTCGGTGAGCCGGTCCACCTCCCGGCTCGAGTAGCGTACGTAGTTGTTCAGGCCGGTCCTCCGCTCCGGGTCCCACGTGCGGAGGGCGTTCTCGAAGAGGTCGGAGGCGTCGCCCGTAGGACAGCCGTAACGGCTGATCGTGAGGGTGAGGAGCCCCCCGTGCATCGCCCGGAACCAGGCCGCCTCCGGGAGAGAGCGCACGCGGACGCGAATCCCGACCTCGCCGAGCATCTCCGCCACGATCCCGGCCGCTTCCGCAAAGAGGCCGCGGGCCGCGAGCTCGAGCGCGAAACCGTCCGGCCAGCCGGCCTCGGCGAGCAGACGGCGAGCCTCGGCCGGGTCGTGGCGCTGCAGCTTCAGCGAAGGGTCGTGGCCGAAGATCCCGGGCGGCACGAGCTGGCTCGTCGGGATCGCGGGCGCCGAGAGGCGGCGGGCCAGCTCCGCGCGGTCGATCACGAGGGAGACGGCCCGGCGAACGCGCACGTCCCGAAAGGGGTTCTTCCCGCCGTCCACGTCCTTCGGAGCCTCGCGGTTCAGGGCGAGGAAGAGGAACTTGACGGAGACGCTGCCGTGTCTCCGCACCTGGAAGCCGCTCCGGCCGCGGAGCGACTCCTCGGTCGACTTCGCGTTCGACTGGACGAAGTCGCTGCGCCCGGAGAGGAGGTCCTCGAGCGCCTGCTCGGGCGAGCGGTTCAGGATCAGCCGGACCTCGCGGAGGGCCGGTCGGGGACCCCAGTACCCCTCGTTCCGCTCGAGCCTCATCTCGCGCCCGGGCTCGAGCATCGCCAGACGATACGGGCCGGTGCCGTTCACCCGGCCGCCGAGCGTCGGTCCGGTTTCCCCTTTTCGGACGACGAGGATGAACCGCAGCTTGTTCAGGAGGATCGCGACCGGCTGCCGCGTCCGCAGCTCGACGGTCCGCTCGCCGATCGCGCGCACGCTGTCGATCGCCGAGACGTGCCCGGCCAGCTCGAGCCCCGGCTCCGCGCGGAGACGGTCGAACGACCAGACGACGTCCTCCGCACCCAGGAGGCTCCCGTCGTGGAACCGGACGCCCGGACGCAGCTCGAAGGTCCAGGTGAGAGCGTCCGGGTTGCTCCAGCGATGCGCGAGCGCGGGGCGCGCCGAGAGGTTCGCGTCGGTCACGACGAGCGGCTCGTAGAAGTTCGCCAGGAGCGAGAAGTCGCTCAGCCGGTTCCGGTGTCCGGGATCGAGCGAATCGAGGTCGTAGGGGACCGAGATCACGTAGGGTCGCTCGGCGGCCCCGGGCCGGCCGCACCCCACCAGGGCGAGCGGGATCGCGGCGGCGAGGAGGGCGAGCCGGCGGTGCACCTTCGCGCGAGTATAGGAGCCCGGCCTCGCACGGCTCCGTAGAATCGGCCCGATGACCGTGCCGCGAACGCCCGGACCGCGGTCGCCGTCCGGGGAGCTCGAGAGCCTCCGTTCCGAGGTGGAGGAGCTGCGGCGGCTCAAGGCGGTCGACGACCTCCTGGAGACTCTCACGGGCGTCCTCGACGTCCGGCAGGTCTTCGGCCGCGTGTCGGAGATTTCTCGCGCCGTCCTGCCTCACGACGCGCTCGCCCTCGGACGCATCACGTCCGACCGCCAGTCGATCCGGGTCTGGGCTCATGCCTCCGTCCCGGAAGGCTTCGACGTCCCCGAGACGGTCCCCCTC
>CAZWRQ010000405.1:0-2888 GCA_964636395.1 uncultured Holophagales bacterium
TCCCCGTCCCGCGCGCCGCCTCGACGAGCCGTCCGCCTCCGGCCCCGCCGCCCGGCCCGACCGGCCGCACGCCCACCCTCTTTCCTACGTCGGTTTCTCCATCCTCCTCTCGTTCCTCCTCTTCGTCTTCTTCCTCGCGGGCGACCGCGGCTTCCTTCAGGTGAGGAAGCAGAAGGCGCAGGTCGCCGCGCTCCAGGCGGAGGTCTCCTCGATCGCCGGGAGGAACGAGGAGCTCGAGAAGGAGATCGAGAGGCTGACGAAGGACCCCGCGGCCGTGGAGAGGATCGCCCGGGAAGACCTCCAGCTCGTCGCGCCCGGCGACGTCGTCCTCGTCCTGCCGCCGGGCTTCGAGGAGAAGGTCACGCCGAGGCGGACCCCGGTCGCGACGCCGGCTCGCTGAGGCGCAACCGGCCCCCTTTCGCGGGGGCGGCATGACGCCCGTCATATCGCCCCCGGAACTCCCCCCGCCTCCTTCCCGTATCCGGCCCCGAACGAAACGTGCCCGGTGCTCCCGGGACCGCTCCCGACCGGAGCGGAGGAGGTCGATCCGTGTCCTGGTTCCTGCAGTTCGCCCATCTCCTCGCCACCGCCGCCTGGATCGGCGGCATGCTCTTCATGAAGGCGATCCTCGTCCCGAGCCTCGCCGTCCTCGAGCCGCCGCAGCGCGGACGGCTCATGGGGAGCGTCGCGAGGCGTTTCACCGCGCTCGCCTGGACCTCGACGCTCCTCCTCGCCGTCACGGGGCTCCTGAAGTCCCCCGAGGGGCTCCTCGGCGACACGACGACGGGCGTTGGGCTGCTCCTCACCGTGAAGGTCGCGCTCTTCGGCGTCATGGTCGTCGTCGGAGCGGTCATCACGTTCGCGGTCGCGCCGAAGCTCGTCGCCCTCGCTCCCGCGCCGGGCTCCGCACCGAGCCCCGCCTTCGCGAAGGTGCAGAAGGCGCTGGACGTGCTGTCCGGGGCCAACGCGCTCCTGGGGCTCGTGATCGTCGGGATCGTCTCGGCGTTCTGAGGCGCCGCGGTGCGGGGAGCCGCGCGGACGGACTCCCGCCGCCCCCGCGCGCGCCGCTTCTCTGAGACGATCGGCGCGTGATCTCCCGCGCCGACGCCGCGGCCCTCGACGCCGCCGACCCGCTCGCGCCGTTCCGCGACCGCTTCGTCCTCCCCGAGGGCCTCGTCTACCTCGACGGCAACTCTCTCGGCGCGCTGCCGAAGACGGTTGCCGGGCGCATGGCCGAGGTCGTCCGGCGGGAGTGGGGCGAGGGGCTGATCCGGAGCTGGAACGACGCCGGGTGGATCGACCTGCCGCGCCGCGTGGGCGACAAGATCGCGCGTCTGGTCGGGGCTGCGGCGGGGGAGGTCGTCTGCGCGGACTCGACGTCGGTCAACCTTTGGAAAGTTCTCGCCGCCGCCCTCTCGCTCCGCCCGGAGCGGCGGACGGTCCTCTCCGAGGCGGGGAACTTCCCCACCGACCTCTACGTCGCCGAAGGGCTCGCGCGCCTCCTCGGGAAGGGGCACCGGCTCCGCCTCGTCCCGAAGGGGGAAGTCGCAGCGGCACTCGACGACGATGTCGCGGCCCTCCTCCTGACGCACGTCGACTACCGGACCGGCGAGCGGCACGACATGGAGCGGCTCACGCGCGCCGCTCACGCGGCCGGCGCGCTCGCGATCTGGGACCTCGCCCATTCGGCCGGAGCGATGCCGCTCGACCTCCACGGCGCCGGCGGCGACCTCGCGGTCGGCTGCGGCTACAAGTACCTCTGCGGCGGCCCCGGCGCTCCGGCGTTTCTCTGGGTCCCGAAGCGTCTCCAGGACGCCTTCGTCCAGCCGCTCTCCGGCTGGCTCGGCCACGCGCAGCCGTTCGCGTTCGAGAGCTCCTACCGTCCGGCCCCGGGCGTCGCCCGCTTCCTCTGCGGCACGCCGCCGATTCTCTCGATGTCGTCGCTCGACGCCGCGCTCGACGTGATCCTCGATGCCGACCTCGCGCTCGTCCGCGCGAAGTCGGAGGCGCTCACCTCGTTCTTCATCGAGGCCGTGGAGCGGGAGTGCGGCGAGGCCGTGCGCCTCGCCTCTCCGCGCGACGCTTCGCTCCGCGGCAGCCAGGTCTCCTTCGCGCACCCCGACGCCTACGCGGTGATGCGGGCGCTCATCGAGCGGGGCGTCGTCGGCGACTTCCGCGCTCCCGACGTTCTTCGCTTCGGCTTCGCGCCTCTCTACGTCCGCTTCGCGGACGCCTGGGACGCCGCGAAGGCGCTCGCGGACGTGCTCTCGTCGCACGCCCACGAGCGCCCCGAGCTCCGCCGCCGCGCGGCGGTGACCTGACTCACCGGTAGCGGGCCCGCGTCCAGTAGCCCGGGACCCAGCGGCCCCAGCGATCGTAGTAGCCGTTCACCCAGACCGCGTCCAGGAAGGGCTTCCTCACCCAGCGCCCCTCGACGAACGCCCAGCGGTCGCGGTCGCGGTAACGGCGGTCGTGCCGCCACCGGTCGTCGCGGTACCTGTTCTCGTAGTTCCAGCGGCCGTGACGGTCGCGATCGCGTCGATCGACCCGGACGTCGACGTGCGGCGGCGGCGGAAGAGGCACGTGCCGGAGCACCTTGTGGGGCGGAGGCGGCAGCGGGAGGTTCACGTGGATCCGCACGTCCGCCAGGGCCGACGGCGCCACCGCGAGGGCCAGCGCCGCCGTCGCGGCGAGGAGGATGTTCCTGTTGGCGTTCTTCATGTCGGACCTCCTGGGACGTTCTCGGGAGCTCGTCGCTCCCGCCTTCGTCTTTGCACGGGCGATGCCAGGCGGCCGTGGCCCCGGAGGTGTGCGCCGGATCACCGTGAGAGACGAGAGGGCCCCTCGCGCCGGCGCGAGGGGCCCTCTCCCGGCCTCTCCGGAGGACG
>CAZWRQ010000406.1:0-2829 GCA_964636395.1 uncultured Holophagales bacterium
CTGTCGCGCTCGCCGCCCCCGCCGCCCCCGCTGCTCAACCGCACGACACCGCCTTCTGGCACGCCCTCGCCGCGAAGGAGTTCTCCGTCCCGGAAGGGGAGTCCGTGAGCGCCCTCGCCCTCGAGGCGACCGAGCTCCTCTCCTCGCCCGACCCGAAGCTCCGGGACTCCGTCGCGTTCGACGCCCTCGCCCGCTGGGTCTACGTCCAGGGCCTCGTCCCGCCCGACGGCCTCGAAGCACTCCGCCTCCGGCTCCAGGAAGGCCTGGCGAAGGGGCTCGGCGAGAGCGGGACCGACTCGGCCTACGGGCGCTCCTTCTCGGCCCTCTCCCTCTCGATCCTCGCCGCCGTCGACCTGAAGAGCCCCTGGATGACGAAGGATGCGTTCGAGGACCTCCTCGCCGCCACGACCCGGTACCTCACCGCCGAGAAGGACACCCGCGGCTTCGTCGCCGGCTCCGGCTGGGTCCACGCCGCCGCCCACACGGCCGACGTCCTGAAGTTCGTCGGCCGCAACCCGAAGCTCACTCCGGCCGGCCAGGCCCGGATCGTCGAGGTCGTCGCGGCGCGCCTCCGGACCGCGGGCGTCGTCTACGCCTGGGGCGAGGACGAGCGCCTCGCCCTCGCCCTCCTCTCGCTCACGAAGCGTAGCGACTTCGACCCGAAGCCGTTCGACGCGTGGCTCGCCGCCCTCGCCGCCGAGAACACCGCCCTCTGGAAGAACGGCCCGCACATCGACCCGGCCGCGTTCGTCCCGGTGAGGGCGCAGCGCCAGGCCCTCGTCCACCTCGCCGCCCTCCTCGCGCGCGAGGAGAAGGCGCCGGACGCGTTCCGCAAGAGCCTGAACGAGGCGCTGGGGAAGCTGCGGGGGTAAGCGGAGCGGCGCCCGCGTCGCGCCAACCCGGCCTGCGCTCGACCCGATGGCAAATTGTCGACAGAATGCTCGCCGTCACGGAGCCGCGGGCTTCTGTTCCAGTGTCAGCCGCACCGAGTTCCGACCCGGGGCGACAGAGACCCCGACCCGGAGCGGCCCGGGGCCACTGGCCGCAGCGACATCCGGCAGGAGGACGGAGTACTCACCGAGCGTGAGGTCGGGAATGACGAGGCTTCCCCTCGCGTCGGAGTACGGGGGCAGGCCGCGAAAGGCGAGGTGTTGCATGAGCAGCGCGGGCTGGATGACGGTGCCTCCGAGCTGAAGAACGGCCGATCGAGAGGGCACCGGCATCCCCTGCTGATCGACGAACTGCACCTCCAGAAGCCCGCTCTCAGCGGGAGCGAGGACCAGCTCCTCCTCCTGGCCGACGTCGTAGACGTCGTGGATCGTCAGCGGAGCTCGCGGCGAGACCAGGACCAGGCGGAAGGATCGCTCGCCCGATCGGCTCACCTCGAATCGCCCGTCGGCGTCCGTGGCCTCCGACGCCCGCAGGAAGCCCCCCGTCTCCGTGATGGCCGCGATCCTCGCTCCGGCGATGGGCATGCCCATCGATCCGACGAAACGTCCTGTCAGGACCTGGTCCCGCTCCAGGCGGATCTCCACCGGAGGCGGAGCCCCTTCCTCCGGGATGAGGACCGAGACCTTCTCCGACCGGCGGAACCCGGCGGCGTCCGCATGAAGCGTGCTGGTCGTCCCGCTCTGCACCGAGAACGACACCGATCCGTTATCGTCTGTCCTCATCGTGCTCGTCGTCGACTGCCGTTTCTCCGAAGCCTTGTGCGTCACGGTCGCACCCGGGAGGGGCCGTCCTTCCGCATCGACGACCCGGCACACGAGGTCGCCTTCGGCGAGCTGAATCTGGACATGAGCGCCCGTCTTCGGGACGGAGACGGTTCTTCGCGCCAGCTCGCCGGCGTTGACCCTATAGATCCCTTCTCTCCAGACGAAGGCCTCGAACTCTCCGTCCTCGTCGGTTGAGACCTTCTCCCCCTCGGGAACGAGGTTCACCGACGCGACCTTTTCGCCGAGATCCTGCGCGCCGATGACGATCGTCACACCGGGCACTCCCTTCCGCCCTCGCGTCACCGCGCCGGTGATCCGGATGCGTTCCAGCCGCAGCTCGACGACGTCCGCCGAGTCAGGCAGCAGCTCCACGACCTGCTGGAACTCGGGCTGGGCGCTCTCGACCTGGACCGTGACGATCCAGGTCCCCGGCGCGACGACTCCAGGGCGCCACCGTCCCTCTTCGTCGGTGCGGCCCGTCTTCCAGTAGCGAACGATCCTGCCGGTTCCACCCTTTCCCTTCTCTCTGAGGCGCACGGTCCGTCCGGCACCGGGCTCGCCGTCGAGGCTGATTCGAAAGGTCGGCCTCGCCCCAGCGCTCAGCTTCACCTCTTCGATTCGGTCGGGGACACCCCGCTCGAGGGCGAAGTGGCTCGATACCGGAACGAACCCGTCCGCCTCGACCATCGTCGGTAGGTACGCCGCCTCGGCCGACAGGAGGCAGAGACCGGATTCGTCCGCCTTCCACAGGATTCGGCCTTTCCGGGCCTGTTCCTCCTCTTCCCCTGGCACGTACTCCTTCACGACCGCCCCTTCGATGGGCGCGCCGTCCGTCGACTTCACGACCCGCAGGAGGGCGATCGAGCTACCCGAGAGCACGGGCGTGACCGTGACGGTCGCTCCGGGGTCCAGACGAAGAAGCCGGGCGAAACGGCCGTTCTTCTCGTCGCTCGCGTGAAGCAGACCGCTCCCCGCCGGCACCCGCAGGACCTCGTCACCGCGAAGGGTCGTCTCGACGGCGAGGGACAGGGCCCCGTCCGCGATCCGGACGTACTTCAGTGCGAGCGCGGGACCTTCGGGCCGGACGACCTTCAGCACCGCCTTGCGCGGCACG
>CAZWRQ010000407.1:0-2815 GCA_964636395.1 uncultured Holophagales bacterium
CTCTTCCCCCGCGCCGACGCGAAGGCCTACTTCGCCGAACCTTCCAAGGAGAAGCCCGTGACCGAAGAGACGAAGCCCGCCGCCCCGGCCGCCGCCGACGCGCTCGCGCCGGCCGCCGACGCTCCCGTTCCCGCCGCGGCACCGGCCGCCCCGGCCGCCCCGGCCGAGCCCGCGCGCATCACCGTCGACGATTTCTTCAAGGCCGACCTCCGCGTCGCGGAGATCGTGGCGGCGGAGAAGGTCGAGAAGTCGAAGAAGCTGATGAAGATGAGGGTGCGGATCGGCGAGGAGGAGCGGACGATCGTGGCCGGCATCGCGACGGCCTACACGGGCGAGCAGCTGGTCGGCCGCAAGGTCGTGGTCGTGGCGAACCTCCTCCCCGCGAAGCTGATGGGGATCGAGTCGAATGGGATGGTCCTCGCCGCTTCGCTCCCCGGCACGGGAGAGCCGTCGCTCCTCGCGGTCGACCCGTCGGTCCCCTCCGGGACGAAGGTGAAGTAGTGGTCGGCCGGCCCGTCCCGCCGGTGCCGGAAGACCCCGCCGTAAGGGAGAACCTCGAGAAGATCCTCGCCTCGCCGAGCACGCTCCGGGCGCACGAAGACCTGGCCTGGCTCGCGCGGGACGAGCTCCGCGGCTCCCGCCTCGAGCTGGAGCTCGAGAGGGCGGAGGCGATCATCTCGGAGGCGGGGGTCACGGGGACGATCGTCGTCTTCGGCGGGACGCGAGTGGTCGAGCGCCCCGAAGCCGAGCGGCGCCTCGCCGAGGCCGAGGCGGTCGCCTCCGCCTCGCCCGGCGACGCGGAGGCGCTCCGCGCGGTCGAGCGGGCGCGCCGCGTCCTCGCGAAGGCGCGCTACTACGACGAGGCGCGCGAGTTCGGGCGGATCGCATCGACGACCTGCCTGAAGGACGGCCGCTGCGACTTCGTCGTCGTGACCGGGGGCGGGCCGGGGGTCATGGAGGCCGCGAACCGGGGCGCCTTCGACGTAGGCGCCACGAGCCTCGGCTTCAACATCGTCCTCCCTCACGAGCAGTTCCCGAACCCGTACATCACGCCCGGCCTCTGCATCTACTTCCACTACTTCGCGACCCGGAAGATGCACTTCCTGATCCGGGCGAAGGCGCTCGTCGCGTTTCCGGGGGGCTACGGGACGCTCGACGAGCTGTTCGAGACCCTCACGCTGATTCAGACGCGGAAGATGCCGCCCGTTCCGGTGATCCTCTTCGGACGCGAGTTCTGGGAGAGGGCGATCGACCTCGACTTCCTCGTCGAAGAGGGGACGATCGCGCCGGAGGACGCGCAGCTCGTCTCGTACGCGGAGACCGCGGCCGAAGCGTGGGAGACGATCGCCCGGTTCCACGGGATCGGCTGACGGTCCGCTATCCTCCGCGGCGTGGTCGAGCTCGCCGACTCCCACGGACACCTGACGATGGTCTTCCCGGGCCCCGAGGCCCGGTGGCCGACGCGCGCGGCGACCGACGCCGAGGTCGGGGACCTCGTCGCGCGGGCGCGCGACGCCGGAGTGACGCGGGTCCTCGTCCCGGCGACGACGCTCGAGGACGCGCCGCGCGCGGTCGAGGTCGCGGAGCGGCACGAGGGCGTCTTCGCGGCCGTCGGCGTCCACCCGCACGAGACGAAGGGGTTCGACGAGGACCGCGTGGTCCCGGCGCTCGAACGGCTCGCCGCGTCGAGCCGGGTCGTCGCGATCGGCGAGATCGGCCTCGACTACTTCTACGACCTCGCCCCGAGGGAGGACCAGAAGCGCGCGCTGGTCGCCCAGCTCGCGCTCGCCCAGCGGCTCGGCAGGCCGGTCCTCCTCCACAACCGGGAGTCGGAGTCGGACATGCTCCCGATCCTCGAGGCGCATGCGAAGGGAAGCCCGGAGCAGCCGCGCGGCGTCTTCCACTCCTTCTGCGCCTCGACGGAGACGGGGCTGAGGGCGATCGCGCTCGGGTACCTCGTCAGCTATTCGGGGATGATCACGTTCAAGATGGCCGAGAACGTGAGAGAGTCCGCCGCCGCGCTGCCGCTCGAGGCGATGCTCGTCGAGACCGACGCGCCCTACCTCGCCCCGGCCCCGTTCCGCGGGAAGCCGAACGAGCCGGCGTTCGTCGGGCGCACGGCCGCGAAGCTCGCCGAGGTCAAGGGCGTCTCCCTCGCGGAGGTCGCCCGCGCGACCACGGCGAGCTTCCGGAGGCTCTTCGGCACGCCGTGAGACGCCGCCCGCCGCGCCCGCCCCGCCTCTCGATGGTGGAGTTCGAGAAGCTCGTCGCCGAAGCCGTCGAGGGGCTCCCTCCCGAGTTCCGGGAGATGCTCGAGAACGTCGTCATAGCCGTCGAGGAGGAGCCCGAGGAGGAGGACTACGTCGAGACGGACACGCCCGACGACGAGGAGCTCTTCGGGATCTACCGCGGGCCGATGCGGACCGAGGTCGCCTTCGACGGCCTGCCGGGCTTGCCGCCGCAGGTCGTCGTCTTCCGCGGCCCGATCCTCCGCTGCTGCGCGAGCAACCGGGAGGCCGTGAAGGAGATCCAGGACACCGTCCGTCACGAGCTCGGGCATTTCTTCGGGCTCGAGGACGACGAGATGCCGTACTGAGGCTCCCGTGGGAACGACGCGTTCCGACACGGACGAGCCGGGCGCCGGGACTCCTTCCCGGACCGTCGCGCAGGTCCGCCGGCCGCTCCTCCTGGCCGCGCTCCTGGCTGGGGTCGTCGTGCTGGGGGTCCGCTCGGCCGCCTGGGCCGAGCGCGAGGCGTCGCCGCTCGCGGACTGGCACCTCTGGATGGAGACCGACGAGCACGCGGCGATCGCCGC
>CAZWRQ010000408.1:0-2769 GCA_964636395.1 uncultured Holophagales bacterium
CGTGAACGGGGCTCTCGTCCACTACTTCGACGTCTCCGCCCCGCTCGGCGGGGCGAAGGCGAGCGGCGTCGGCGTCCGGCACGGCGTCGAAGGGATTCGCGCCTTCACCCGGACGCGTGCCGTGAGCGTCCCGAGGCCCCTCCTCGCGCCGCTCGACCGGCTCCTCCTGTCCCGCCTGGCGTTCCCCTACGACCGCCGGGTCCTCGGCCTCCTCCATCGGGCGATCCGCCTCCTGTACCGGAGGGGATGAGGGACCCGAAGGCGACCGGTCTCCCCGCGTCTACAATCCGCCGCCATGAAGGCGACTCCTCGCGCCGTGCTGGCGCTGTTCCTCGCGACGTACGCGTCCTCCCTCCTGGCGCAGGCGCCGAAGCCGGCGCCGACGGCCCCCTCCGCGTCCGGGGGGGCCGTCGTCGGAGCCGACCCGCAGGGGCCCCCGGGGTCCCGGCCGGCCGAGATCCAGGACGTCCGGGTGCTCGGGGCCTCGCCGAAAGACCCCTGGCAGATGGAACGTCTCGGGGTCGCCGCCGTCCAGAAGAACGAGCTGGGTAAGGCGCGCGAGTTCTTCGAGGAGTCGTGGAAAGTGGGCGAGCTTCCGACCGCCCCCTACAACCTCGCCTGCATCGACGCGCGCGAGGGGAAGGTCGACGCGGCGTTCCGGCAGCTCGACCGCGCGATCGCCGCCGGGTTCGACGACGAGGCGACGCTCGCGAAGGACACCGACCTCGCGTCGCTCCGGGGGCGCCCCGAGTTCGCCCGGATCGTCCAGGGGGCGAGGCGGAATCGCCTGGCCGGAGACGAGGCGGTCGTGAAGGAGGGGGTCTTCGTCTCTCCCGGGAGGCCGCCCAAGGGAATCCTCCTCCTCCTGCACGAGGTCAACTCCGACCCGATGTCGATCGCGGGCCCCTTCGTCGCGGAGGCGAAGGCGCGGGACCTCTTCGTCGCCGCGCCGCGAGGGCCGGCGCGGTCCGGCCGGAAGCGTTTCGGCTGGGGCTCGCCCGACCGCGCGCTCGAGGCGCTGAAGCGGACGATCGCCGAGGCGCAGACGCGGGCGGGCGGCCTCCCGATCCCGGTCGCCGTCGTCGGCGCGGGCCGTGGCGGGAAGCTCGGGCTGGAGATCGCCGCGCGGAACCCCGGCATCTTCTCCGCGGTGGCCTCGATCGGAGGGATCTTCGACCCGGGTCCGACGGGGGCCGCTGGCGTCGCCGGCCTGCGGGGCGTGCCGGTCTTCCTCGGCGTCGCGAAGAGCGCCCCTCCCGAGCTCCTGCGGGCGATGCAGCGGGGTCGGGAGAACATGCAGAAGCTCGGCGTGAAGGTGCGGTGGGGCGAGTGGCCGGGGACGGGCGAAGGCCTTCCGGCGGACGCGGCGGCGGCGGCGAAGGACGTCCTCGACGCCATCCGCTCGCCCCGCCCCGGGGCCGCAGGCTCGTCGGCGAAGTAGCGGGCGTCGGCGCGGCTCAGAGAGCCGGGCCGACGGCCTCCACGATCTCGAGGAGGTCGCCGTCGGGGTCGAGCGCGACCCCCACGGCGGCCGCCCCGCCGTCCAGCGGGACGAAGAACGTCTCGTCGGCGCGTGTCACCTCGACGGTCGCCGCCTTCGAGCCGCCGTTCGCCGTGAAGACGCGGAGGGTGAGCGGGAAGACGTAGTGCGGCACGTCGCCGGGACCCGGCCGGGGGTGGACGACGGAGTGCGTCTGCACCTGCCTCACGTTCACCTCGGCGCCGCCGGAAACGGTCCGGAACGTCGCCCTGAGGACCGGCCGGTAGGGGGTCTCGACCCACTGGTCGAAGTGCTGCTTCAGGTCCCTTTCCGAGACCTCCTCGAAGACGGCGCGCAGGTCCTCCCGCGTCGCGCTGCCCCTCTCGTGCCGCCTCCGGTACTCGCGGACGGCGGCGAAGAAGATGTCGTCGCCGACCCGCCTGCGGAGCATGTGAAGGACCCACGCCCCCTTGTCGTAGACGGCCCCCGTGTAGCGAAACGGGTCCGACGGGGGCGCGACGACCGCGGGGCCGAGCCGGCCGGCGTAGAGCCCGTCGTCGTACCTCGATGCGAGCAGGAAGCCCGGCGTGAGGCCCGACGTCCTCTCGCGGTAGAGGACCTCGGCGTACGTCGCGAACCCTTCGTTCAGCCAGATGTCGTCCCAGGTCCGCATGGTCACCTCGTCCCCCCACCACTGGTGGGCGAGCTCGTGGACGAGGAGGTCCGTCAGGTCGCGCGAGGCGTTCTCGAGGAGCGAGGCGCCGATGAGGGTGATCGTCGGGTGCTCCATCCCGCCCGAGAAGCTCCCCTCGACGATCCCGTACTTCGTGTCGAGGTACGGGTACTCCCCGAACAGGGAGGAGAGGACCTCCAGGTGCCGGACCATCGAGGCGACGCGGGCCCGGTTCGGGGCTGCGTGCTCGGGGACGACCCATCCGACGACCGGCATCGTCCGCCCGTCGGCAGCCCGGTACTCCGCGGCGATCTCCTCGAATCGGCCAACCGCCACCGAGACGAGGTACGTCGAGATCGGCTGCGGGAGCCTCCAGCGCCACGTCACCCGCCCGTCCGGCTCGCCCATCGAGGCGCCGCGCCCGGCCGAGACCGCGACGTAGCCCGAAGGGACCGTCGCCCGGAGGGTGACGACCGCCTTGTCCGCCGGATCGTCGACGCAGGGCCAGAAGGTCCGCGCGTCGAACGGCTCGGCGAGGGAGGAGATCGCCGGGCCGCTAGCGGGGGACGTCCTCTCGATCCCGCTCGACCCGCCGCTCGGCGCAGAGGAGCGGACG
>CAZWRQ010000409.1:0-2752 GCA_964636395.1 uncultured Holophagales bacterium
CGCGCGGCTCCTTCCGGACAGAGGCCGGCGACCCCGGGTTTGACGCGAGATGTCGGCTCGGTGGCGGGCCAGACTCTCTTCGAGACGGCAGAGAGGGAGGTGGTCGACGTGCATCGAGGTGAGTAGCCACGCCAAGAGGCCTTCAGCCGCCAGACCCTTCGATGGCCCGTGGCGCGGGCGGGGCGACGAGGTCCCCGAGGTGACCCTGGCGGGGGCCGTGCCTCAGGCGGTGGCGGGCCTGGCAGACGAGCTCGGCCAGGATGTCGTCGCACTTCTCGGAGACGTGCTCGCCGATCTGCTCGCGGGTGATCCCGCAGTCGGTGAAGGTCTTCCCCTCCTCGGGGATCTCGACGACGACGTCGATGCGCAGGATGTTCTTCAGGATGGCCCGGCGGCCTCGCCGTTGCCGGGTCTTCCCGGCAGGGGTCGCCTCGACCGAATCGGGCCCTTCGGGCGGCTGGGCCTCGTCGATCTCGCCTTCGAGCTGCTCGTAGGCGAGCGTGAGCCGGTCCGGCGTGCGCTGCCTCCGCCGCCACGCACCTCAACAGGCGGCGCGCTTCGTCACTTCGCCAGGTCCTTCACGCGGCTCGCCCGGAAAACGCGCGCCTCTTCGTGCGCGCAGGGTCCAGGCCCGAGAGAAGCAACGCCAGGTCGCCGGCGGGATGTTCATCGCCCCCGTCTCGCTCGTCTCCGGCCGGGCGAAGGTCAGCTTCTCCAGCCGCTCGTAGAGGACCCGGAAGCCCGAGCGGTCCCGCACGAGGACCTTCAGCCGGTCGCCACGTGGGTCGCGGAAGGCGAAGGAGCTTCGCCATCTCCCGCCGCTTCGAATCGAAGCTCGCCAATCGGCCCCTCCGAGCCGCGCAGAATCCGCGATCACGCCCGGGCCGGGAAGGACGGGGTCATCGGACGCGTATCCAGCCTGTTCACGACGGGAAGCGTCACATACCGCCAGCAAGCCGACGTCGAACGCGAGAGGCTCCACACCGCCCCGATGACCGAGCAGATCGCCCCCCTCGTCTGATGTCGGGACTGAGCGAGAATGGCCGATCCTGGACCGCTGAGGCCCGACATGGGCTTCGGCGTCCGCGCGGGTCAGGCCGGACTCGAGAGGGACGAGATGAACCTGATCTACTCCGAGAAGAGGGAACTGAGGTCGGGGTGGAAGGCGCTGCGGCTGTGCGTAGCGATCGTCGCGTTCGCGATCGCGTGGACCGCATGCGCCTCAGCGCTGAAGCTGGAGGCCCTCAGGCACTCCGCCGTACATCTGGCCATCGTGTCGGGAGTCGCGGTGGAGCTATGGCTCGGCAAGAGAGGGGCGGACTCCATTGGCTTGAGCTTCTGGAGGAGCCGTCTGTGGAAGGACGCTCTCTTGGGCCTGGCGTGGGGAGACGCGTCGATCTGCCTGGTCGCCGTGGGAATGGTGGTGATCACAAACGAGATGAGCGCGGCGCAACTGGGCCAGGGCATCGCGTTCCATCGCCTACCCGCGCTGATCTCGTTCTGGCTCCTGGTCGCCGTGGCGGAAGAAGGACTATTCCGTGGGTACCTGCTGACGCTCTTCGGAGGGAGCCTGGGGAACCGGGTCGCCGTGCTTCTGTCCGCGGGTCTGTTCGCAGCCATCCACGTCATCAACCCGGAGTTCTACTGGTTCGCCTTCGTGTATGCCTTCCTGCTCGGCGTGCTGCTCGCCGAGATCGTCCTGAAGCGGGGAGACCTGGGATGCGTCATCGGTTTCCACTTTGCGTGGAATCTGCTCCAGGACGAGGGGCTCCTGAATCTCCCCGCAAAAGGAGGCGAGGGCGCCTATATGGCCGTCCTGCTGATCAGCCTCGCTGTGACCCGTTGGAAGCTTCCGCGCCGCGCGACTGTCGGCGGATAGGACGCGCGTGTTCGGCAGGCCGGTGAACGGCGCGTAGGCCCTGGAACCCCTTCCCCATCCCCACCGGCACGGCATCGTCCCCGGCGGCGGTCTGTTTCCCTGGCGCGCGGCGGCGTTGACCCGCTGCCGGCCCACAGGTAGGGTCGCGCGACCCTTTCAGCCCCGGGTGCCCTCGAGTCGATCGGGAAAGGAGCCGCGCCGCATGCGCTCTCTACTGAACCTGTTCACGCTGATCACCGCGACGACGCTCCTCGCGGCGCCCGCTCGCGGCCCCCGTCTCCTCGCCCCGGGCGTCGTCGCCACGGGCGAAAGCGAGAGCCACGCGACCCTCGCGCCCGACGGCAGGACCCCCTATTTCGTCAAGCTGACCCCCGACTTCGCGCACTGGACCGCGGTCGCTTCCGAGCGCGGGGGCGAGCGCTGGGCCGAGCCGTCGGTGGCGTGGTTCTCGGGACGCTGGAGCGACGCGGACGTTTCGTTCTCGCCGGACGCGTCGACCATCTACTTCATCTCCAACCGCCCCGATCGGGCCTCCGATCCGGCGCGCGCGGACCACGACCTCTTCCGGATGCGACGAACGTCCTCCGGCTGGTCCGAGCCGGAGCGGATCGTCGAGCGCCTGCGCTCGCCCGGCAACGGCCTCTTCGACGTCTACGAGATCGACGCCTCCGAGCTCGGCCTCGGCTCGCCCTGCGACACCCCTGCTCGAAACAGCCCTTGACGAGGGGGACGTCGACGCGCGAAGCGGCGGTGGACTTCACCCGGTGGGTCCGCGTCCCGTCCCGAATGAGCGCGAGGACGCCGTTGTTCGCGCGGGCGCGCCCCGCCGCGAGGCCGAGGCTGGGCGTGCCGGGCAGGTCGCCATCGCGCGCC
>CAZWRQ010000410.1:0-2731 GCA_964636395.1 uncultured Holophagales bacterium
CTCTCGCGGACCCGTCGCGGCCCGGCCCCGAGAGCGGTCCGAAGAGCTGACGGTGCGCTCGCTCCTCTCCAACGGGATCTCGATGCTGGCCGCACGGGTCCTGGTCCCCGTCTTCTCGTTCGCCATCAACGTCGGGATCGCCCGGGCCTACGGCGCCGACACGCTCGGCGTCTACATCCACCTGCTGGCGCTCCTCCTGATCTTCCAGGCCGCCGCCGGAGCGGGGATGCACCTCCTCCTCACGCGAGAGCTCGCGACGGGGCCCGAGGAGTCCGCGGCGCACCTGGGGAGCGGGAGGTCCTTCGCTCTCCTGAGCGGCTCCGTCGCCACGTTCGCCTTCCTCGCCTATTCGGTCCTCCTGCTTCCCGAGGACCGGCTCCTCTCCGCCGCCGTCCTCTCGCTCACGATCCTCCCCTCGGCCTGGGTCGCGACGCAGGAGGCGTTCTTCATGGCGACCCGGACCCACCACCGGATCACCGTCGTCTCCCTCGCCGAGAACGCGCTGAAGCTGGCGCTGGCCGTCGCGGCCTACCTGCTCGGGGCGGGCATCCTCGGGCTGTGCGCCGGAATCGCGGCGGCGCGGTTCCTGGCCCTCGGCGCGGGCTTCGTCCTGATGCGCCGGGCGGGAGCGCCCCGGACGGGACGCCCGACGCTCGCGGGCGCCCTCGCGTTCGGCCGCACGGTTGCCCCGTTCGCGGTCCTCTTCGCGCTATCGATGCTCTACTTCAGGGTGGACGTGCTTCTCGTGGAGGCGATACGCGGGGAGGGAGACACCGGGAAGTACGGCGCGGCCCTCACCCTCTACTCGGTCGTCCTGCTCCTTCCCGAGAGCGCGATGGGCGCCGTCTACCCGCGTCTCGCCTCGTCCTTCCGAGCTTCGGCCGAGGGTTATGCCGAGGCGACGCTCGTCTCGTTGCGGCTCCTCGTCGTCGGGATCGTCCCACTGTCGCTCTTCCTCGTCTGCTTCGCCGACCGCGTCCTGGGCCTCGCGTACGGGGAGAGGTTCCTCTCTTCGGCCACGACGCTCCGCCTCCTCGCGGTCTCCCTGCCGCTCCACGCGGTGAACGGCGTGCTCGGACAGGCCCTGCAGGCGGCCCGACTCCAGAGCGCGATGCTCCGGATCGTCGTCCTCGGCCTGGCCACGCACGTGGTCGCCAACGTCGTCCTCCTTCCGCGCCTCGGGATCGAGGGCGCGGCCGCCGCCCTCTTCCTGTCGTCCTCGGTCGTCGCCCTCGGGGCCGCACGCTGCTTCCATCGGAACGTGGCGCCGCTGAAGCCCGGTGCGCGGCTCCTCGGGTCGCTCGCGACGATCGGCGGGCCGCTCGTACTCGCCCTCCTCGCCCCCCCGACCTGGCGCCCCCCCGCGTTCGCGGTCTCCCTCCTCGCTCTCTCGGCCGGGGCGATCTGCTTCCTCCTGCGTCGGTCCGACCTCGACCGGGTCGTCCAGGCCTTTCGCACGCCGAAGCTGACGGTCACCCCTTGAGGATCGCCGTCCTCCACCCCTATCCCGTGTCGCGGCGCGCGGTCGGCGGGGTGACGCGCCTTCACGCCCTCGTACGCCACCTCGCTCCGCGCCACCGGGTCACGGTCCTCGCCCACGCCGGGGAGGACACGGCCTCGGACGCGGAGGCCGTGCGCGAGCTCGCGGATATCGGCGTGAGGCAGCTGCTCTTTCCGCGGCCCCGCGCGGGAGCGTTGACGCGCCTCTCGTGGGTCCTCGGCCGATCCCCTTACGCGGTCGCGTACAACCGGAACCCGGGACTCGCCTCCGCCCTGGCTGCCCTGGAGCGGGAGGAAGGGCTCGACGCCGTTCACGTCGAGCTCTCGTACATGGCGCCCTTCCTCACGAAGCTCCAGCGCAGGACCGTTCGCATCCTGGCCGAGCAGGAGACGATGTCGCTCGCGCTCGACCGGCTCCGTAGGGTCCCGATCGCGCGCCGCACGCCCTTCGAGCACTACGTCCTGCTGGAGAAGGGAAAGGTGCGCCGCTTCGAGGCCGCAGCCCTTCGCTCATTCCAGGTCCTCTACGGCATCAGCGGCACGGAGGCCGCATGGCTGGCCGCGAGGACCGGACGCCACGTCGGGGTCCTGCCGCACGTCGTCGCGACCCGGACGTTCGTCCCCAATGCCGACGAGCCGACCGAGCCGAAAGTCCTCTTCGTCGGGAACTTCCTCCACCGTCCGAACCTCCACGGCCTCACCTGGTTCCTCGACAGCGTGTGGCCTGCGGTGAGGGCGGCCGCGCCTCACGCCCGCCTGGAGGCGGTCGGTCCGGGGCTGACCGAAGCCTGGCGCCGGGAGCACGAGAGGGACGGGGTTCTCACCCCGGGGCGCGTGGAGGACCTCGTGGAGCGTTACCAGCAGGCCGCCGTCTTCGTCAACCCGATCCGGACCGGGGGAGGGATGCGAGGGAAGGTCCTCGAGGCGTTCGCCTGCGGGCGGCCCGTCGTCTCGACTCCCATGGGGATGGAGGGGATCGACGCGGACCCGGACCGGCATCACCTCGAGGCGGACGAGCCGCGGGCCTTCGCGAGCGCGGTCGTCCGGTACCTGAACGACTCCGACCTCCGCCGCGCCCACGGGCGCGCGGCCCGGGACCTCGTGGACCGGCTCTACGACCCGTCCGTCGTCTTCGCACGCCTCGAGAACGACGCTCTCGAGGCCGTCTCGAGGAGCGGACGCTGAAGGCGGCCCCCGTGCGACCGGCGCAGCCGGGTGCGACGGCGCCGCG
>CAZWRQ010000411.1:0-2730 GCA_964636395.1 uncultured Holophagales bacterium
GACCGAGGCCGCCCCGGCCACGACCGAGGCCGCCCCGGCCCCGGCCAAGTAAGCAGAGCCCGATTCTCGTTTCGGAAACGCCCCGCGCGAGCGGGGCGTTTTTCTTTTCCGTCTCCGCCGGGAGACGCCCGGCTGGCAGGACGCTTGCGTCAGCGGGGATGGCCCTAGAGGCCGGAGGTCAGCATGAGCCGCACCGCCACGTTCGCCACAGCCGCCGCCTTCGCCGTCGCCGCGCTCGCCGCCGCGCCCGCGCCGGCGGACACGATCGCCACGACGAGCGCCCTCCTCCCCGCCGTGAACATCGACGGCGCGACGGGCACGTTCCTCACCGACGTCTGGATCTTCAACCCGGAGCCGACGCTCGAGAACGACGTCACGCTCTACTTCACGCCGGCCGGCGTCGACGGGTCGAACCTCCAGGGCTTCCGGATCGACCCCCCTCTCGCCCCGCGCGAAGCGATCGCCCTGAAGGACATCCTGAAGAACTACTTCGGGAAGACCAAGACGTTCGGGCTCCTCGAGGTGCGGGGCAAGTATCCGATCATGGTGACGAGCAACACCTACAACGTCGCGGGGGCGATCGCCGGCACCTACGGCCAGTACTCTCCCGGACAGCCCTACCGGAACGCTCTCGGCTTCGAGGACTCGATCTTCGGGAACCTCTACGTCAACGGGCTCACGAACGACCCCGTGCTCCGCACGAACGCCGTCGTCATGAACCCGAGCGACAAGAGGCTGGAGGCCGGTGTACAGCTCGTGGACGCGACGGGGACGGTCTGGGGGACGCGTGTCTACGAGGTGGAGCCCTACTCTCTCTTCCAGATCAACGACGTCTTCGGCACCGAGTTCCGCTCGTTCAACCCCCCGGCCGGCGGCCCATGGCGCCTGAACCTCTTCGTCAACCTCGACAACGGGGCCCGCATCCTCGGCTACGCGACGGTCACCGACACCCGGACGGGCGACCCTTACCTGATCCCCGCCGAAGCCATGAGGCCGTGACACGGGCTCTACTCGTCGACCTCGGGAAGGTCCTCGTCGGGTTCGACCACCAGGTTACGTGCGAGAAGATGTCGGAGGCGACCGGTGTTCCCGCCGGCCGCCTTCGCGGCGTCCTCTTCGGGGAGCTCGAGGGGGATTTCGACCGCGGACGGCTGACGGCCCACGAGTTCTTCCGGTCTTGCGAGGCCCGGCTCGGGCTCTCCCCGGTCCCGGACGAGACCTGGATCGCCGCCTGGCGCGATATCTTCACGCCGCTGCCCGAGGCGATCGCGGCTCTCGAGCGCGTCCGACCGGGGGTCCGTCGCGTCCTGGTCTCGAACACGAACGCCCTCCACTGGGAGGGCGTCCTCTCGGTCTTTCGCCCCGACGCGCTGCTCGACGACGTCGTCCTCTCCTTCCGCGTCGGCGCCACCAAGCCGGAGCCCGCCTTCTGGGAGGCCGCCCTTGCGGCCGCGGGCTGCGGACCCGCCGCGTGCGTTTACTCCGACGACCGGCCCGAGCTCGTCGCGGCCGCGTCCGCCTTCGGGATACCCGGCTTCGTCGTGGACGGGCCCGCGTCCTTCGCCCGGGGTCTCGCCCGGTTCGACCTTCTCGCCCCATCCTCCACCGCTTCCGGGAATTCCCCGGCGGCGACCGACGTTCCGAGACGCTGACATGACGATCCTTCCCCGTCGCGCACCCCGCTTCCTCGCCATCGCCCTGCTCGCCCTTCTGCCGGCGGCCGCGTGCAGCCGATCCGAAGCTCCCGCCGAGACGACGATCGGCTCCGGGGACGGGATCGCGTTCTCTTCCGGCGGATTCGACGAGGCTCTCGCCCGGGCCAGGTCGGAACAGCGCCTGCTTCTCGTCGACGTCTATACGGACTGGTGCGGCTGGTGCAAGAAGCTCGACCGGGAGGTCTTCGCGGACGGGCGCGTCGGAGCCGCCGCGAAGGACCTCGTCGCCGTTAAGGTGAACGCCGAGAAGGGAGGAGAGGAGATCGCCCGCCGCTACCGCGTCCGCGGCTACCCGACGATCCTCTTCCTCGACGGCACGGGAAACGTCGTCGAGCGGATCGACGGCTACGTCGACGCGGGCGAGATGGTGAAGATCGTCTCGGCCCTCCCGAAGGGCTGACGATCTTCACCGCCCCCCCGGCCGACTCCCTCGCCCGCGGCCTCGCCGCGTTCCGGGAGGGACGCTGGTACGAGGCGCACGAGGAGTGGGAGGCGGCCTGGAAGGCCGCGGTCGATCCGGACCGGCGGCGCCTTCAGGGGCTGATCCAGGCCGCGGCCGCAGCCCTTCACCTCGAGGCGGGACGGCGCGCCCCGGCGGAGCGACTCCTCGCAAGGGCGCTTTCGAAGCTCGAGGGCGCGCCGGACGATGTCTGCGGGCTCCCCGCGCGGCGGATCCGCGACGGGGCGTTCCGCATCGCGTCCGCGCTCGCCGCAGACGACGACGTTTGCCACGCGGTCGACGCCCTCAGGCGCCTTCGGACCTGAGGAACGGGACGAGCGGCCGAGGCAGGACGCCGACCGCCCGCGAGGCCGCCACGGCGACCAGCCCTCCATCTGGGCTCCGCTCGACCGACCCGAAGGACCCGGGCCGGCCGGCCCCGACGGCGGAGAGGGCTCCCGCGAGCCGGGACGGGAGCGCGAGAGAGGGCGCTCTCCCTTCGAGGACGGCGCGGACGACGCGGGCGTAAGCAGCCGCGATACCGGCCGGGCTCCTCTCGAGGCCCCAGGCCGCCGC
>CAZWRQ010000412.1:0-2654 GCA_964636395.1 uncultured Holophagales bacterium
AAACAATACACGGTTTCACGCCTGGCACCAATCCCCGGGGCACCAGTTCCCGGGGATCAGCCGGCGAGGCCGGGGATCGTCGCGAACGGCTCTTCGCTGGGGATTCGGCGAGCGGCGTAAGGCTTCCGGGCAAGGAGCCAGGCGGCGGCGAGCGCCGCGGCGGCGACGAGGATCCCCGCCTCCCCGACCCACATCGACGGCTCCTTCGTCGTCGTGTCGAACGTCCCCTGGATCACCGCGTTCCAGACCGCGTGGAGGACTACTGCCGGCCAGACGCTCCCGGTCGTCAGGCGCATCCAGCCCATCACGAACCCGATCCCGACGACCGTGAGGACGAAGACGACCGCCGAGAGCGCCCGGCTCGGCCCCGCCGCGTACTGCCCGCTCACGATGAGCGGGAGGTGCCAGACGGCCCAGACGACACCGCTCAGGAGGACCGGCCGCGGCACCTCGGCCTCGACGAGCCGCGTCAGGAGGTAGCCGCGCCAGCCGATCTCCTCCCCGACCGCCGAGAGGAAGGAGAGCAGAGAGACGAGCGTCATCGAGAGGACGAAGAGGATCCCGAACCGGGCCGCCGGCGGGAACGACGAAAGGCCCACCTCCGCGAGCGCCGGGATCTCGAACGGGGCGAGGCCCGTCGCCCAGGCCGCCCCGTACGCGACGAAGCCGACGATCGGCGGCAGGAGCCACGCGAGGCCGATCGACTTCCACCCCGCGGCGCCGCCGATCCGGAACGAGACGTCGCGGAAGCCCTCCCGGAAGACGAGCCGGGCGACGATCGAGGCGATCCCCGGCGTCCACATCAGGCCGTAGACGAGCCACGGGCTCTCCCCGATCGGCTTCCCCGACCGGAGGATCAGCCCCTGGAAGACGCCGCTCCCGAGCGCGGCGAGCGCGAAGAAGACGAGGAGCCCCTTCCGAGCCTGATCGGCGCGGGACGGATCGGGCGGCACGGGGACGGACGTCTCGGGCGAATCCACTTCCGGGTTCTCGCTCACCCGGCGAGTCTCCCACGACGCGGGACGCCCGGACATCGACCTCACGCGAGGACGGACCGTCCGGCACGTCGCGTGCTCGAACCGTCCGGACAGGAACCGCCGATGCGAAGGCCCTTCGTCCCGGTTCCCGCGCGCTCCGCCGGGCGCCGCGGGATTCTCCTCCTCGCGCTCCTCCTCTCGACCTCCGCCGCGCCCGCCCGTTCACAGGCCGCGGAGAAGGCCCCGCCTCGCATCCGCGCCTCGGTCGACGTGACGGTCCTCGACCTCGACTTCATCGCGACGAAGGACGGCCGCCCCGTCCACGACCTCCGGCGGGACGAGCTCGTCGTGAGGGTCGGAGCGCGCGTCCTCCCGGTCGGCCTCTTCGCCCGCGTGGAGGCGTCACGGATCGCCCCTCCGTCCGCCGAAGCCGGGGAGGCTCTGCCGCCGGGACGAGCGTCCGAGGCGGGCACGGTCGTCCCGCGCCAGCTCCTCGTCTACTTCGACGACGCCCGGCTCCAGCCGTGGCAGCGCCGGCCGGTCATCGACGGCCTCGAGGGCCTCATCGCGCGCCTCGGTCCCGCCGACGAGGCCTCGATCGTCTCCTACAACGGCGGGACGCTCGTGCTCGCCCCGTTCACGAACGACCGCGCCCAGCTCGCGGACGGCCTCGCCCGTCTCCGCGAACTCGTCCCGCGCGGTCTCCACCGGGCGAGCCTCTTCCGGACCGCAGCCGCGGCGATGGAGACGGAGGACCGGATCCAGAGGAGCTCCTCCGGGCGAAACCGGCCGGCCAACCTGAAGGACTCCATCCTTCGCACATGGGTCGAGGAGGAGCGGACGCGGACGCTCGCCGGCCTCGCGGAGCTCCGGCGCACCGTGTCGGCCCTCGCCGCCCGCCCCGGGAAGCGGCGGATGGTCCTCGTGACGACGGGCTGGGAGAGGATGCCCGGTCAGACCCTCGCCCAGATCGGCTTCGGCCGCGACACCTGGCGCCAGTTCGATACGTCGACCTGGAAGGAGACAGAGGCGATCCTGCGCGCCGCGAACCGCTCCGGCGTGACCATCGACGTCGTCGACGCCAAGGGGTTCGAGAGCGAGCTCGACATCGAGCTCGCCGAAATGCGGGAAGTGGGCAAGTGGATCGCCCGCCTCAACACCCGGGACGGAATGGCGACCATCGCCGAGACGACCGGCGGGGCGTTCGTGGAGAACGTGAGCTTCTACGAGCGGGCTCTCGACGAGATCTGGCGGGAGTCGAGCGACTGCTACTCCGTCGGCATCACCCTGCCCGAGGCGCTCCCGGCCGGAAAGGTGCTGAAGGTCCACCTCTCCTGCTCCCGGCCCGGCGTCACGCTGAAGACCCGGTCGAGCGTCGGCGCCCGGAGTGCCGCGGAAACGGCCCGGGACCTGGCCGAGTCCGCCCTCCTCGCCCCGCCGCCGGGCGCGAATCTACTGCTCATCAACCCCTCCACCTCCAACTTACTGACCGTCGGGGAACCCTTCACCGCGACCGCTCCGGCGACCTTAGCCACCTCGCCCCTGACCCACGATCTGCGCTGGGAGACAGTCCATCTGCTGGCGGCGCGGCAGGTGGACCTGCCGCCGTGGGCGCAGCCGGTGATCGCGGCGCCCGGCGGGCCGCTGCTGCTCGCCGGGGAGACGGGCGGGCGGCAG
>CAZWRQ010000413.1:0-2647 GCA_964636395.1 uncultured Holophagales bacterium
GAAGTACCGGGCGCTCGAGATCGCCGCCGTGGCCGCGGGCGTGGACCCCGCCGACCCTGCCGGCTTCATCGCGAAGCGAGAGGCCGCTGCGAAGGCGAAGGCCGACCGGGAGATTCGGGTCCGGGATGCTGTAAAGGACCACCTCATCGAGAGCGGGCACAAGCTCGACAAGAAGCTCGTGACCGCGATCGTTTCCGGGGCAATCGCCGACTCGACCGTCACCCTCGACGAGACCGGTAACCCTTGCGGGGTTGCCGTGTACGCCGATGCGTGGCTCTCGAGCCTGAACAGCGGGGGGCCGAACTCCCGCGCGACTGCGCCCGAACCCCGCCGGGTCGCCCCTCCTCTGCCCGTTAGCGGTAGCGCCGCGAACTACAGGGAAGCGAAGCCGAAGGGTCCCGCGACCTTCACCGAACTGACGAACCAGGGCCCCGCTGCCGTAAAGGCGTTCCAGGAGCAGAACCCCGACGGCTACGCCGAGCTGCGCTCGGCCCACTACCAGGCGCTGCGAAACCCGACGAGGTCGCAGCCGCCACGATAGGAGTACCCAATGGCTGACCCCACCTCCGGTCTTCCCGTTCCTCAGAACGTCATCGACACGCTCGTCTCCCGAATCACTCAGCGGAGCGCTTTCATGGGCGCGGGCGCTGCGGGCGTCGAGCTTCTCTCGCCCGGTCAGGGCTTCGGCGGAAACTTCGCCCAGCGTAACAAGTGGGCGGAGGACACGACTCGCGCCGAGGTCATCGACGGCAACGCTTCGACGCCGACGATCATCGGCGCGACCGCCGAACTCGCTCCGGTCCTCCGGCGCAAGCGCGTGCGGAAGGCCTTTGACGGCGTCAGCGCCGCGATGGGTCTTCTCTCTCAGGATCCGAACGCCGCTTCGATCGAACAGTCGGCCACGTATTGGGCGACGGAGATCGACCTGGCGGTCATCTCGGTCCTGAAGGGCATCTTCGACGCGGCGGCCGGCGTCTGCCGCACGACGCACAGGCGCTCTATCGCGACCGCCTCGCCGACGGCACCGGCTGCCATCTCTTACGCCCAGATCGTCCGGGCCGGCGGGATGCTCGGGGACAACGTCCTTGACCTCGCGAACATCACGGTTCACGGCGTCCAGTGGAGTGACCTCCTCCTCGAGGCCGGCGCGAAGGCGAACTTCATCCCGCTCGACGGTGGGGTCCTCGTCCCGTACATCAACGGCCTCCGCGTCAACGTTTCCGACAACGTCCCGGTGGACAGCTCCGACCCGAACGACACCTACACCGCGTTCCTCACGCGGCCCGGCGCGATCTGGATCCAGATCCAGCAGGACATGAAGGAGTTCGTCGCGGTCAAGCCGGAGGATCCGTCGACCGTCATCACGGAATCGCTTCACTTCGCCGTCGGCCTGACCGGCGTGAAGTGGAACGTCACGACCATCAACCCCGACAACACGGGCCTGGCGACCGCCACGAACTACGCGAAGACCGGCTCCAACGTGAAGGAGATCGGGATCATCGCGCTCGAGACGAACGCTTCCGCCTGATCTCTCGACCATGCTCGGGGCGCGCAAGCCGAGGCGCGCCCCGGGTCTTTCCACGATGAGGAGCGACCGATGGGACGAGCCGGAGACTGCGTAACGTGTTTCAGTCCGCGCCGGGAGGAGATCGAAGCCGCACGCGCGGCGGGTCGCTCATACGCGAACTTGGCTCGCGACTTCGGGCTCGCCGAAGCGAGCGTGCGGCGGCACTTCAAGCTGAGGCACGACAGGCCGAAGAGAGAGAAGACCCTGACCGCGCCGATTCCGCCGTCGCCGAGACACCCTCGGCCGGAGGACCCTGACCCGGAGGTCGCCTTCGCGCGGGTGAAGCAGGCCGCGGCGTTCTTGAACGTCCCGCTGGGCGAGCTTGCGGCGTGTCTGGAGAACCACATCGAGGTCCACGTCGCGACCGCGAACGAGGACGAGGAGGCGGAGTTGTTCGCGGGCTGGGACGAGGCCGACGCCTGCGACGAGTACTGTCAGGCGATCGTCCGGACCGGGAAGTTCCTCGAGGAGACGGCGGGATAGGTGCGCGACCGCCGGAACCTGACGCCGGACCAGCTCGCGCTCGTCATGGGGAGGCACTACAACAGGACGAAGGCCAAGCCGGAACAGATGGGGTTCCAGAAAGGGAACCGCTACGCGGCACACGACCATCAAAAGGTAGAGCATGTGCGCGAGACGACGGCCGATCGACTCGCGAAGGACTACGGCGTCTCGGACCTCACGATCCAGCGCGCCGGCAAGTTCGCCGCCGCCGTCGAGACGCTGAAGGCTGTTGACCGCCTCCGCTCGGAGTCCGAGACCCGGCGCCGGGCCGCGATCGCGGAAGCCGTCAAGTCGCAGCCACGCGACGAGAAGGGCAGGGTCGCCGAGAAGCCGGATACTACGTCTCGTGACGTAGCGTCCGGGTCGCGCAAGCGGTACGACACTCCGGCGTCCGTCTCCCTCGCCGCCCGCGCCGACGTGAGCCCGGCGACCGCTGACGTGATTCGCCCCGAGGATCACACCCGTCTCGCCGAGGCTATCGCGCTCCATGTGCTCTGGCGGCCGACCGAAGACGACATCGGGACGGCGATCCTCGTCCTCGTTGAAGCGGCGAGGCTCTGGAACGCAGGGAAGCGC
>CAZWRQ010000414.1:0-2642 GCA_964636395.1 uncultured Holophagales bacterium
CTTCGGCCGGCGCCGGCCCGCGACGGCGACGGCCTGCGCCGCGAGGAGACACGGCAGGGCGACGAGGCCCAGGCCGTAGCGAGGGGCCGTATGCGCCGCGAGCGTCGGGATCGAGAGGAACGCGAGCGGGCCGAACAGGACGACTGACCGTGCCGCGGCCCTCGGCCTCAGCCAGGCGCCGGCGAACGCCGCCGTCCATACCGCGAGGCCCGCCGGCAGGGAGCCGAACGGGTCGATGAGCCAGCGCCTCCAGAGCTCCGGACGGAGGAACCCGGCGAGCCCGGGCGCGTCGAACCGTCGTACGTACTCCGCCTGGGCTCGAACTGCCGTGAGGTACGGCTCGAGGCCCCCGGACGATGCGATCACCGGGACGTAGGCCAGGAGCGCCGCGGCGGCGCCCGCGAGGCCCGCGAGTAGCACCCGTCCCGCCCCCCCTCGGGCGCGGACGACCCGCGTTGCTGCCCAGATGGACGCGGGCAAGAGCGCCGCGCCGACCTGCGGCCGGATTCCGAAACAGACCGCCGCGGCGAGAGCCGCCCCGACGAGGCGCGCGTGGGACGGCTCCCGAGCCGTCCGGAGGAGAGCGACGCCGGCCAGGAAGAACGCCGCAGCGGCCGGCGCATCGGAGAGCGGGCGCACGGAGTGGAGCCAGACGGAGGGCGTCAACGCCCAGAGGAGCGCGCCCCAGACCACCGCGCGCTCCCGGCCGCCGATCTCGCAGGCGAGCGCCGCGAGGATCGGGACCGCGAGGAGGCCCGCCCCCGCGGCCACCGCGAGCACGGCGGGAAAGGGCGAGACCCCCGAGACGACGAGAAGCCGCGAGAGCAGCGCGAAGAGCGGATAGCCCGGCGGATGAGGATGGTTGAGCCGGACGTCGATCCCCTCCCTCGCGGCGTCGACGAAGAGGGCTTCGTCCCACTCCCAGGGGTCGCGGGCGAGCGTCAGGAGGCGGGTCGCGACGAACGCCGCGAAACCGAGCACGAGCGCGACCGCGTTCGCGCGCCCGCGCCAGAACGGCCGCGGCTCCTCGGCGCCGGCTCCGGTCACGAACGAGCTCCCGCCCTCGCGGAGCACTTCGACGAATGACATCGACTGGTCTCCAGACTACCGCCGCTTCTTGCCTCGGGCCGCGCCGGCTTCGGGGAGAAGTGGCGCCGACGCACCGCTTCCCACGTCCTCCCCACCTTCCGGACCCCGCTTCGTATGATGGAGACACGATGGAGGTCCGCTACGGCGAGCTGCCCCTCGACGCGCTCCGGGCGCTCTTCGACCTCGAGGGGCTCCGAACGCTCTTCCTCGACCTCGTGACGCGCCTCGACGGCGACGTCGAGGAGGCGCTCGGGGTGATGCGGCGACTCCAGGAGCAGGGTTTCCTCCCTGCGGACCTCGACCTCGACGCGTTGGTCGGAGCGCTCGAGAGGGACGGCCTCGTCTCGCGCGACGCCGAGGGGCGTCTGTCGCTGACACCCCCGGGGGAGCGGCAGGTCCGCCGGGCGGCGCTCGAGGAGGTCTTCTCGTCGCTCTCGCGGTCCGGGGCGGGCCTTCACGCGCTGCCGCGCGAGGGGACCGGGACGGAGCTCCTGGAGGAGACGCGCCCCTGGGAGTTCGGCGACGACCTCTCGCGTCTCGATGGCATCCGGACGGTGACGAACGCCGCGCGACGCGACCCCGAGAAGCTCGCGATCCTTCCGGAGGACCTCGAGGTCCACGAGACGGAGCACCAGACGGCCTGCGCGACGGCGATCGCGATCGACGTCTCGCACTCGATGGTCCTCTACGGCGAGGACCGCTTCACGCCCGCCAAGAAGGTCGCGCTCGCTCTCACCGAGCTGATCCTCTCGAAGTACCCGAAGGACACGATCGACGTCGTCCTCTTCGGCGACGACGCGGAGCGCGTGCCGATCGAGTCGCTCTCGAAGGCGAGGGTCGGGCCGTTCCACACGAATACGCGCGCCGGCCTCGCGCTCTGCCGCGGGCTCCTCCTGGCCCGCCGCTCCCGAAACCGCCAGATCTTCCTCGTCACCGACGGGAAGCCGTCGTGCATCCGGGAGCGCGGGAAGCTCTACAAGAACCCGTTCGGCCTCGACCTGAAGATCGTGAACCGGACGCTCGACGAGGCCGAGCGCTGCCGCCGCGAGGGGATCCAGCTGACGACCTTCATGCTCGCGACCGATCCCGGGCTCGTCGACTTCGTCGACACGCTCACGCGCGTGGCGCGCGGCCGGGCCTACTACGCCTCCTCGGGCGACCTCGCCTCGTTCGTCTTCCGCGACTACCTCCGGAACCGGCGGAAGCTCTTTCGTTAGGGCTCGCGGGCCGTCATCCGGGCAGGAACGGCACGGCGCGCGAAGCGAGGGCCGGAGGGAGCCGTCGGGCGATCGCCCGGCGAAGCTCGTCGGGCGTCGCGCGGAGCGTCAGGTGCGTCAGCACGACCGCCTCGTTCTCGAAGAGCTCGGCCCGCTCCGCGACGTCGTCGACGTGGAGGTGACCGTAGTGGCGGGCACGCGAGGCGTCCTCGGGCGCGACGAACGAGCACTCGAGGAGGAGGACCTTCGCCTCGAACGCCTCCCGCGGCGCGCTCGAGAAGAAACCGATCCCGGTGTCGCCGCTGAAGGCGACGATGGGCCGTGGGCTCCGCTGCG
>CAZWRQ010000415.1:0-2620 GCA_964636395.1 uncultured Holophagales bacterium
TGGGTGGACTGGTTCGGCTCCGTGCTCGCCGGCGCCCACGCGCGGCCCGGGATGGCCCCGCGGCCCGGCTTCGCCCCGCGCCCCGGCTTCGCCCCGCGTCCGGGAGGGCTCGGGCGCGGACCGATGGCTCCGGCGATGCCGCCGCCCGTTCCCGGCACCACGGACCGTCGGCGCAAGGACGCTGTCAAGGGCGGCGGCGCCGTCCCGCCCAAGAAGGACGACAAGAAGACCGCTTCCAAGAAGCTCCGTACGAAGGAGGCTTCCGCCCTCGCCACGAACGTCCGCGACTTCCTGGGCACCTACCAGGAGGACACGTACGAGGACGTCCCGGGCGCCATTCCGGCCGAGGGCGAGGAGGTCGACCCGAACCGCCCGATCTCCAAGTCGGCCCAGCGCCGCGCCGGGAAGCGGACGATGATGACCGAGACCGGCGACGTCGTGGAGGTCAAGAAGGACCAGAGCGGCCCGGTCTTCCTCTCCGAGGGCGTCACGGTCAAGGAGCTCTCCGAGAAGACCGGAATCCTCGCGAAGGACCTCGTCAAGGCCTTCCTCGGCCGCGGAATCCTCGCCGCGATCAACCATCCCGTGAACCCGGCTCTCGCCGTCGAGGTCGCCCGCGACTTCGGCATCGAGGCCGCCGTCGTCTCGTTCGAGGAGGACCTCGAGCTCTCCCGCCAGCAGGCGCAGACCGAGGCCGACGCGGAGAGCGCCGCCTCCACGGCCGACAAAAAGCCCCGCGCCCCCGTCGTCACCGTCATGGGCCACGTCGACCACGGCAAGACGTCTCTCCTCGACTCCATCCGCAAGGCGAAGGTGGCCGAGGGCGAGGCGGGCGGCATCACGCAGCACATCGGCGCCTACCGCGTCCAGGCCAAGGGCCGTGCGATCGTCTTCCTCGACACGCCGGGCCACGAGGCCTTCACGATGATGCGCGCCCGCGGCGCGCGGGCGACCGACATCGTCGTCCTCGTCGTCGCGGCCGACGACGGCGTCATGCCGCAGACCGTCGAGGCGATCGACCACGCCCGCGCGGCGAAGGTCCCCGTCGTCGTCGCCATCAACAAGATCGACAAGCCCGAGGCGAACGTCATGAGGGTCAAGCAGGCCCTCGCCGACAAGGGCGTCCTCGTCGAGGAGTACGGCGGCGACATCGTCGCCTGCGAGATCTCCGCGAAGAAGCAGATCGGAATCGACGCCCTCCTCGAGATGATCCTCCTGCAGGCCGACCTCCTCGAGCTCAAGGCTGCCGTCGACGGGCCCGCCCGCGGCGTCGTCCTCGAGGCGCGGCGCGAGGTGGGCCGCGGCACGCTCGCCACCGTCCTCGTCCAGCAGGGCACCCTCAAGGTCGGCGACATCTTCTTCGCCGGCTCGGCCGTCGGCCGCGTCCGCGCGATGCTCGACGACCGCGGCCAGCGCGTCCTCGAGGCGGGCCCCGCGACCCCCGTCGAGGTCATGGGCTTCGAGGACATTCCGAATTCGGGCGACTCCCTGCAGGTCGTCGACGACGAGTCGAAGGCCCGCCAGGTCACCGGCTTCCGCCAGCAGAAGGAGCGGGAGGAGGCCCTGGCCAAGTCCTCGCGCCTCTCGCTCGACTCGCTCTTCAGCCGGATGGCCAAGGGCGAGGTCAAGGAGCTCCCGATCATCCTCAAGGCCGACGTCCACGGCTCCGAGGAGGTCATCACCCAGTCGCTCAACAAGCTCTCGACGGCCAAGGTAAAGGTCAACGTCCTCCACTCCGGCGTCGGCGCGATCTCCGTGAACGACGTCCTCCTCGCCTCGGCCTCCGAGGCCATCGTCATCGGCTTCAACGTGAGGCCGGAACGCAAGGCCCAGGAGCTCGCCGACAAGGAAGGCGTCGACATCCGCCTCTACTCGGTCATCTACAACCTGACCGACGAGATCAAGAAGGCGATGGCCGGCCTCCTCGACTCCGTCCAGAAGGAAGTCGCGAAGGGCCGCGCCGAGGTGCGCGAGACCTTCCGCATCCCGAAGATCGGCCTCATCTGCGGATGCATGGTCGTAGACGGGGTCATCCCGCGCGGCGCGAACGCCCGTCTCCTCCGCGACAACCGCGTCATCTACGAGGGGAAGATCGGCTCGCTTCGCCGCTTCAAGGACGACGCCTCCGAGGTCAAGAGCGGCTTCGAGTGCGGCATCGGAATCGCCGGCTACCAGGACGTCAAGGTCGGCGACGTCATCGAGGCTTTCGTGACCGAGGAGGTCGCCGCCTCGCTGACGTAGGGCCGGAAGCCCTCCCCGGGGCGCACGCCCCGGGGAGGCCCCCCCGGAACCTCGTCGTCCCGGAGAACCGATGGTCGTCGCCCTCGCCGTCTTCGATTTCCACCTCCCGACCTGCCGCGGGCTCAAGGAGAAGCGGGCTTTCCTGCGCCCCCTGAAGGCGCGCCTGCGCGGCGGCTTCGAGATCTCGGCCGCCGAGGTCGCCCACCACGACCTCCTCCAGCGCGCCGCCGTCGGCGTCGCGGCGGTCGGCCCGGACCGTTCCGGGCTCGAGCCTCTCCTCGGGAAGGTCGTCGAGTTCGTCGAGGAGTGGGCCGAGGAGTCCGGAGTCGAGCTCACCTCGCTGCGGAGCGAGTTCCTCGAATACGGGGACGTCGGCGAC
>CAZWRQ010000416.1:0-2535 GCA_964636395.1 uncultured Holophagales bacterium
CTGCCGCGTCCCCTGCGGGATTGGGCCGAGAGCGGCCCGGTCCGCGATCCGGCCGTGGGCGAGGCGATCGCCCACGCTCAGCGCGGAAGACCCTGCTTCGCTACGACCGGCTCCTCGAGAGCCAGCGGCAGATCTTCGCGGCGCGGCGGGACGAGGCGCCCACCGGCTTCCTCGAGCTCGCCGCCCCCGACCGGTGGGCAGCCGTCCGGGACGCCTTCGGCGAAAAGCTCGCGCGGCGCGTTGAGCGCGACCTGACGATCGCCTGGATCGACGCCCTCTGGTCCGATCACCTCGAGAACGTCGCGGAGCTCAGGGAGGGGATTTCGCTCCGGACGCTCGGGGGGCAGGACCCTCTCGGCGAGTACCAGCGGGCGCTCGTCGCCCTCTTCGCCGACCTCCTCCGCGAGCTCGACGCGCGCATCGCCGCGACCTTCGAGACGGCGGAGGTCACCGCGGACGGAGTTGACCTCGGGCGCGAGGGCCTCGCGAGCCCCTCCTCCACCTGGACCTACCTGATCAACGACCAGCCCTTCGGCTCGACGATGGAGCGGATGGCGAAAAACCTGGTCCGCTTCGCGAAGGGGATGATGGGGCCGGGGTAGCGCAACCCGGATAGCCCGGACCGCTCGTCGGCCCCGTGCGCCCACAGAGCCCGGTGGTACGCTTTGAGCTCTGATGCGGCCCAAACCCATTCGAACGCCGGGCGGGGAGCCGGCGCCCCGAGACGTGCTCACGCTCAAGGCGCTCGCCGCCGACCAGCCTCATGGTTTCGCGCAGGCCAAGGCCGCCGTGGCGGTGCGGGATCTCGAGAGCACTATCGGCTGGACTACGGCACTTGCGGCCGGATGACGATGTCCAAGGCATACGACTTGAAAGCCCTCGTCGCCCAGGGCGAGTCGGACACACTCGAGTTCAAGCGCTCGACGGCCGAGCTGAGGCGCGCCGGGGAGACGCTCTGCGCCTTCCTGAACGGCGAGGGCGGCAAGGTGCTGATCGGCGTCGGCCCCGACGGCAGGCTCGTCGGCCAGGAGGTTGCGGACGTCACCCTCCGCGACATCGCGGCGATGCTCGGCCGCTTCGAGCCGCCCGCCCGTGTCGCGATGAGCCGGGTGGAGGTCGGAAGCGGCCGGCAGGTGATCATCCTCGAGGCCGCGCCTTCTCGACAGTTCGCGCCGTTCGTCTTCGAGTCGAAGCCCTACAAGCGCATGGGCTCGACGACCACGGTGATGTCGCAGGAGGAGTACGGCCGCCAGCTGCTCGATCGCAGCCACAGCCGGCATCGATGGGAGAACCAAGCCGCAGTGGGGGTGCGTCTCGAAGACCTGGACCGCGAGGAGATCCTCCTCACGCGCGCCACCGCCATCGAGCAACGACGGCTCTCGGCCGGGACGAGCACGAACGTCGGCGACATCCTCGACCGGCTCGGCCTGCGCATCGACGGGCAGGTCACGCAGGCCGCGCAGATGCTCTATGGGATGAGGTTCCTGCCCGACTTCCCGCAGGCGCTGCTCAAGCTCGGGCGCTTCCGGGGCACGAAGATCACCGGCGACATCCTCGACAACAAGCAGGAGTACCTGCACGCGTTCGCGATGGTCCGCGAGGCGATCGCGTGGCTCGACCGGACGCTGCCGCTCTCCGCGCGCTTCCCGAAGGGCGCCATCAACCGCGAGGACCGCCTGCCGGTGCCCGCGGAGGCGCTGCGTGAGATCGTCCTCAATGCCGTCATCCACCGCGACGTGAGCAACCCGAGCTCGTACGTCGCCATCGCCGTCTTCGATGACCGCATCGAGGTGCGCAGCATCGGTGACTTCCCGTCGGGCGTGCGCGCGGAACAGCTCTCGCGGGAGCACCTGTCGGTCCGACGCAACCCGCTCATCGCCGAGGCCTTCCATCGTACCGGCGCGGTCGAGGCGTGGGGCCGAGGCACGAACCGGGTCATCGAAGCCTGTCGGGCGTACGGCATCCCCGACCCGGAGTTCGTCGATGAGGCGGGTGCGGTGACCGTGACGTTCAGAGCCGAGGTCGTCGCCGGGACGGGGAACTTGGTGCGAGGCGGGCACCAAGTAGGCACCAAGTCGGCACTAAGTGCGTACCAGGTTCAAGTGCTCGAGCTTGCGGCCGTTCCGCACCCGCTGGCGGAGCTCATGGTCCCCTCGGGACGGACGGACCGTACGAAGTTCCGAGACCAGGTCGTCGCGCCACTGCTCGAGGCCGGGCTGCTCGAGATGACCATCCCGGACAAGCCGCGAAGCTCGAAGCAGCAGTACCGCATGACCGAGGCCGGGCGCGCGGCGCTGCTGACCGTGAGGCGGGAATAGCCCGAAAGAAGAAGCTGACCGCCTCTTCGGGCTGGTCCAGGATGGCAGTGACGGTCAGGTCAGGCCGGCGGGCCTCCACGTCTCGAGCCGGCCCCTGATTCCCGCCGCAAAGGTCCCAAGCGCCCGCGGACTCTTTGCCCTCCACGCGCGGGGATGACCGGGACGGCCGCGACGCAGGCGGAGGAGCTTCGCTCGATCTACGGCCTTCCGGTCGTCG
>CAZWRQ010000417.1:0-2524 GCA_964636395.1 uncultured Holophagales bacterium
CCGGAAAGCAGCGGACGATCGCCGACCTGAAGCGCCTGGCGAAGGGGGCGGAGGACATCTACCTCGCCGCCGACCCCGACCGAGAGGGCGAGGCGATCTGCTGGCACCTCCACGAGCTCCTCCGCCCCTCGGCCCCGAACGCCCGCTTCCACCGCGCCGAGTTCAACGAGATCACGAAGGGCGCGATCCAGAAGGCGATCGCGAGCCCCGGAGAGATCGACGCGGACCGCGTCGCTGCCCAGCAGGCCCGCCGGATCATCGACAGGCTCGTCGGCTACGAGGTCTCCGACCTCCTCTGGAAGAAGGTCTGGCGGGGGCTCTCCGCGGGCCGCGTCCAGACCGTCGCGCTCCGGATCATCGTGGAGCGTGAGGCCGAGCGGGAGCGCTTCGTCCCCGTCCCCTACTTCTCCGTCCCGCTCCAGCTCGCGAAGGGGGAGTCCCTCTTCCCGGCCCGGACGGTGGCCTGGCGCGGCGCGAAGCTGAGATTCGACGGGACCGACCCGCGCCTCGCCACGCGCGAGGCGGCCGTGGAGGTCCTCGAGCACCTGCGCGCCTCCGCCTTCCGCATCGCCTCGGTGGAGGCGCGCGAGAAGCGGACGAACCCGGTCCCCCCGTTCACCACCTCGAAGCTCCAGCAGGGGGCGGCCCGGACGCTCGGCTTCACCGTGAGGCGGACGATGCAGGTCGCGCAGCGCCTCTACGAGGGGAAGACGATCGCGGGACGCGGCTCCGTCGGCCTCATCACCTACATGCGCACCGACTCGACACGCGTCTCCGAGGAGGCGCTCGGCGCGGTCCGGTCGTACATCGGTGCCACGTTCGGCCCCGACGCCCTTCCGGCCGAGCCGCGCCGCTTCAAGCAGAAGAAGGACGCCCAGGACGCGCACGAGGCGATCCGTCCGACGATGATGGACCTCCCGCCGGAGGCCGTCGCGGGCGACCTCTCCGCCGACGAGCTGAAGCTCTACCGGCTGATCTGGAGCCGCTTCGTCGCCTCGCAGATGGCCCCGTCCGTCTCCGACGTGACGACCGTCGAGATCGAGGCGACCCGCGCCGGGAGCGCGGACGTCGCCGGCATCCGCGCGAGCGGATCGGTCCTCAAGGACCCGGGCTGGCTCCGCGTCTACGGCCAGGTGGCCGAAGGGGAGGAGGCCGAAGGGGAGGGGAACGGCGACGCCGAAGAGGGGAAGGTCCGCCTGCCGCAGCTCGGCGAGGGGGACGTCCTGCGCCTCGCCGAGGGCGCGGTCGAGGACCACGAGACGCAGCCGCCGCCGCGCTTCAACGAAGCCTCGCTCGTGAAGTTCCTGGAGGAGAACGGCATCGGCCGACCCTCCACCTACGCGGAGATCCTCCGGAAGATCGAGGACCGCGAGTACGTGAGGAAGAAGGACCGCCGCTTCCTCCCGACGCTCCTCGGCCGCCTCGTCATCGACCTGATGCGCGAGGGGTTCGACGACTTCTTCCAGACCGAGTCGACGGCCCGGATGGAGGAGGAGCTCGACGAGGTCGAGGAGGGGAAGCTCGACTGGCGGAAGGCGGTCGGCGAGTTCGACGCTCGCTTCACGAAGGACCGCGACCGCGCCCTGAAGAAGATGATCTCGGTGAAGGCGGGGCTCGCCCTCGCCGAGGTGAAGAAGCGCCTCCCGGGCTTCCCGCTCCCCGAGGGGGTCGGCGAGAAGTGCCCGAAGAGCGGCGACGAGCTGCGCCTCCGGATGGGGAAGAACGGACTCTTCGTCGCCTGCGCCGGCTATCCCGGGTGCGACTACACGGTCGACGTTCCGGAGCCGGAGGACGACCCGGTCGACGCGTCGGAGCTGGAGGGGCAGACGTGCGACGAGTGCGGCAGCCCGATGAAGCTCCGGACGGGGCGGGACGGCTCCGCGTTCCTCGGCTGCACCGCGTATCCGAACTGCCGATTCACGGTCGCCGTGAAGGTGGCGAACGGCAAGGCCGAGGCGCGCCCGGACGTGCCGACCGGGGAGAAGTGCCCCCTCTGCGGCCACGACCTCGTCGCCCGGCACGGACGGTTCGGCGACTACGTCGGCTGCTCGAACTACCCCGCCTGCCGCTACCGGCCGCCGAAGCCCGTCACGTCGACGAACGTCGCCTGCCCCGATTGCGGCACGGGCGAGATCCTCGTCCGGAAGGGGCGCTTCGGGCCGTTCTACGGCTGCTCGAACTACCCCACGTGCGCGAGGAACTTCCGGGCGCGCCCGGTGCCGAAGGCCTGTCCCGCGTGCGGCGCGCCCTATCTCCTCGTGAGGGACCGGAAGGCGGGGGCCTTCTACGTCTGCGAGAAGGAAGGGTGCGACTTCGACGCTCCAGCCGCGGACCTCGAGGCATGGGCCTTCGTCACGAAGGTGCCCGAGGCCGCGGCCGTGGCTGCTGCCGCGGCCGCCGCCGCGGAGAAGAAGAAGCCCGCGGCGAAACGGGTCCGGAAGGGGTGAACGCGGGGCGCCCTGCCGCGCCCCGCGTCCCCCTCCTCACCAGCGCGCGGAGCCGCAGTCGATGCGCATCGACTGCG